>NZ_JBQEPF010000002.1:0-354474 GCF_052045575.1 Bacillus sp. 22190 | reverse complement strand
AATGAAACGATTCGATGGAGGCATTATCAGCGGGCGTCCCTTTACGGGACATGCTCATGGTAATGCCTTTTATATGAACAGCTTTCTGATACTCGTAAGATGTATACACAGAACCTTGATCGCTATGTAACACGCAATTCTCAGGAAGTGCTGGGAGCTGATTAAGTGTGTTTAAGATAAAGTCTGTGTCCTGCTTATCACCAATTGTAAAAGCAATCACTTCTCCATTATATAAATCCAATATACTGGAAAGGTACAATTGTTTCTGTCCATAAGGCAAATACGTGATGTCCGTGACTAGTTTTTCAAGAGGGCGATCAGACTGAAAATTCCGATCCAGTATATTACCAGCCACGGCATAGGGCTGCCCATTCTTCTTACGCTTTTTCATTTTAACCCGGCATTGCCACTGGTTTTTCTGCATGATACGTTGAACAGTTTTATGGTTAATACGCATTCCCATTTTTAGTATGGCTGTGATTTTCCGATAACCATATCGATATTTGTGCTTTCGGCACAACGTGCCGACCTGTTTCTCTAGTTGTCTTTTAGGATGATTCTGAGTCAGATTCTTTTTCCATCTATAATACGAAGTGCGTGAGATGCCTAAATGGACACAGATGTCCTGTACCGTCATCGTTTTGCACAATTCATCTACCAGTTTGATTGACGTTTCCTTATCAACTTCCTTTCCAATTCGTTGTACTTTTTTAAAACCTCATTCTGTTGACTCAAATAGCGATTTTCTGCCTGAAGTCTCTCTAATTCTGAAGAGTACTCGGGACCCTTTCCATAGGTATATTGTTTTCCAACAGGTTGTTCGAACCTGTGTGTATCCCCAGTTTTATGCCATCTCACCCATGTCTGAACCTGCGTCTTATTCTTGATATTCAATTCCTGCATGATCTCTTTCATAGGTACGCCTGCCAATCTCATTTCTACAGCCTTCTGTTTGACTTCAGCCGGATAACTCACTCTTGTCCCCATAGAAAAAACACCTCCATGTTTTATTTCGGATCACAACGATCCGTTTTCAAACTTAAAGGTGTTTTTTATTTGTCTCATCTTTTGGGGTCAGTCCCCTTGATGACAGGTGCTTTTCATCTATCACTCGATGCTCTCATGGACATGATGGCTTTGATTTGATCGAGGTGATGAATTTCATGTAAAGCAATGGTTTCAGCTAATATTTGGACTGTCATTATCCCTTCTTCAGGATGGAGGCCAGAAAAATCCCATGTATCCTTTTCTAATAGTTGTAGTGTTTTGTTTCTGCTCTCTTTTAAGCGCTCGATCAATGCACTGACCTCTTGTGCGGTATACGTTTCATAAGCTCTTCCCTTCACATATATCTCTGGATCATATGATGCGAAAAGCGTGTGCTCATTTGATATTGCCTGCTCTATCCGCTCTGACCAGACTTCTTCTGTATCATACAAATGTCCAACAATTTGTTTAATCGACCACTTGCCTTCCCCAAAAGATTCATCTAATGTAGCCTCATCACATGTCCATACTAACTCCTCAAGCTTACGCAAACTCTCATGAAGTGATGTCATGATCTCTGTTTTTGTTAGTACTCCTGTTTTCACTCTCACAATCCCCTTTCAATTATATGTAAGTATTATTCTATATCATACTCTATTTCTTTAGACAGAAGGTGATTGATATCAAAAAGAAAAGCCCTATCATGACGCTAGGGCTTTCACTTAATTCTTTTCTAATAAAGCATGAATTGTTGATTGTAAGAGCGACGGCAAAACGCCAAAAGAGAATGGGACATGCAGCCGTTCTGTCCATTTGTGCGCATCCTTTCCTAATGGACCAACGTTGATGACAGGAACGTTAAGAGTTTCTTTTTCTCCTTGTGGTAACGAGTAGCCTTTTTGGTATAGCGGCATGTTGGCTGTATAATCGTCTATATCTTGATTTTCAAGCTGTAAGTAGCTTAAATCAGATAAACCAGGAAAATATTTGACTTCTTCTACTTCGATTCCATAGATCTCTTTTGCTTCTCTTTGAATCTTCTTTAAGGTCGTTTGAATATGCAGATCGTTTGTTGAAGAAACAGATGGGTAAAATGGCGGACTATAAAACAACACAATCAGTGCTCCATCTTCCTTACAAAGGGTCGTCAGTTCTGATACAATTTTGGTTGAAAAATCACGATCCCCAAGCTCACCCCGGTTGGCAAAGGCGTAGTTGACAATTCGCTCGACCTCTTGCTTGCCGGATCGTTCAGCAGCTTTTTCGTACAGCTCATGATACGTTAACACCGTGATGTTTGTATCGATGGGTGTAAAATGTTTAAAGCGTTGAAATGCAGCGGTTTTCTGTTTGAGATTGGCTTCGATTTGGGCTGCTGCTTGTTTCGCAGTTTCATAGAGGAGCCCGTGAAGCTCTTCACTAGAGCGGTTCATCATCAGCACATTAAATAAAGAAACAGCCGTGTGAGGCGTTTGAACAGAGTAAGCTTCTTTCAAATCCTTTTGCATCAAATTGGTCGGAGGCGGTGTCACTTCACCATCTACTTCCTCACAATAATCACTATTCAGTTCTAACAGCCTGTTTAATTCAGATACCATAAAATTTGCATTTAATCCTGAGAAGGGCTCACCTACATGTGTTTCAATTCCTTTGCAGAAAAATCCCGCAAGTACCTTCCCTATACTACCTGTATAGATGTATTGGTGCGCATCCCCGGGATACTTTTCAAACATCGGCTCACTGTTTAAACATGCGGTATACTCAAGATCATACATCTCCTTGATTTCCTTTAGTTTCGGAACAGCCTCCAGCATTCCCTGTGAATTCACTTCTTCATCTGGCACTGTGACGAGCAGAATATTTCCTTCAAACCTCCCCGCCATCGCTCTTTCCAGCATGGAAAGCTGGACAGTCAGGCCTGCTTTCATATCCATGGACCCTCGTCCAAACAGCCAGTCACCTGAAGCTAAATCCTCTCTTGCCCTTTTTGGAAGAAGTGCACTTTTTTGAGAAAAGGACGCCATTAACTCTTCGGGCTTACACGCCATATTTTGAAATTCTCCGTAATCCTCTGTATCGACGACATCAAAATGGCTGAGGAGTAAAACAGTACGTGGCAGCGTACTTCGTTTGACAAGTGCCGTTAAAAAATACCGGCCATCTTTCATTGGATGCAAAGCCAAGTGATCAGGATGCTGCTCAAAATATGGCCGCTCCCTCAGCAAGTAATATAAATATTCCGCTAATGCGACTTCTCCCGTTGTACCAGATATGCTTTCATACTGCATCAGAGCTGTGAGTAGCTCCTTTAGTTCACTTTCCGTTTGCCATTTCATCCGTTTATCCCCCTTTGATGTCCATATCTTTCATTATACAAAATCATGTTCAAAAGCTATATGGTTTGAGCACCTTTTATGACGAATGTTTGAATGACTGTTATAATCGGCTATACCATTCTATGAGGAGGCGAAGGTAATTGGAAACAAAGCTTTTTTCACCTTGGACATTAAAAGGTGTCACACTCAAAAACCGCATCGTCATGTCCCCGATGTGTATGTATTCATCCTATGACCGTGATGGAAAATTACAGCCTTTCCACTTTGCACATTATATTTCCCGTGCTCAAGGTCAGGCCGGATTAATTATGGTCGAGGCAAGTGCTGTTTCACCTGAGGGAAGAATTAGTGATCAGGACCTCGGAATTTGGAGTGATGAGCACATTGAAGGATTTGCCTCATTAAACGAACAAATCAAAGCGTACGGAACAAAAACGGCCATCCAGCTAGCCCATGCAGGACGCAAGGCTGAGCTAGATGGTGACATTCTTGCTCCATCCAGCATTCCATTTGACGAGCAATCTAAAACACCTCTTGAGATGTCTATCGATCAAATAAAAGACACAGTTCAGGCGTTTCAAGATGCCGCTGTCCGCGCCAAGAAAGCTGGATTTGACATCATTGAGATTCATGGTGCGCATGGCTATTTGATTAACGAATTTCTCTCACCGCTTGCCAATCACCGGACAGATGAATATGGCGGTTCACCAGAAAATCGTTATCGCTTCTTGAGAGAAGTTGTTGATGCAGTCAATGAAGTGTGGGATGGACCATTATTTGTCCGTGTATCCGCTTCTGATTACACAACAAAAGGACTAGATATTGCAGATTATATTGGCATTGCCGCATGGCTGAAAGAGCAAGGAGTCGACTTAATTGATGTGAGCTCAGGCGCTGTTGTGCAAGCCAGTATTAAAACATTCCCCGGCTACCAAGTCACCTTTGCTGAGAAAATAAGAGAAGGTGCCGGCATCCAAACAGCCGCTGTCGGTATGATCACATCTGGTGTACAGGCCGAAGAAATTTTACAAAATCAGCGTGCTGACTTGATCTTTATCGGCAGAGAATTTTTACGGGATCCGTATTTCCCAAAAACAGCCGCTAAAGAGCTTCGTACATCCATCGAAAGCCCGCGCCAATACGATCGTGCTTGGTAACATCTTTAAGCAAAAAGGTGTCTATTTTTTGAAATAGGCATCTTTTTTGTTTTTAAGAGAAACATCTTTGCCTTTTGTGCCGTCTTTTAGCTAAAGAACCACTTAGAGGAGATGGAAGAATGAACTCGGCATTGATTGAAAGAACGTATCATATAGATGGACATCACTTTTATACAAGGCATCGTCAAGGAAAAAAGCAAGCCACCATTATTTTTGAAGCAGGATATGGAATTTCAGGCGATACGTGGGCGAATATCGCTCGTGATATTGACCCAGAGCTTGGTGTTTTCTTATATGACCGTTTAGGTAATGGAAAAAGCAGCGAAAGCAAAGAAGGAAGAACTTTGCATGATCTTGCGGATGATTTAGATACACTCTTACATCAAGCCAATATTCAGCCGCCATTTCTCATTGTGGCGCACTCATTTGGCTCTCTTGTCAGCCGCTTATGGGCAAGCCGCAGAAAAGAAGATGTTATCGGTATGGTCCTTCTAGACCCAGCAAGTGAGGAGCAAGAGCAGGTCATTCTGCCGCTCTTATCAAAGGAAGAATGCACTTCATATATGGCGCAGTTCACAGCAGAATGTACACATGAGGACTTTGAGCAAATGCTGCGTACGATCAAAGAGGAGCAAACGCATTATGGGATGATGCCCCTTCTTGTCATTTCATCAGGCAAAAGCCGCTTGTTTCATCCAGCACATGAAGCTTGGCTCAGGCTTCATAAACGAATGCTCACATTGTCATCCCAAAGCGGATGGATTCAGGCGCAGAACAGCTCGCACTATATTCATCACGATGAACCACATATTGTGCAGCTTGCGATTTATGATGTATGGTGTGCAGCAAAACAGCCTGCCACTTATTATCAAACAGCTAACTAAAAACAAAAACTCCTTGACCGGACATCAGTCAAGGAGTTTTTTTCGTTATACCGTTGGTGCTGATTGACTTTTCTCAGACAGCAGCTTTTCAATGCTGACAAGCTGAACGCATAACGTAAAGATGTCAATCGCCTGCTCTAGTTCTTCAAGCGTTGGGAACGTTGGCGCAATACGGATGTTACGATCAAGCGGGTCGTTTCCATAAGGATATGTCGCCCCTGCACCTGTTAGTGTCACACCGGCTTCTTTCGCTTTTTGCACAACAGCTTTTGCACAATGATCGAGTGTATTTAAGCTAATAAAATATCCGCCATTTGGTTTGTGCCACTCAGCGATGCCTGTTCCACCAAGCTTTTCATCAAGGATCGAAAGAACGAGGTCAAATTTCGGCTTAATAATCGCTGCATGCTTTTTCATATGTTCCTTCAATCCTTCTGGATTCTTGAAGAAACGAAGGTGTCTTAATTGATTGATTTTATCTGGCCCAATGGTTTGAACTGATAACTGTTTTTGAATAAAGCTGACGTTGTCCTGACTAGATGCCATCAGTGCAACACCCGAGCCTGGGAACGTAATTTTAGAAGTAGAGGCGAACATAAACACACGGTTTGCATGTCCTGCTTTGTCTACTGCTTGAAAAATATCTTTTAACGTATCAGGCGTATCTGTTAGATGGTGGACTGCATAGGCATCATCCCAAAAAATACGGAAGTCGTCTGCTTTTGTCTGCATGGAAGCAAGACGGTCGACAACCTCATCTGAATACGTAATGCCGTCAGGGTTGCTATATTTCGGTACACACCAAATCCCTTTGATGGCTTCATCTTCTGCAACCAATTTTTCTACCTGATCCATGTCAGGTCCATCCGACTTCATATCTACCGTAATCATCTCTATGTTAAAATGCTCACAAATGGCAAAATGACGATCATACCCTGGGCTTGGTGCTAGGAATTTTACCTTTGGAAGCTTGCCCCAAGGTGTTTTGCTGCCATATACGCCGTGAGTCATGGCACGGGCAATTGTGTCATGCATCATATTTAGGCTAGAATTACCGCCAATGATGATTTGTTCTGGCTTCAGATTGAGCACACTTGCAAAAAAATTCTTTGTTTCAGGAAGGCCTGTCAAGCCGCCATAGTTTCGCACATCTGTACCATCCTCAGCTGTCATTGCATCCTTTGATGTCACGACATCGAGCATGCCCATAGATAAATCGAGCTGTTTTGGTGAAGGTTTCCCTCTAGACATGTCTAAGTGTAAGTTTTTACTTTTGTACGTTTCATACTCTTTTTGTCGTGCTGCATATAGGTCATTTAATTCTGCTTCACTTAACGCTGTAAAACCGCTCATCTTTGATTGTGCCTCCCGTATTCTTCATAGTGTAATTCGTCATTTGTTTTTTCTTCACCATTTTACCACTACCTGAAAAAGAGCGTCATCATAAATATCAAAAAAATCACACAACTATTTTTGACGATTCATCCAATTTTTACAGGGTACGGTCAATAGGAAAAGAAAAGAAATCATGTGCAGCTTCAGTCAGCGGGAATATATCGCGGGCTTCTTTGAGTAATTGTTTCATTGACTCTTCCCCTTGGTACCGTGCACTAATATGAGTCAAAATCAGTCTTTTTGCGCCTGCTTCCTGCGCTGTTTTTGCTGCCTGTTCTGTCGTACTGTGATAATAATTATAGGCTAGTTCTGCATCTTCTTTCCCAAATGTTGCTTCATGGACTAACACATCCGCATTCTTGGCAAGCCTTGTTATATTCTCGCACAAACGGGTATCTCCTGAAAATGCAACGATTCTCCCTTTTTTAGGGGGTTCCAAATAATCGGTTCCATCAATCATTCTTCCATCTTCGAGTGTAACGGTTTCCCCATTTTTCAACTTCTGATACAAAGGTCCAGGTTTTACACCGATTTTTTTTAGGTCTTCGGCTTTTAGTGCACCGGGTACATCTTTTTCCACGACCCGATAACCGTAAGCTGGGATCCCATGAGACACTCGTTTTGCTTCTACTTGAAAGGTCTCATCTTCAAAAACGATCCCTTCCTCTATTTCTATGATATGCAGCGGATAAGTCAAATGCGTTTGCGTCGCTGAAAGTGCCGCGTTTACAAAAGCTTTAATGCCGCTTGGACCATATATCGTCAATTTATCCTCTCCGCCTTGAAAGGACCTGCTGCCAAGCAGACCTGGGAGACCATATACATGATCACCGTGCATATGCGTGATAAAGATCTTCTCAATTTTTCTTGGTTTAATCGTTGTATGTAATATTTGATGCTGCGTCGCTTCTCCGCAATCAAAAAGCCACACGGCTTTTCTCTCTTCTAAAAGCTTCAGCGCAGTGCAAGTGACGTTTCTTGTTTTTGCAGGAATGCCTGCACCTGTTCCTAAAAAGAGCAGTTCCATTACGATTTCCTCCTACAGCCGGTATACAATCTCTTCATTCATATAGAATACATGAAGACAGGATAAATGTGAATTCAGCGGAATTTTTGAAAAAAGTCAAACTTGGGCAGAAAAAGTCGAATCAAATGTTTGCTTTACGAACAATGAACCTTTAAAATAAAGAAAATGTACATACATTCTCGGTTTTTACAACAATGCTACGAATAAAGTGAGGTACTTTTCGTGAATACAGAAACTAACTATCCAAAAGCAGTCATTGTCATCTTTGGCGCAACAGGAGACCTTGCAAAACGCAAGCTCTACCCTTCTATACATAGACTTTATCATAGCGGAAAGCTTGGAGATCAATTCGCTGTTGTAGGTGTTGGACGTCGTCCTTGGTCTCATGAAGACCTAAGAGCTGTGGTAAAAGAATCGGTCTCTTCTGATGATGCAGAAGCAAAAGCAGAGGAATTTATTTCTCATTTCTATTACCATGACTTTGATGTCTCAAGCCCTGCTTCCTATCAAGCACTGAACACACTTCTTTCTGGTCTTGAAGATACATACAGTATCCCAAATAACCGGATGTTCTATTTAGCGATGGCACCGGAATTCTTCGGAACCATTGCGAAGTTTTTAAAAAGTGAAGGCGTATCAGAAACGACTGGATGGTCTCGACTTGTCATTGAAAAACCGTTTGGTCATGACCTCCCTAGTGCCAAAACATTAAATGAAGAGATCCGAGATGCATTTACAGAGGATCAAATTTATCGTATTGACCACTACCTCGGTAAACAGATGGTGCAAAACATTGAGGTGATTCGTTTTGCGAATGCGATCTTTGAACCGCTTTGGACAAACCGTTACATTTCAAACATTCAAATCACATCGAGTGAATCATTAGGCGTCGAAGACCGTGCGAGATATTACGAGAGTTCTGGTGCACTGAGAGATATGGTCCAAAACCATATGCTTCAAATGGTTGCACTACTAGCCATGGAGCCGCCGATTAAGCTCAATACAGAGGAAATCCGTAGCGAAAAACGGAAAGCATTGCGTGCGCTTCGTCCATTCTCGAAAGATGAAGTGGATCAATTCTTTGTCCGCGGACAATATGATGCAGGAACGATTGATGGCAATATGGTTCCTTCCTATCTTGAAGAGCAAAATGTGGACCCAAACTCCAACACAGAAACATTCGTTGCAGGAAAACTTCTCATCGATAACTTTAGATGGGCCGGGGTACCATTTTACATTCGTACAGGAAAACGTCTAGAAAAGAAATCCACTCAAATCGTGGTGCAATTTAAAGACATTCCGATGAACCTGTACTACGGAAACGGGAATTCCATGCATCCAAACTTACTTGTGATTCACATTCAGCCAGACGAAGGCATCACCCTTCACCTGAATGCTCGCAAGCTTGATGGCGGAACGTATGCTAAACCAATTAAGCTTGACTATCAAACAAATTACAACGACATCATGAATACACCAGAAGCGTATGAAAAGCTAATTCATGACTGTTTGCTAGGTGATGCAACAAACTTTGCCCACTGGGATGAAGTAGCACTGTCTTGGAACTTTGTTGATCCAATTTCAGAAAAATGGGCTGAAACCAAAACGTTAAAACCAAATTATCCTGCTGGTTCTATGGGACCAAAAGAAGCAGATCAGCTTCTTGAAAAAGATGGATATCACTGGTGGAATATATAAAATTAACAAAAAAGAGCAGTCTCCCGATTGAGGGGGTTCTGCTCTTTTTTTAAAGTCGTGTTTTCGTAATTTCAACCGTTGAAAAATCAAATTTATCATAGCGATGATGGCTAAAGGAATATTCAAACGGCCGGCCTGTGTTTAAATAAGCCACCTGCTCCACTTCTAGCACCGGATCCGTAGGGTCACAGCCTAAATATTGCTGATCAAGCTGATCTGATTTAGCCGCTCTAATTTTTTTGTGCGCTCCTGCTACTTTTAATTGCAGTGTGTTTGTAATGTAGCTATAGATGGAACCCAATAAAACCTCTTCATCTATTCCCTTAATGACATTGACAGGCATAAAGGTTTTTTCTAATACATATGGCTCTTCTTCTACCAAACGGAGCCGAATAATGTCATAGACAGGTGTGCTTGAGTCAATGGATAAATGAGCTGCCACCTCTTCACTTGGAAAATGCACATCAAAGCGAATGATTTGGCTCGTCACGTTTTTATCTGCCATCACTTTCGTGAACCCTTTATTTTCATGACCTGATACGTTGATCGCACCTTGATTTAGTGCTGCCTTCACAATAAATGTGCCATGACCTCTTTTTCTAAAGAGCAGACCTTCCGCCACTAAAAGATCGAGCGCACGCTTCATCGTCATTCTGCTGCATTTAAATTCAGCGGCAAGCGAGTTTTCATCTGGAATGGGTTGATCTTCTGGATAATATGCTGTTCCTATTCTTTTTCTAATTTCTTCTGAAATGAGTTCGTACTTTGTCATCTCACACCACCAACTGACTTGTTTTTTCATATCCTATTATAGCGCTTTCTAGCCTTCCTCTCATTCTACACTAAGCCTAGTGCGCTTAAAAGGTTCGAGCTACTTTCATTTCAATCCTTTCATCTTTACATAAGAAAAATACTTGCCCTTTTCAAGGAAAGAGCAAGTATCTTGATTAGAAACCATTATTCTCTGAAACCGATTGAAACCAGTAGCCACTTTTTTTGATGGTACGTTTCCCGTCTTTCTCAAGGTCCACTGAGACAAATCCATAGCGATTTTTATAGGCATTCGACCATGACCAATTATCCATAAACGTCCACAGATGATAGCCTTTTACATGACTTCCTTCTTGAATGGCTTGATGCACCCATTTAAGATGCTCAGAAATAAAATCAATGCGGTAATCGTCATGAATCATTCCTTCTTCATCTTGAAACCGCTCTTCTCCTTCAACACCCATTCCATTTTCAGAAATAAAGCATTCAATATTCCCATAGTCTGTCTGGACTTTTTTCAATATATCGTAAATACCCTTTTCATAGATTTCCCAGCCGCGGTACACATTCATTTTTCTGCCCGGCATTTCAAAAGAGTCGAAATAATGATCTGGCATAAATGGTGCATCAGGGTGAGGCATATGTTCCTTTGCTTTCACTCTTCTTGGCTGATAATAGTTGATGCCGAGAAGGTCGATCGTGTTCTCTTGAATGAGTTCAAGGTCTCCTTCCTCCATAGCCGGCATCAATCCTTCTTTCTTTAACACGTCCACTAGCTTTTCAGGGAAATGTCCTTTCACAGCTGGATCTAGGAAGGACCGGTTAAAGAAGGCGTCAGCCATCTCAGCTGCTTCGACATCCCGCGGATTCTGGCTTCGCGGATACGAAGGAGTAAGGTTCAGGATAATGCCTATTTTCCCATCCTGCTTCATCTCTTTATAAGCCGCAATGGCCTTAGCATTTGATAAAATCTCATGAAATCCAACTTGCACTGCCTTTTGGAAATCAACTTCGTTTGGATAATGGAAGCTATACATATATCCACCCTCTACAGGGACAATCGGCTCGTTATGGGTAAACCATTTTTTCACCCGGTCGCCAAATAGCTGAAAACACAATGTCGCATAGCTGACATAATCGTCTACGACCTGCCTGTTTACCCATCCTCCCGTCTCCTGAAGCGCCATTGGCATATCAAAATGATACAAGTTCACAAACGGTTCAATGTCACTCGCTATCAGTTCATTGATCACATCATTGTAAAAAGCCACAGCTTCTTCATTAACAGCCCCTTTTCCCTCAGGTAAAAGGCGTGACCATGAAATAGATAGACGAAACGAGTTGTGCCCAATCTCCTTCATGAGGCGGATATCCTCTTTGTATTTACGATAAAATTGCGAGGTTACACCTGGACCGACGCCCTGAAAAAAACGATTCGGCTCTTTTTCAAACCAGTGATCCCAAATGTTCGGTCCCTTTCCATCTCCTGGATAACTGCCTTCTGTTTGGGTAGCAGAGGCAGAAGATCCCCACCAGAAACCTTCTGGAAATGTATATGATTGACTGTTAGTTTCCATCGACATGTATTGAGTCTCCTTCACCTTTGATGTTTGTTTGTTTCGTTTTTTCTGTCGTGACTATTTTTTCATTTTTCACATTCATACGATCAATAAATTTTAGGAACGGGAACCAAATGACAAACACAATCATTAAATTAAACAGCTGAAGCAGACCGCCCGCTAATGAATTTGTTGCCATGACTCCGCTAATAAAGATCGGTACTGTCCATGGAATATTCACGCCTGTCGGAGGCGGCACAATACCTGCGGCCATCGCAAAATAAGAAATACAAGTAATCACCATTGGCGCCAAAATCCACGGAATGAGAATAAGCGGGTTCATCACAATCGGTAAACCGAAGATAATGGGTTCATTGACGTTAAATAAACCTGGTCCTAAGCCGAGCTTTGCTACTTGTTTCAATTGCTTACTTTTAAGGAAAATTAAAATCGTAAACACAACAGCTAGTGTCATACCGGTTCCACCCATACCCACTGTATAGATTTCGATAAACTGCTTGCTGATGATGTTCGGAACCTCACCTGTTTTTGTGTAGCTTTCTAGATTTTGAATGGACAATGTATTCCAAATCGGGTCCATGACAGAGTTGATAATAATTTGACCGTGGAGCCCAAAGAACCAAAGAATTTGTATAAAGAAAATAGCGATCAAGGTCGGAATGATACCGCTTCCAAGTCCGACAAGCGGCGCCTGAATCGCATTGTAAATCAAGTCATGCATGTTGGTTTTGAACCCTTGTGTAATGATGATATTGATCAGTAAAAAGGTTGTGAGTGTCAAAGTAGCCGGGATGAGTGCAGCAAAAGACTTAGAAACAGCTGGCGGAACCCCTTGCGGCATATTGATGACAAATTTCTTTTGGACAAAATAGCGATAAATTTCAGCCGACAAAAAGCCTGTGATCATTCCAAGGAACATTCCCTTTGCGCCTAAACGATCGACTGGGATGACACCTGCAATGGATGCACCGCCCTCTTGCTCTAGTAAAAATGGCGTAAGGAGCAGAAAAGAGGCTAAAGCGATCACACCGCCAAAGACAGCTTCCACATCATAGCTTTTCGATAAATAGTAGCCAATCCCAAATACAACAAACACACTCATAATGCTGATGGTCGCACTCGGTGCAATATTCAGTGCAGACTGAACACCTTCCAGTGCTGTTTGACTCATGATCTTATCTAAAAATGGCAAATTCATTAATACGACCATGATGGAACCAAAAATTGTTAATGGGAACGCAAGCATAAAGGCATCCCTTAATACCCCTAGATAGCGATTGTTGTTCAATCTCCCAGCAATCGGAACCAAAATCGCACTTATTTTATCAAACATTGGTTTCCCCCCTTGTTTACACCCTTTATTGTTTCAATGATTGCAATATCGGTAAGAGCTCTCCCACAAGCTCTTTTATTGTCATCGTTGACATGAAATGATCTTCGGCATGCATGAGCAGCAAGGAGAATGAAATCGTTTCTCCGCTTGCCTCTTGCTGTACCATTTGAAAATGGATATCATGTGCATTCCGCAAGTCATCTTCCGCTTCTTTGAGAAGGTCAGATGCTACTGTTTCATGACCTTCTCTAAATTGTTTAAGAGATTGAAGCAATTTGCTTCGTGCATTTCCGCTGTGTAAGATCAATTGAAAACTGATTTGTTCTTCCGTGAGTCCTTCGAGTGTTTTCTTTTCCATCCTTTAAGATTCCCCCATCAATGAAACCGCTTGTTCATACGCTTTTTGTCCATCTGCTAGCCCATACGCCTGCATATCGATGACCTCTACTTCAATCCCATATTTTTGAGCTTCTTTTTGAAGATCCCCTTTTAAAAAGCTCATTTGCGGTCCAATTAATACAACATCGGCATGTGCCATTTCTTTTCTCGCTTGGTCTTGTCCGACTGCCCAAATCTCTGCTTCTTCCCCTATAGACTCAGCATGTGCCTTCATCTTTGTGACTAGTAAACTCGTAGACATACCTGAACTGCATGCTAATAAAATACGTTTCATTTCTCTCACCCCATTGTTGTAATAAAAGCGCTTCCAGTTAATATTATATATTTTTATTTTTAAATGTCTAGACATTTAATTATATATGTATGTATTTTATTTTAAAAATGACCGTATCAATACTCACAACAAGCTTTCAGAACAAAAAAGATCTCATCCAGATATGAACGAGACCCCTTTTCTTTTAAAAAATACTCTCCGAATGAACCATAAAGTAGCTTCTTCTTCTGAAGACAGTCTTTGAGAACTTTGTTAAAATAAGTGCGAATGACTTAGCTCATTCAAAAACCCAATTTTTCATCCCATAAATCATGAGAAGTAACTGCCCTGAGATGGAAACAGATTCTATTCCCACTCAATTTGATGGATAGGTAAACGTCTTTTGCTGCTACTTTTCGAATCTATTCATATCTTTGCAATCAAAAGGAGTGGATATCATGGCAGTCACTCATTTGTGTGAAGCCTGTAAAAGAAACGAGATTGATGTTGTAAAAATTTCTGATGAACCAGCTCAGCCTTATCGATTATGCAATGATTGTCGCAGGCGGCTCTTAACCTATTCTTTACGTCCAATTGAATGGTATCACTTAGCGATCATCCACTCTCCAAAGAAATTTTTATTGCACGATGATTTTTATGAAGAAGACGGAGAGGCTTGTCAGCCAGAAGAAGATGTATTGGTCACAGCAGAAGAGAAAATACCCACATTACAAGCGGTTCAACATGATTTGGAGTCTTTATTAGATTTCTCAATCACAAGATGGTTTCTTCACAACGATGTCATCATTGCCCTGAAAAAACACGATACACAAAAAATGTTGATGTCTGTAAAAGCTAGATTTTATGGAACGGAAAATCATGAAGTCAAATCAAGAATGCTGGAGATCGCAGCTGATGTTTTAGGTACTGCAGCTTCGGATTGGGTAAGAGAGCTTTGGGAGAATGATGCCGATAAATTTTTTCATCCGCTTTCTTGGGCAGCAGCCAGTAGTTTACCAGCCGAGGAAGGAATGAGACGTATTTTCGATCAATTGAAATGTGTAAGTGAAAAGGAATTACCAATGACGGCTCTCTCCAGCCTATATCGTTTCCGTTCACATCACATACTTGATTGGATGGAGTCTCATTGCTCCTCTTTTAACGATAGTTGGGGCAGGTTGGCATCAGCATGCTTTCCAACATGGCTCAGAATGAAATCTTGGCTAAACAAAGGAAGACCTTTCAGTTTAATTGCACTCGATACAATGGCGAACTGTCTAGCAGTTAAAAACGATCCATTTATCGAGGAGTTATCACCTAAAATACTTCGTACAGATATCAATGAAATAGAACCCATTTTATATGATTATCTTCAAAAAGATGGCGTTCCTCGTGTCAAAACGAAAGTAGGCATCATCGTGAAGAACAAAGAAGCCATATTTGAAAAAGGCGAATAAATGGATAAAAGCGTGTGCAATGTTTATGCTCACGCTTTTCACTAGCATGACAACATACTAGATCATAATTTGATGTTGTGTTATCCTCTGAGCCCAGCCCGTGTTCATCACGATTATCCTTTTCCTGCTTGGAATCCAGGGTACTTGGTCATACCGCCGTCTACATATAACGTCAACCCTGTCACATAGCTCGCCTCTTTTGATGCAAGCCAGACAGCACATGCTGCCACTTCTTCCGGTTTTCCGATATAGCCAATTGGTATCAGCTCAATGACGCCCTTTTTCAATGCTGGATCATCAAATTTTTCGGCATTGATCGGGGTATCAATTGCACCTGGTGCAATGCTGTTTACACGAATTTTTTTAGGGGCATATTCTAGTGCCAGCGTTTCTGTCAAAAGCTTGGCGCCTCCTTTACTTGCTGCATAATGGACAAAATGAGGCCACGGAATTTGCTGATGGACCGACGACATATTAATAATCGACCCCTCGATCCCGTGTTCTGTCATATACTTTAATGCATCACGGCACCCTAGAAACATGCCTGTTAAATTGGTGGACATCACTTTGTTCCAGTTATCTAGCGTCATTTCTGTTGAAGGAACTTCATTTTCAATTCCTGCATTATTGATCATGACATCAAGACTGCCATATGTATCGACAGCTTGATCAATCATCGCCTTCATATCCTCTTCTTTTGATACATCCCCTTGAATTTTCACAGCCTGTCCGCCACTTTTTTGAATCTCAGCAATCGTGTCGTCCGGGTTTTCTTTATCTGAGAAATAATTGATCACTACATTGGCTTTTTCTTGTCCAAACCGGCGCGCCATCGCCTGACCTATCCCTGTACCTGCTCCTGTGATGAGAACTGTTTTTCCTTCCAAATCTGGATACATTCGTTTAACCTCCTATTTTGTAAAACCTAGCAGCACACCACCTGCGATAATCATCAAGCAGCCTGCAATGACAAAGCTTGTTTTAGATGCTTTCTCTTTTAATAAATAAATACCGCCTAAAGTCGAGATGACAATTCCTGTTTGAGACATGGAAAAACTTACTGCTACACCAATGAGTGGAATCGCCAAAAGAAGCCCTAGATTTCCTGTCGACCACACAAGACCAGCAATGATATTTCTGAACGTATATTTGCTAAACGGGTCTTGCTTTAGACTAATCGCTAACGATGAAAGCAGCATGCCGACAGATTGTGGAACGAGCGCAGACCAGCCATCTATATGAAACCATCTTAAAATGACGACGTATCCGACGTAGCCTACGGTTGAGATGAGCAAAATGATGATTCCCTTTTTAAAATTGCCGCCTTCGTTACCGCCACTCTTTTTTTGACCAAGTGATGTCATGACAACGCCAGCAATAATAAATAAAATGGCACAAGAACCAATAAGTATGACCGTCATAGTTTGCCATTCTTTGAAGACGATGACACCAAATAATGTCGTGCTCACAAGCTGCATACCCGTTGATAAAGGAACAGCCTTTGACACCCCTAGAAAGGCGACACTTGAAAGCTGATTCATTTGCCCAATACTCCAAAAGATCCCAGAGATAACGGAAACCGCAAAAATAAGCGGTGTCAGTTCCGGCATTTTGATCAAATAGGCGCCGATTGAAAACAAAAAAGCGCCGAGAGTAATGCCGAGTGTTTGCTGATAGGCATTCCCGCCAAGTTTGACACTGATGAGAACAATACTTCCCCAAAATATCGCTGGGAGAAGTGCATATAAAATGCCCACTTCTATCCCTACTTTCTGTTCTTTTTTACTTAGCATCCCTCTTTTTCGGATTTTTAGCCGAATAGATATAAACACAAAAAAGACCTTACCAAAGGTAAGGTCACAGCGTGTAGACAAACCCTCGCATTCGTTGTCAGTCCTGCAAAGGTTTTCTATCACGCTAAAAAGAAGACAAAGGGCTAAAATCAAGTTCATTTTAGCCCTTTGTCAACAATCTAAGACCTTACCAAGGTAAGGTCTTTTGAGGTTTTATACTTATTTCATCCATTCAGTATGGAAGACGCCTTCTTTATCTGTACGCTCATACGTATGTGCGCCGAAGTAGTCACGCTGTGCTTGAATTAAGTTAGCTGGAAGGACAGCTGTACGATAGCTATCAAAGTAAGCAAGTGCACTTGAGAATGAAGGAACAGGAACACCTTGTTCTACTGCAAGTGAAATCACTTTACGAAGTGATGATTGATAGCTTTCTACGATATCCTTGAAGTAAGGATCAAGCAATAGGTTTTTCAATTCAGGGTTACGGTCATATGCTTCTTTGATTTGCTGCAGGAAGGCTGCACGAATGATACATCCACCGCGGAAGATCATCGCAATTTCACCGTATTTCAAATCCCAGTTATACTCATCAGACGCTGCTTTCATTTGCGCAAAACCTTGTGCATATGAGCAGATTTTACTCATGAAGAGAGCTTTTCTAACAGCTTCAATTAATGCTTGTTTATCTTCAGCTGATTGAGTTGGCTCAGGCCCTTGAATTAATTGACTTGCTTCCACACGCTCATCTTTCATCGCAGAAATAAAACGAGCGAAAACAGACTCCGTAATGATTGGAAGCGGGACACCTAAATCAAGTGAGCTTTGGCTTGTCCATTTTCCAGTTCCTTTTTGGCCAGCTTTATCTAAGATGACATCTACTAGCGGCTGGTTCGTTTCCTCATCCACTTTTGTGAAAATGTCAGCTGTAATTTCAATTAAGTAGCTGTCAAGTTCGCCTTTATTCCACTCTGAGAATACTTCATGAAGCTCCTCTGCTGACAATCCTGCCACATGCTTCAAGATAAAGTATGATTCAGAGATCAATTGCATGTCTCCGTACTCGATACCGTTATGAACCATTTTGACATAATGTCCTGCTCCATCTGGACCGATATACGTTGTACAAGGCTCACCATCTACTTTCGCAGAGATGGCTTCTAAAATTGGTTTCACTAGCTCGTGCGCTTCTTTTTGACCGCCAGGCATGATAGAAGGACCTTTAAGTGCGCCTTCTTCACCGCCAGAAACACCTGTACCAATGAAGTGAATACCACTTTCCGCAAGCTCTTGGTTACGTCTTTGTGTATCCTTGTAATATGTATTTCCACCATCAATTAAAATGTCACCTTTCTCTAGGTGAGGCAGTAATGATTGAATGGTTGCATCTGTTGCTGCACCCGCTTTTACCATTAAAAGAATTTTACGCGGCGTTTCAAGCGATTGAACAAATTCTTCAATGCTGTATGTGCCTACAACGTTTTTCCCTTGTGATTCTTGAAGAAATTCTTCTGTTTTGCTGCTAGATCTGTTATAAACGGACACGGAGAAACCGCGGCTTTCAATATTTAGGGCAAGGTTTTTCCCCATAACGGCTAGTCCAACGACACCGATTTGTTGTTTTGACATAATTCTGACGTCCCTTCTAACACACTATATTGATTACTGCTGAAATGATGTACCCTTTGAAATTACCACAACATCACCTCTTTTATCAAGTTTTCAGGCTAGTCATTTCCTCTTTCGTCCTGAAAAAAGTCTTTATTAAAACTTGTACCACTTGTTTTGCTCTCTTTTTCCTTAATGGTCACTCCTCTTTGGATGAGTGGTTTACCGTACTTTTCTTTCAGTCCGTCTAAAAGAGATTGGAGCGGTTCGTCTTTTGCATCTTCTGTATAAGAGAATAAATCAAGTTGCTTGACGGCTGATTTTCGTTCCACAAGATCGGTCCCCGTCACGCCTAAAAGTCTTACTGGCTGGTCATTCCAATGCTTTAGGAATAGCTGCTTTGCCGCCTCAAATAGATCTTCCTTTCGATCAGTAGGATTCGTGAGTGTGACGCTCCGTGTGATATTTTTCCAGCTTGCATACCGTATCATAATGAGCAGCCGGTTTGCCATCACTTCTTTTCTTCGTAATCTGGCACTCACCGATTGCGAGAGTTTTTCTATTAATGAGACGAGTTCATCTGTATCATCAGAATCGTGAGGAAGAGTGGAAGAATTGCCGACAGATTTAAATTCGTATATTCTTTCTGGATCGACAATGCCGTCATGCTCTCCGTTTGCCTTTTGCTTTAACCTCGGTCCATTGATGCCTAATAACTCTTTCAGCGCATATTCATTCGCTTTCGCTAAATCTTCAATTGTATGAATTCCGATGGTTTTCAGCTTATCTGCCGTTTTCTGTCCAACCCCATGCATGTCACCTGCAGGGAGCGGCCAGAGCATTGTCGGGACATCTCGTTTACGCAAAATGGTAATGCCCATTGGCTTTTTCCAATTAGACGCCATCTTCGCTAGAAATTTATTCGGTGCAATGCCAATACTCGAAGGAAGCATGAGCTCTTCTACGAGCCTCGTTTGAATATCATGAGCGGTTTTCACGGCATGCTCAGCATAAGGTGTATCGGTTAAATCAATATAGCCTTCATCAATTGAAACGGGTTCAACTAAGTCACTATATTCTCTTAGTATGGTAAACATTTCTTGTGAGGAGCTGCGGTACCGGTCGAAGTTGGGTGTACGCACAATCAGTCCCGGACATAGCCGCTTCGCTTCCCAGAGTGGCATCGGCGGCTTCACCCCGAGTGCTCTTGCCTCGTAGCTGCAGGTCACAACTATCCCTTTGCGCTCTTTTGCATTTCCGCTAATGGCTAAAGGTTTCCCTCTCAAAGAAGGATCATACGCCATTTCTACCGATGCATAAAAACTATTCATATCAATATGAAAAATGATTCGCCCCTTCTTTTGAGAATCAGCCATTTGCTTGCCTCCTTAGGTGATCTACTTTCCTTCATTTCACCGTGATTTCACCTGTTTGTTCCATTAGACATTTCATATGGTGTATAGTACACTGTGAGTAATGAAATGGATGTGATAATCATGATTATTGATACATTCAATGAAGTCTTTTTCCTTGTTGAATTCTTTACGATTATTCTTCCAGCGCTGACCGCCATCGTTATTGCTTTCTTATTAAAAGACTGCCGAATGAACGAGCACCTCGGAGGACATCGTTTAGAAGAGTTGGATGCATCTTGTTTGAATCGAACAGACTTTCTGTTTATCATATATGATCGCATTACAACTTGGATTAGTAAAGTCATTCGAATGAAAAGATCATCAAATGATGATGAAGACCATTCGCTTCCTCTCTCTTATTAGATTTTATTATTGAGGAGGAAATGAATTGAAACGTTTATTGACTATTTGTACGACTTTATTTTTGATGATGGTAGCGTCACCGGCATTTGCTGCGAGTGCGCAAACAAATACAAGCTCTGATGGGTTTTTCCATCATTATTTTGTTCAGCCTTTTTCTGAGTTGATTATCTGGCTTGCGAACTTTTTCCATGATGACTACGGTTTATCCATTATGTTCGTGACATTGATTGTCCGGCTGCTTATTTTCCCGCTTTTTGCAAACCAATTTAAAAAGCAGAGAGTGATGCAAGAGAAAATGGCACTCGTTAAACCTCAGATTGACCAAATTCAAAGCAAATTGAAAAAAACGAAAGAACCTGAAAAACAAAAAGAACTGCAAATGGAAATGATGAAAGTATATAAAGACAACAATGTGAACCCGCTGGCAATGGGCTGTCTGCCGATGCTGATTCAAATTCCAATTGTTCTTGGCTTTTACTCGGCAATTCGCTCAACACCTGAGATCGCAACGCATTCGTTCTTATGGTTTAACTTAGGACAAACTGATCTTTTGGTGGCAATCTTTGCAGGGGCCATGTATTTCTTGCAATTTTATGTCACACAAAAATTCGCAAAGCAATCAGGCACCCAAACAGAAGCTGCACTGAAACAAGCAAAAATCATGGGCATGATTTTCCCAGTCATGATGCTGTTTCTATCAATTAATGCTCCCGCTGCACTTCCTTTATATTGGATGACAAGTGGACTTTTACTCACCATTCAAACGATTATTTTAAATGTGATGTACCAAAAATCAAAAACAAAAGCTGCGGCAAACGATTCAATTAACCCAGCAGCTGAATAAATTATAGCCCCCTTACCTGAACATGATAAGGGGGCTTTATTTGTCTGCTATTCAGCATGAACGTAGAAAGATTCGTGAGCTACGGCACACAAAATGACCCCTTATCCATGAATAAGGGGTCTTTGTTTATGCCAATTCCTCTTTCAATCGCTCAGGCAATTGATCAAGATCCTCAATTTTCCCTAGAAACTTATTAGGGTCCACTTGTAAAATCATCTTGTTCTCTCTCTCAACGACGCCGAAGAAATATTCAGATGCTTTTGTGTTCATATGAAATGGCTTGATCTCACTTAGCTCGATATCAATGATATCTTTTGCATCAGAAACAAGGCAGCCAATCATTTGATCGTTTAATTCAAATAGTAGAACCTTAGACTGTTCGGTTACATCCAGAGGTTTTCCGTGCAGCATGACACCTGTGTCACTGACTGGAATGACCTCTCCTCTTAACGACATGAGTCCTTTAATCTCTTTTGGAAGGTTCGATACTTCTTGTAAATAAGGGACCTTCTCAATTGAGCGTATATGTTCTACGCTGATACCAAAATCCTCTTGTCCCACTTGGAAAATAATGATCTTTTGCGTGCTCACAGAGTCTCCTGCCTTTACGATGGATTTGTCGTTTCTTCGATAATGGCGAGAACCATTTCAGCTGTCTTGACTAATTCTTCAATCGGCATTTTCTCATTTTTCGTATGAATATCTTCATATCCAACAGCTAGGTTGACGGTCGGGATGCCATTTCCAGCAATGACGTTTGCATCACTGCCTCCCCCGCTTGTCTGTAGTTCTGAAGGACGGCCAATTTTCGCAGCCGCTTTTTTCGCCACTTCAACGACTTGATCGCCGTGTGAGAATTTAAAGCCTGGATACATGATGTCAATTTGTACATCGGCACTTCCGCCCATTTCTTTAGCGGTTTTTAAAAAGGCTTCTTTCATTTTCGCTACTTGCGCTTCCATTTTTGCCGGTTCTAAAGAACGTGCCTCTGCCAAAATATCCACTTGATCACAGACAATATTCGTTTGTGTTCCGCCTTCAAAGCGGCCGATATTCGCCGTTGTTTCTTCATCAATACGGCCAAGCGGCATGCTGGCGATCGCTTTTGATGCAATCGTAATCGCAGAGACGCCTTTTTCAGGTGCCACACCTGCGTGAGCTGTTTTCCCGTAAATGGTTGCACGTACTTTCGCCTGTGTTGGCGCAGCCACGATAATGGTACCGACCTTGCCATCTGAATCAAGGGCATAACCATATTTTGCTGTCATCAGTTTCGGATCTAACGCTTTTGCTCCTACAAGTCCTGATTCTTCACCAGCTGTAATGACAAATTCAATCTTGCCATGCGGTACATTTTTCTCTTTTAGGACACGGATCGCTTCAAACATTGCAGCAAGCCCTGTTTTATCGTCAGCACCAAGAATGGTTGTGCCATCTGTCTTGACATAGCCGTCTTCAATGACTGGCTTAACACCATTACCTGGTACAACTGTATCCATATGAGAAGTAAAATAAATCGTATCTGCCTCTTGATTCCCTTCAAGTGTGCAAATAAGATTGCCTGCTCCGTGGCCGGTTGTCTCTTTTGAATCATCTTCAACTACATTAAGCCCTAAACCAGTAAATTTCTCTTTTAGGACTTCAACAATTTTTTCTTCATGTTTCGTTTCTGAATCGATTTGAACAAGTTCTAAAAATTCGTCTAATAAGCGTTTCTCATTGATCATGATGATGCTCCTCCTCTTATAGCGGCATGTTTCCATGCTTTTTTAACGGTCTATCTTCTTCCTTACTGCGAAGCAGGTCAAATGAGCGAATGAGCCGCTCTCTCGTTTCATCTGGCATTAAAATATCGTCGATTAATCCTAATTGTGCTGCCTTCATGACACTAGGTTCATTGTCCACCTCACGCAAAGCAGGATGAACAATTTCGTCTGCAAATGCTTTTCCCATGACATCAATTTCTGCCTCTGGCCATGCATACACAAAGTCAGCACCTAAGCCCTTACTATTCATCGCAACGTATGCACCGCCAAATGCCTTTCGCAAAATCAGAGTGATCTTTGGAACGGTCGCCTCAGCGTACGCATACAGAAGCTTTGCGCCGTGGCGGATAATGCCTGCATGCTCAGCTTTCTCACCTGGCAAAAAACCAGGAACGTCCACAAGGGTTAAAATGGGAATATGAAATGCATCGCAAAATCGAATAAACCGAGCCGCTTTATCAGCAGCATCGAGGTCAAGGCTTCCTGCCAGCACCTTAGGCTGATTGGCTACAAGACCAATGGAAGACCCTTGTAATCTGGCAAAACCTGTGACGATATTTTTGGAGAAACAACGCTGCGTTTCAAAAAATGAGCCGTGGTCGGTGATCGCTGTCACCACTTGTTTAACATCATAAGTACGTGATGGCTCCTTTGGCAAGATGTTCCCAAGATCGCTCGCATCATGCTTTTGCACCTTACGATGAATGACAGGCCGTCGTTTCGTTGGTATGTACGTTAAAAGCGTTCGAACTGCTTTTAACACGTCTTTCTCATCTTTCCCTGTATAGTGCACATTCCCGCTTGTTTGATGCTGAACTGCTGCACCTCCAAGCCGGTCAGGACAGACCGTCTCTCCTGTTGCTTTTTCTATCACTTTCGGTCCAGTTAAAAACATATGAGCTGTTTGCTCCGTCATGAATACAAAATCCGTCAGTGCAGGTGAATAAACTGCACCTCCCGCACAGGAGCCTAAAATAACGGATATTTGTGGAATTTGACCAGAGTACAGCACATTCCGTTTAAAAATCTGACCGTATCCCTCTAATGATACCACACCCTCCTGAATTCTCGCACCACCTGAGTCTTTTAGACCGATAACAGGCATTTGATTTTTAGCAGCCAAATCCATTAAAGCCGCTATTTTTTTCGCATGCATGTCCCCTAGCGAACCCCCGTACACGGTCGCATCTTGTGCATATACGCCTACTTGTCTCCCATGAATCAGTCCCGTCCCAGTGACAACGCCATCCCCTAAATGTTCTGAGCGGCAGCCTTTAGCGAATGACTGAATTTCCATAAAGCTGCCTTCATCAAGAAGTTCATGAAGCCGCTGCCGAACAGTCAGCTTTCCTTTGTTTCGGTGAACCGCTGCTCGTTTTTCACCACCGCCCCTTAAAGCTTTCTCGCGCCATTCAGTCAAGTCATTGAACGATTCATGCATCTTCCTGTTTCTCTCCTTTCAAAGGTTCACACAATTCAATTAGCACACCTGACGTTTCTTTTGGTGAAATAAACGCAATGCGATTTCCGTTCGCACCATTTTGTGCGCCCTTTTGAATGAGCTGCATGCCGAGCTCCTCAAGTTGACTGAGATCAGCCTGAATGTCACCTGACTTTAATGCAATATGATGAAGCCCCTCTCCTCTTTTTATTAAAAAGGTATGTAATGTGCTGTGATCCTCCATCGGTTCAATCAACTCAATGTGCAGATCACCTAGGGAAGCAAAAGATACTTTGACCCCTTGATTCGGAAGTACTTCTATGTCTGAAAATTCCCAGTTAAACAGCCTAGAGAACGTACGTGCTGTTTTTTGAATTGAGAAAACGGCAATGGCTATATGATCGATTTGATTCATCCGTTCACTTCCTTTGTACATCACTTGTCGCCTGCGTAAAAACGAGCTAGAATAAAGAAAGGTGCGCTCGTCGCAAAAACATTTGATTATAGGGGTGCGATATGTCTCAGAAATTCATGAAATTTATGGTATTGCTCATGATTAGCTTACTGTTAATTTCTTCACTTTTAGCAGGAGCGGCAGCCTTTTTATAAAGTGTTGATAAAAAAGCAGACAAGCAGGTGATTCGTTTTTTAACGAATGGCCTGTTTGTCTTTGGCCAGTTTTTCAAATGCATCGCTTGATGTCGTGATCCATACCTTTGTACCAACTGGAAGCTGATCAAATAGCCGTTCTACATCTTGATTATGAAGACGTACACAGCCTGCCGTAATAAATTTCCCTATCGATGTCTCATCACTTGTTCCATGAATGCCATAGGTTCTCCCGTCGGTTCCTAGCGCATCAAATCCAATCCACCTTCGGCCGAGTGGGTTATTCTTTGCGCCGCCTTCAATATTTTTTCTTCTGTAATAAGGATCTTTCGCTTTGATCATAATTGTAAATTCACCTTCTGGCGTTAAATCAGCTGTTTTGCCAGTAGAAGCCGGGTAGACTTTTTGAATTTTCCCATGATCAATATACGCAAGCTCGTTCGTTTGTTTATTAATAATGACATACGGGTCTCCTGGAAGCGGGTTTTGCCCGAGCGGCCAGATGGGTGAAAGGGACATGGTCAGCACAGTATAAAATAAAAGACGCATAGGCTCCTCCTTTTTCATTAGATTGACCAATGAAGGAGGAACTCATGCGTCTTTATTCTTTCATCCCTTTAAAATAACTTTTCAGCACCAAATATTGTTCCATTTCTCCGAGAAAATGAAAGAGTGCGGCTCTAGCTTCAAATTCTTCACGTGTTTGTGGAAGTGGCAGTGCATCAAACTCTTCTTTCATATCAATCAGGCGTCTTAAGAACTTATGCGCCGTGTTCCCTGGGTGAATATGTTCTCGTAAATCTCTAATATATTCTGCAATGATTTGCCCATGCTCCGTTGTAACAGAAATGGACGTAATTTTCGGAAGCACACGCTCAATGATTTCAAATTGCTTTTGTCTCATGTTGAAATAATGATAATACAGATTTTCATGTCTTAAGACATGGTTTTCAACATCACGGTATGCAAGAGCCTTCGCTTCTTTAATCAATTGATGCGTCTCTGGAATTTCTTTTCCTGTCCAGTCTTGTTTTCCGGTCATTAAATATTGCTCGATTTCTTCAAAGATTTTCGCAAAATTCGCTTCAATTTGTTCACTGTATTGTTTCAGCTTTTTATCAACGCTAGGCATATACAGGTTCATAATGAGTGCGACCCCTACACCAATGGTGATGAGTAAAAGCTCATTCCAGATGAGATGAAGCGTAATGCCTCCAGACATATACAAATGAAGGATAATCACTGAACTTGTGACAATCCCTTCTTTAATCCGAAGCAAGACCGTTGTTGGAATAAAGACGAGCAGCATCAGTCCAATGACAAAAGGATGATACCCAATCAGATCAAAAAATAAATAAGAAAATAAGATGGCAAGACTGCATGCGGCAAAGCGGGCCCCAGATGCGAGGAGTGACCTTTTTTTCGTCACCTGAATACAAAGAATCGTAATAATGCCGGCAGCTGAATAGTTTTGCAGACCGAGCATTTGTGCAATGTAAATGGCTAGAGCTGTTCCTAATGCTGTTTTCAGCGTTCGGTAGCCGATTTTAAACATGATGTGATTCACTCTTTTCTGTCTACTTTTGTGAAATGATGAACTTTTTTTACTTTCCCCATTATAATCAAAAAAAGAAGGAGATGTTAAGTCTCCTCCTCGTTTTTTTCATTATAATATTTTTTGTAAGAAATCTTGAGCACGCTGTGAAGACGGAGATTCAAAGAATTCTACAGGATTGGCATCCTCTACAATTTTCCCATCATCCATAAAGATCACACGGTCTGCCACTTCTTTTGCAAAGCCCATTTCATGTGTGACGATCATCAGCGTCATCCCAGATTGAGCGAGCTCTTTCATGACCTCTAATACTTCCTTTACCATTTCTGGATCAAGAGCAGACGTCGGCTCGTCAAAAAGCATGATGTCTGGTGTCATCGCAAGGGCACGTGCAATGGCGACACGCTGCTTTTGACCACCTGACAGCCGGTTCGGATAATCATCTTTTTTCTCTAAAAGTCCAACCTTTTTTAAAAGCTCCTCTGCCTGCTTGATGCTGTCTTCCTTCGATTGGTTCTTTACATTCATTGGCGCATACGTAATATTTTCTAGCACTGTTTTGTGCGGGAATAAGTGAAAATGTTGAAACACCATACCAATATTCTCGCGCACTTTTAGTGCATTTGTTTTTGGATTGGTAATTTCCGTCCCCTGAATCGTAATCACTCCAGAAGTCGGTTTTTCAAGTAAGTTAATACAGCGAAGAAATGTTGATTTTCCTGAACCAGACGGCCCGATGACAGCTACCACTTCGCCTTCTTTAATTGTGGTATCAATCCCTTTCAACACTTCATTTTTACCGAAAGATTTTGTGAGTTTCTCTATTTTAATCATTTGATTTTAACTTCCTTTCCACCGATTTGCCGACGAAGGTAAGAATAAGCACGATGACATAATAGATGAGACCCGCAAAAATTAGCGGTTCAAGATAGTTATAGGTGACGGCACCTGCTTGATAGGCTCGTCTCATGACATCGCCAAGTCCAATGACTGTGACAATCGCTGATTCTTTTGTCAGTGTAATAGTTTCGTTCACAAGTGCTGGTGAAATATTTTTGAATGCTTGCGGAAGCAATAAGTCCTTCATCATTTTAGCATACGGGATACCTAAAGCAACGGCCGCTTCTTTTTGCCCTTTATCAATGGCATTGATTCCTGCACGAATGATCTCAGAAACGTACGCCGCCGAGTTTAGTGAAAAGGCGGCTACAGCAGCCCAGTATTGATCAATTTGAAAGCCGAGCAGCTGGGGAAGACCAAAATAAATAATCAAAAGCTGAAGCACAAGCGGTGTGCCTCGGAAGATTGACGTATAAAAATCGGCTAGCCAGATAAGCGGCTTAAATACACTAATTTTACAGAGCGTTAATAAGATTCCTAAAATAAAACCAAGAAACAGTGATACCACAACAATAGAAAGCGTTACTTTAAGACCTTCTAAAATAAAGGGCATCTGAGGTATGACATCTTTAAAATCCATCATGATATTCTCCTTTTTTTCCTTCAGATAAAATCAAAGAATAAACAGGAAAAAAGTTCAACACATGTTGAACTTTTCAGCGCTTTCTACTTGATTTTCATGAATGACGCTGATCCTTTTCCTGACTTACTTTTCATCAGCAAACCATTTTTTAATGAGTTTATCAAGTTCGCCATTATCCTTCATTTCTTTTAATGATTTATTGAATTTCGCTGTTAAGTCGCTATTTTTTTTGAATGCAATGGCTGAACCATTATTTGTTGACCCACTAAGGTCAAAAGCTTGAAAGTCTTTCTCTTTCTTTAAATATCCTGCTGCTACTTTATCTTCAATAATAGCTGCATCAAAACGGCCTGCCTTGATCTCTTGAATGATATCGGCGATTTTATTACGATCTTCTACCTTCAAATTATATTTCTTTTGCATTCCATTTGCTTCATCTTGTTGAATAGAACCTAGTTGAACTCCCACAGTTTTATCTTTTAAATCTTTCTCCGTACTAATACCACTATTTTTCTTCGTCACAACCATGTTTTTAGCATTGTAATAAATGTCAGAGAAGTCTACTTGTTTTTTTCGCTTTTCATCTGGTGTCATGCCTGCAAGGACAATATCAGCTTTATTTGTTTTAAGAGCTGACACGAGGCTTGCAAAGTCCATATCTTGAATTTCTAGCTTGTAGCCGTTCTTTTTCGCTAGAGCTGTAGCAAGGTCGACATCAAAACCGATAATTTTATCACCGTCTTTTGATTCAAATGGTGGATAATCTGCTGAAGTCGCCATAATGAGTGTTTTGTCGTCTCCTGATGCGTTTGAATTATTAGAAGAAGTTCCGCATGCTGCTAATGCAGCTGCAAGACCAGCTGTCATAAGTAATAATAACCACTTTTTCATATGATAATGCCTCCTAGTATTTAAAATCATGAGTAGATTTGAATATTTATTCACTATAATGTATTTTAAACACTTTCTTTTTGATATGCAATAGTATTTTGCTAAAATTATTTTGATTCGTATGTCATATAAAACAAAAAAACAGACCGATCAAAAGACCGGACTGCCTCTAAATGATTCATTCAAAAGTAACATGTTACACTTCTTCGCAATACTCATCGAAAGCGGCTTGAAGTTTTGACACCACTTCCATCGGTTCATGTCCTTCGATTTCGTGACGTTCGACCATTTTAATGATTTTCCCGTCTTTTAATAGAGCAAATGATGGTGAAGATGGCGGGAAGCCTTCAAAGTATTCACGTGCTCTTGCGGTTGCTTCTTTGTCCTGTCCAGCAAACACTGTGAGCAATTGATCTGGACGCTTATCGTAATGAACAGAATAACCAGCCGCTGGTCTAGCAATACCGCCTGCACAGCCGCACACTGAATTCACCATGACAAGTGTCGTTCCTTTTTTCGTCAGCGCTTCATCGACTTCTTCAGCTGTTGTCAGTTCCGTATAACCTGCCTGTTTAATCTCTTCTCGTGCTTGTTTCACAATATCATTCATAAATAAATTAAAATCAATATTCATAACCGTCCACTCCTTCTACGTACCAAACCATTTTAACTACATCATATCAAGGAAAACGCCGGCGGGCAAATGTCTTGTTTCGCACCCTTCACTTTTTTCAAACGTCGTTTATGACCTGTGGAATTGGGGAAAAGTGATAGTAAAGTGATGAAAGGGAGAACTGCGTGATGGCACAATTCAAAAAAGCGATACTCATTTATAACGGAAATGCTGGACAAAAAAACATGGAAAAAACACTAGGTCAAACAGTGCCTCTTCTTTCTTTACATATTGATGAACTCATCCTTAAGCCTACAAAACAGCCGAATGATGCCTATCATTTCTGCCGTGAGATGGATGAGTCGGTTGAATTGCTGATTATACTAGGTGGAGACGGAACCGTCCATGAATGTATGAATGGAATTGGCGGTTTAGAAAAAAGGCCGACTGTAGCGATCTTACCTGGCGGGACGTGCAATGACTTTTCTAGAACGCTGGGCATCCCTCAGCAGATGCCAAAGGCCGCTCAAATGGTGATAGATGGCACTGAAAAAAAGGTCGATTTAATCAAAGCAGAGGATCGATACCTTTTAAATTTTTGGGGGATTGGTCTCATCGCAGATACCTCAAACAATATTAATGATAAAGAAAAAGCTGTCCTCGGAAAAATCAGCTACTTCACGAGCGCTCTTCGAACCCTTCAGCAGACAGAACCTTTCTATGTACGCATTGAAACGGAAGAGGAAAACTGGGAAGAAGAAGCTGTGATTGTCCTTGTCATGAATGGGCACTTTATCGGTACAAATAAAATAGATCTGCCAAATGCTTCAATTGATGATGGAAAAGTCGAAATTTTAATTTGCAGAAATACGAGTTTCTCTGCTTTAAAAGAGATTTTTTCAATGAACCGTGAAGAGCTAGAGGATTTTAAAGGTGACCTGTCTCTTATACAAGCATCCAGCATTCATATTCATACTAAAGAGGAAATGGATGCAGATACAGATGGAGAAGTATACATGACCGCTCCTTCTTCCCTTGAAGTATTAAAACAGCATTTGACCTTTATCGTTCCAGCAGAATAAAGAAAACGCCTGCATCATTTCGATGCGGGCGTTTTTTTGATATAACGTCTGTATAAATATTCAAGTGCATACCCTAGCAGTGTACCTATCAGAAGGGAAATGCCTAATAAACTATTGGCGACTCCTTTAAATCCACCTATCATCAACAAGCAATAGGCGATTTGAATGATTGAAACGATCGATATGATGAGCAGTAAGCGTTCAGGATGATTGCGTGATTTGGAAATATACCGAAGAAAAGCGAACGCAATGGCTGTGATAAACATCAGACCGATCGTAAGAAAAGCAAAAAAATCTAGTCCAGACATCTCATGGCTCCTTTCTGATTGATATGGAAATCCCCCTCTCATTGTGAGAAGGGGACATATAAATGAGCTTAATAGACGGACGTCTCTTCGTCAATGCCTTCAAGAATTTGTTTAATTCTTTGCAGGAATCTACCGCATACAAGACCATCGAGTACTCTATGATCTAATGAAAGACAAAGATTCACCATATCTCTCGCGGCAATCATACCATTTACAATCATCGGGCGCTTTACAATAGATTCTACTTGTAAAATGGCTGCTTGCGGATAGTTAATGATCCCCATTGATTGAACCGAACCAAATGATCCTGTGTTGTTCACAGTGAAAGTGCCGCCTTCCATGTCACTTTGCTTCAGTTTGCCTTGTCTGACCTTGAAAGCAAGTTCATGAATTTCTTTGGCGATTCCCTTAATCGTTTTCTCATCCGCATCTTTAATCACTGGGACAAAAAGAGCGTCATCTGTCGCAACAGCAATGGAGACATTGATCGCTTTCTTTTGAACAATTTTATCACCAGCCCACATGCTGTTCATTTCAGGGAATTCCTTTAAGGCCTGAGCCACTGCTTTGACAAAGAACGCAAAGAACGTCAAATTAAAGCCTTCTTTTGCTTTGAATTGATCTTTTAGCTGATTTCTTCTTGTCACAAGGTTTGTCACATCCACTTCCATCATCGTCCAGGCATGTGGAATTTCATGCTTGCTTCTTAGCATGTTTGCGGCAATCGCCTGTCTAATCGGAGTGACCGGCAGTTCAACATCTCCAGGCATTGAAGGGATGGAAGGAGCTGCTTTTCCTTGTGTCGACTGAGCAGGCTCTTTTTGACTTGTTCTTTCACTAGCAGGTGCTGCTGTTTCTTTTGCGCCTCCACTTTCGACAAGCTTCAGCAAATCTTTTCTTGTGATTCTGCCGCCAGCTCCCGTTCCTTGAACAGTCGCTAAATCAATTCCGTGCTCATCTGCTAAACGCAGGACTGCCGGAGAGTATCGTTTCTTTTGACTCTGATCCACATTTGTTTGGTCAGGTTCTGGTGCTTCATCTTGCGCAGGCGCCTCTTCTATTTTCGCACTCTGCTGCGCACTGCCTTCTACTTCAATTTCACAAAACACTTCTCCTACTTGAAGTGTATCACCCTCTGCAGCCGCTAGTTTAGTGATTGTTCCTGTAAAGGATGACGGAACCTCTGCATTTACTTTATCTGTCATGACTTCCGCAATCGGATCGTATTTATTCACATGATCGCCAGGTGAAACGAGCCATTTGCTAATGGTTCCTTCTGTTACACTTTCACCAAGCTGAGGCATTTTCATTTGTTCAGTTGCCACTTTGAAACCCTCCTCTTTCTTAAAACGCCGCTAGTTCTCTCATTTCAGCTTCTACCTTATCCGGATTAACCATGAAGAATTTCTCCATTGTCGGTGCATAAGGCATTGCAGGGATATCAGGTCCTGCTAGACGTTTAATTGGCGCATCTAAATCAAACAAGCAGTGCTCTGAAATGATGGCAGCTACTTCACTCATGATGCTTCCTTCTTTTGTATCTTCTGTTAACAAGAGTACTTTCCCTGTTTTTGATGCCGCTTCAATAATCGCTTCTTGATCAAGCGGGTACACTGTACGTAAATCGAGAATATGAGCAGAAATTCCGTCCTTCGCAAGGCGCTCTGCTGCTTGGAGGGCAAAATGAACACAAAGGCCATATGTAATGACCGTAATGTCATCGCCTTCTCGTTTCACATCCGCTTTTCCAATAGGGAGCGTATAATCCTCTTCAGGCACTTCTCCTTTAATGAGACGGTATGCACGTTTGTGTTCAAAGAACAATACAGGATCTGGATCACGCACTGCGGCTTTTAACAACCCTTTGACATCATAAGGTGTAGAAGGCATCACAATCTTTAAGCCTGGCTGATTGGCAAAAATGGCTTCGACAGATTGTGAATGATAAAGCGCCCCGTGTACGCCGCCCCCGTAAGGAGCACGAATGACCATTGGGCAGCTCCAATCATTATTGGAACGATATCTAATTTTTGCAGCCTCTGAAATGATTTGGTTGATGGCTGGCATAATAAAATCCGCAAATTGCATCTCCGCGATCGGACGCATTCCATACATAGCAGCCCCAATACCTACACCTGCAATCGCTGATTCGGCAAGAGGTGTATCCATGACGCGCGCTTCTCCAAATTGCTCGTAAAGACCCGCTGTTGCTTTAAATACGCCGCCTTTTTTCCCGACATCCTCTCCGAGCACAAACACTTTCGGATCTCGCTCCATTTCTTCTTTCATCGCTAGTGTAATAGCGTCTATATATGACATAACAGGCATTTTTCTTCCCCCTTACTCCGCATACACGTAACGAAGTGCGCTTTCTGCATCGGCATAAGCTGCGTTTTCCGCTTCATCAGTGGCTTCGTTTACGATTTGCATGATTTCTTTTGTCATCTCTTCTTTCATTTCAGAAGTCATGACATTTCCTTCGATTAAGTACGTTTCATATTGAATGAGCGGATCTTTCTTTCTTGCTTCGAGCACTTCTTCTTTTTCTCGATAGCTAGAATCATCGTCATCACTTGAATGCGCAGTTAACCGGTAAGAAATGGTTTCGATCAATGTTGGGCCTTCGCCTCTTGCCGCACGGTCTCTCGCTTCTTTGACCGCTGCATACACTTCAAGCGGATCATTTCCATCAACCGTCACACCCGGCATTCCATACCCTATTGCACGATCTGAAATACGCTCACATGCCACTTGTTTGTCATACGGGACAGAAATCGCATACTTATTGTTTTCACACATGAAAATAACAGGTAGCTTATGCACCGCAGCAAAGTTGGCGCCTTCGTGAAAGTCTCCTTGGTTTGAAGAGCCTTCACCGAACGTGACAAAGCTAACAAAATTCTTTTGCTCTAGACGCCCGGCAAGTGCGATGCCAACCGCATGAGGAACCTGTGTTGTCACAGGCGATGATCCAGTCACAATTCGGTTTGATCTTTGCCCAAAATGACCTGGCATCTGTCTCCCGCCTGAGTTTGGATCGTCTTTTTTCGCAAAACCAGACATCATTAAATCTTTCGCCGTCATCCCGAATGCAAGGACAACCCCCATATCACGGTAATAAGGTAAAACGTAATCCTCTTCCCTATTGAGGGCAAAAGCGGCACCGACTTGCTGCGCTTCCTGTCCTTGACAAGAGATGACGAATGGAATTTTTCCAGAACGGTTTAAAAGCCACATCCGTTCATCAATTTTTCTTGCTAAAAGCATGGTTCTATATATGTCAATCGCTTGTTCATCTGATAATCCTAATTCCTGATGACGCATGTTACTCATCATGTTTCCCTCCTTGATTAAAAATGGATCGCCTTTCCGTCAACAGCCAGTGCTGCCTCGCCAATTGCTTCTGACAAGGTTGGGTGCGGGTGGATCGTCTGCCCCACTTCCCACGGAGTTGCATCTAATACTTTGGCTAATCCAGCTTCAGATATCATATCTGTTACATGAGGACCAATCATATGAATCCCTAAGATATCATCTGTCTTTTGGTCAGCAATGATTTTGACAAATCCATCAGACTCTCCAAATACAAGCGCTTTTCCGATGGCCATAAAGGGAAACTTCCCAATCTTGACTTCGTAGCCTTGCTCTTTTGCCGCCTGTTCAGTCAGTCCAACGCTAGCGGTTTCTGGGTGAGAGTACACACATTTAGACACGAGCGTTTCATCAAGCGGCTTTGGATCTTGACCAGCCATATGTTCTACTGCAATCATGCCTTCATGTGATGCGACATGCGCCAGCTGAAGACCGCCAATGACATCACCTATTGCGTAAATATGCGACTCTTTCGTTTGGTAATGCTCATTCACGACAATGCCATGATTTTCTGTCTGGATGTCCGTGTTTTCAAGACCTATGCCTTCCACGTTTGGCACTCGGCCAACTGAAAGAAGCAGTTTCTCTGCTTCAAACGACTGAGTGTCTCCACCTTGTTCCACTTGGATCTTGACCAGATTCTCATGCTTTTCGGCAGTATCTGGCAGAACCTTCGCATTTGTCACTAAGGTGATGCCCTTTTTCGTTAAAAGCTTTTCCATTTCTTTAGAAATATCTTGATCCTCTGTTGGCAAAATGCGATCTGCAAATTCGATCACTGTGACTTTTACGCCAAAATCGTTAAGCATGGAAGCCCATTCGATCCCAATCACGCCTCCGCCGACAATCAGCATGGACTGAGGGAGTTCTTGCAGTTCAAGTGCTTCGTCTGATGTAAGGATGTGTGTTCCATCCGCTTCAAGTCCGGGCAGGACGCGCGGTCTTGATCCAGTCGCAATGATGACCTGCTTAGGAATCAGCATTTCATTTTCATCGCCATTCGCCATTTCTACCGAGATGGTGCCCGGCATTGGCGAAAAAATCGAAGGGCCTAGGATACGGCCTATTCCTTCGTATACATCAATTTTCCCTTGTTTCATTAAATGTTTGACGCCGCCTGCTAATTTGTCGACAATCTCTGTTTTTCTTTTTTGTACGCTTGCAAATTGTAAGGCAATTCCGCTTGCTTCAACGCCAAAATCAGCGGCACGTTTGACCGTTTGATAGACTTCTGCACTTCTAAGCAGCGCTTTAGATGGAATACAGCCTTTATGAAGACATGTTCCACCGAGCTTTGATTTTTCTACGACTGCTGTTTTCAATCCAAGTTGAGAGGCACGAATGGCCGCTACATAGCCGCCTGTGCCTCCACCAAGAATGACGAGGTCATATTCAGTTGCCATGACTTGTCACTCCTTTCTCCGCCTTTTGATCATTTGGGTATTCTTTTGGTGATTCTTCTTCTTTTAAAATGCGAAGCGCCCCTTCTGCTAAGGATTGCAATTCATTTTCACCTGGGTACACAACAACATCTGAAATCCAGTCAATGTATCCTCTAATGCTTGACGTAATTTGTTTGCTGTAGGCAAGGCCGCCTGTTAACACAATGACGTCTACAGCTCCTTTTAAGACCGCACTAGCCGCACCAATTTCTTTGGCAATTTGATAGCACATCGCTTCATAAATAAGCGCCGCACGCTCATCGCCTGCTTCAATCATTCGCTCTACTTTTACTGCATCTGTCGTACCAAGATAGCCCGCAAGACCGCCTTCGCCAATAATGCGTTTGAGCATTTCCTCTTGCGAATATTCACCAGAAAAGCATAAATTAACAAGGTCACCTGTTGGAAGAGTACCTGCCCGCTCTGGGCTGAAAGGACCCTCGCCATGAAGACCGTTATTCACATCAATGACTTTTCCTTTTTGATGTACACCAATCGTAATTCCGCCGCCCATATGGGTAATGATCATGTTCAAATCTTCGTAACGCTTTCCAAACGAAGCAGCCGTTTTTCTTGCGACTGCTTTTTGATTTAACGCATGAAAAATGCTTTTCCGCTCAATTGTTGGCAGTCCTGAAATACGAGCAATCGGCTGTAGTTCATCTACGACTACGGGATCAACAATAAAAGCTGGGATGTTAAGGCCAAGTGCAATTTCTCGGGCAATAATTCCGCCTAGATTAGAGGCGTGCTGGCCAGCATACCCTTCTTTTAGATCTTCAACCATTTGCTCATTTACTTCATATGTGCCACCTTCAATCGGACGAAGAAGACCACCGCGAGCGCAAACTGCATCAAACTTTGAGATGTTCATCCCCTGTTCATGCAGTGTTTTTAAAATGGTTTCTTTACGGAATGAAAATTGATCAATGATATGAGGAAACTGCTTGATTTCCTCATCTGTATGTCTTAATGTCGTTTCAAAAATAGATCGTTCATTATGAAACACACCGATTTTTGTTGAGGTAGAGCCAGGATTAATCGTGAGTATACGCCATTCTTTTGTCAGCAAAAACAAAACCTCCGTTTCAACTCATTCATCCATTTAGCGACGACTTAAAATATGTTGACCATTTTGCAGGAATTGGCTTCTTGATTTGCGCATTCTTTCAATCCGCTCTTCAGCCAATCGGTCTGCCGCTTTATAAGTTGGAATGGCATCACGGTTAGAGATTTCAATCACTCGCTCAATGTTTTGGTAAATGCCTTCTACTTTTTTCATTGCACGATCTGCATTATAGCCATAAAGCTCATCTGCAACGTTAATCACACCGCCTGCATTGATCACATAATCCGGTGCGTACACAATGCCCATTTCATGAATAAGATCTCCATGATGAGTTTCTCTCAGCTGGTTATTCGCTGCACCTGCGATGACTTTTGCCTTTAATTTAGGAATCGTCACATCGTTAATGGTTGCACCGAGTGCACATGGTGCGTATATATCACATTCTTGATCATAAATATCATCAGGGTCTACCGCTTTTGCACCGAAGTCTTCTACAGCTCGCTGAACTGAGTCTTTGTTGATATCAGTGACGATAAGCTGTGCGCCTTCTTCATGCAGGTGTTTACATAGGTTGTAAGCCACGTTTCCAACACCTTGAACGGCAATTGTTTTTCCTTCTAATGAGTCTGTACCGAATGCTGCTTTTGCAGCTGCTTTCATGCCTTTATATACACCGTAAGCAGTCACTGGAGATGGGTTTCCTGAAGAACCAAATGCAGGAGAGATGCCTGTGACAAAGTCTGTTTCTTCATGGATAAGATCCATATCTTCTACCGTTGTACCGACATCTTCAGCAGTGATATAACGGCCATTTAATCCTTGAATGTAACGGCCAAAAGCACGGAACATTTCTTCATTCTTGTCTTTTCTCGGATCACCAATGATGACCGTTTTACCGCCGCCAAGGTTAAGCCCTGCCGCCGCATTTTTATAAGTCATACCTCTTGCAAGACGCAAGGCATCTTCGATCGCTGCTTCTTCATTTTCATATGTCCACATTCTTGTTCCGCCGAGTGCTGGCCCAAGTGTTGTATCATGAATGGCAATGATGGCTTTTAAACCAGACTGTTCATCCTGACAAAATACAAGCTGTTCATAATCGTATCGTTCCATATATTTAAAAAGTTCCATTTTCTATTCCTCCTAATACTTTCGCTTAATTAGATGTACAGATGGCAAGTGCAATTGAATAGAGCTTGCTTTCAGCTGAATCAGACCGGCTTGTTAAAGCAATCGGTGCTTTCGCTCCTGCCACCACAGCTCCCACTTTTGCATGAGCAAAGTAGATGAGAGATTTATAAAGAATGTTGCCTGCTTCAATGGTCGGCACAAGCAAAATATCTGCATGACCAGCCACATCACTCGTAATATTTTTATGAGAAGCTGCCGTTTGAGAAATGGCATTATCTAAAGCAAGCGGCCCATCAATCAGGCAGCCAGAAATTTGACCTCTTCGATTCATTTGCGCAAGACTTGCAGCTGTGAGCGTCGAATCCATCGCTGGGTTTACGACTTCTACCGCTGATAATACCGCCACTTTGGGCATATCATTTCCGACAGCTTGTGCGACTTGAACGGAATTCACCGTAATTTCTTTCAGCATATTTAAATCAGGCGCAATGTTCATCGCAGAGTCCGTCACATAGATAAAACGGTCAAAGCCCGGTACTTCGAAGGCTGCAACATGTGAAAGGACACTCGCTGTCCGAAGCCCATATTCTTTATTTAGGACAGCTTTTAACAGTACGGCTGTCGGGACATGCCCCTTCATGAGAATATCTGCATGATTTTCACTTACTGCCTGAACGGCAATTTTGGCAGATTCTTCGGGTGAATCTGAATGAATAATATCTATCCAGTCTTCATTAATCTCATGCTGTTTGACTAGCTCCTTTAGGTTGCGTTTGTTTCCAACCAGCAGGAAGCGAGCGACTTTTCGTTCGATTGCCATTTTGATGGCATGAAGCACTTCTTCGTCTTCTGCATGAGCCACAGCCGCTGTTTTATTCTGCAGCTGCGAGGCTTTGATAATCAGATCGTCAAGCTTCATACTTGCCCACCTTTCCTTGTGCTCGGTTCCTCTTTTTATATGCAAGTTCCGTGCCAGCTTGAAATGTGTGAAAAATAAGCCTTTCCGCAAAGAAATCATGCAATTTCTTGCAGGTTACGTGCATGTTACTGCATGCTATCTTTTGCAAGCTGATACTTATCCATTTTATAGTAAAGATTTCGAATGCTGATCCCTAACGTTTTCGCTGTTTTTGTGCGATTGAATTGATGTTTTTCAAGGGTTTGTTTGATCAACTGCGCTTCAAATGCTTCTACAGCATCCGAAAGCGTCTCCCCCTCAAATTGACTAACAGCCAGTTCCTGCTGCTCTTTTTCCTCATGCTCGTCTGACTCCATGAAGGCGATATGCGCTTCATCGATCCATTCTTCTTGCGGATTCAAAAAGATCATCGCTCGTCCAAGGACATTTTCAAGCTCTCTCACGTTGCCTGGCCAGCTATATGATCGAAGTCTATGAAGCGCACGATCTGTTAAGCCGCTGACGTTTCGCCCATAATCTAAATTGATCTTTTGGATGAGGCGTTTACTTAATGATTCAATATCTTCGAGACGCTGCCTGAGCGGTGGGATCGATATCGGGTATCTGTTCATTCGATAATATAAATCCTCTCTGAACTTCCCTTCTGCCATCGCCTTTTCAATATTGACATTTGTCGCTGTGATCACACGCACATCGACCGGTATCGCTTTCGTTCCGCCTACCCGAACAATTTCTTTTTCTTGCATGACACGCAGCAATTTCGCTTGTGTACTTGGCGTCATTTCACCGATTTCATCTAAAAAGATGCTGCCTTGATTGGCTTCTTCAAACAGCCCTTTTTTCCCGCCTCGCCTTGCACCAGAAAACGCTCCTTCCTCGTAGCCAAACAGTTCTGACTCTAAAAGAGTTTCTGATAAGGCAGCACAGTTGACACGGACAAAGCGGTTGTACTTGCGATCACTTTCATTGTGAATGGCATGTGCAAACAGCTCTTTCCCAGTACCTGATTCTCCGCGGAGTAAAATGGTTGCCGGCGTTTTTGCACCCAGCTTTGCCTGCTCAAGTGCGACAAGCATTTGTTCACTTTCTCCAATAATGTCTTCAAATGTGTACTTTGCTTCAAGTGTTCGGATGAGCTGTCTTGCTTTATTTAATTCATTCGTCAATGATTGAATTTCGGATACATCGTGAATGACGCCGACACTGCCTTTTAGAATGCCGTCCACAATAACAGGTGCTACATTGACGATGACATCTTTTTTATTTGGACCAACCTTCATTCTGACGCCACGAACAGGTCTTCTTGTTTCAAGCACCTTTAAGTGCATGCTTTCCCCTTCGGAAATATCAGCTCCTGCTGGTTTACCCACGACCTCTTTATCCGTTAAACCGGTCATTTTCGTATAAGCACGGTTGATCAAAATACCTTTTCCCTGCTCATCGACAACCGATATGGCTTCATCTGATGATTGAATAATCGCCTCAAGCATCGTTCTTACTTCTTTGAGGTTTGTCACTTCTTCCGCAAGCTCCACCGCATCTGTTATGTCTTTAAAGATCGATAAAGCACCTAACATTCTCCCCGCGTCATCAATAATCGGCAGACGGGTGGTCACAATTTGAATTTGCTGATTCAAAAATTGCTTTTGGTTAAATTCCGGCTCCCTTGACCTTAATATATCGGGAAGTTTCGTGTTCGGAATCACTTCTCGAATGTGACGGCCAATCGCATCCTTTTGCGAACACCCCACCATTTTGGCAGCCGATCGATTAAACAGGACCACTTCTTCATCCATATTAATAAAAATCATGCCATCATTCGTTGCATTAAAAATGCGGTCATGTTTATAGGTTTGTTCCTTCAATATTTGAATAAGCTGTTGTTTCTCTGCCATTAATTCTGACATGACGTATGCCATCGAGCTTGGCACAATCACAGCATGCTCTGGTTTTTGTTCAATTAATTCTTTCAGTACAGCAGAACTGCCTGTGGTTTCAATGATGATATCAATGTCATCTTTTATGTATTCTTTCCAATCCGTCGTCGTCTCAATTCCATTCTTTTTCGCTTCATCCATCCCCGGTGCCTCGAGATCAAGGTCGGCGATCGCAATGATTTGAACCGTATTTGTTTTCAGCAATGTTTCAAGCAGTGCTGATCCACCTTGTCCTGCACCGACAATCAAGACTCTCTGCATCCCGTTACCCCTTTATATGAAAAATTTTGCACACCATATTTTTCCGTTGCAAAAAATTGCACAACACCTATATTACCACGTTTTCCTTTCTTGACAAAATATTTTTTGAATTAGACAATGGAAGTAAATGACGTTTAAGGGGACATTTGATGGGGAGAATACTGGCATTAGTGATTATTTTAATACCTGGAGCCTTTGCAGCACTTGGCATTAAGCTGCTGCGTGACACTGTTTTCGGCATCATCATTGCACCATTTCCATATTTATGGCTGCAAGGAATTGCAGGGTTGTTATTTTTAGGGGGAGGTCTTTATGTTGTTGCAGGATTTATTTTATATAGAGACCGTAAACGAAATAAAGTAACAACTCGTTTTAAGCAAAGGTAATCATGAAAAAGACCCGCTGTTGATAGCGGGTCTTTATTTCATTTCTTCTCTTATTTTGACGGCTCGATCAGGAAAATCTGTAAAGATTCCATCAACACCCAAGGTCAACATATTTTTTATTTGCTTCTCACTGTTTACAGTAAACGGTCTAATCACTTGTTGGTCCGCATGGAGAGCGGCTACTACTTCTTTTGTCACCCCAGCGCCCTTTATATTCGGATGGTAGCCCTTTGCCGGGATTGTTTTTAAATACATGTCCGGCTGATGAATCACATCCATTGTGAGGACCGCCAGTTCAATGTGCGGCATTAGCTTGTGAAAAAGAGCTAAGCTGCCGTGATGAAATGATGAGACAAGCACTCGATCCTCTATTTGAAAGTGCTCAATTTGCTCTTTTACTTTCTCTTCAATCCCTGGATATCGATAAATAGAGTTTTTTAATTCAATGTTGATCATAAAGGATGGTCTCTGCGTCACTAGCTCTAATACTTCTTCTAATAGAGGAATGGAGACCGCACCCGTTTCTTCATAGAAAGAATGACTCGCATCTCCTCTTTTTAACTCTTCATATGTATAGTCTTTCACTAACCCTTTCATATTGGTCGTTCGGTTCAGCTTTTCATCGTGAATGACAGCTAGTCTGCCATCTTTGGTGAGCTGAACATCAAGCTCAATCCCATCCGCTCCAGAATGGAGTGCGTGCTCAAAGGCAATCATGGTGTTCTCTGGATAGTTTCCTTTAAAGCCTCTATGTGCAAAAATTTTCGTCATATGCCACCTCTAAATATAATGATTACCTATATTATGACGTGTCTTTTTTCGTTTTGCCAGTTTGAGCACATAAAAAAACCTCTTCTAATAAGAGAGAAGAGGTTGACAGGTAAATTCGATCACGTAATCGCTCTGATGGCTTGCTCTGTCGTCTCTGCGTCAAGAGCAAAAAGGGAAGAAACAACTGCGACTGCTGTAACGATTGTTACACCTAACAACAACTTTTTCATAAGATAACCTCCACTTTCTTTTGAAGTATTTGTGCATCGAATTTCTTTTCAAGAAAACGAATGGCATTTTGATAATCATTTCGTTCCTTGAAGTATTTCGATATTTGTTCAGACAAATCCTCAAGCTCCACATATAATCTATTTTTTTCTATGTAGTCTAATTTTTCAGAGAATACGTCTGCTGCTCCACTATTTTCGCACATCAAATCCAAAATTTCAAATTTTACTATATATTCATTATTTTGGATATCACAGCTATATTGAATCCCCTCTTTAATATATTCTTTCGCCTCATGATCTCCTAAATGAACTAAGGCATTTGCGAGAACATATAAAGATTGGATGAAATAATGGCTATTGTCGCGATGAATTTGAATGCTCATCCCTTTTTTGGCGTATTGCGCACTTTTTTCATAATCAGGTTTTGCGTAATAAAGAACCGCTAAATTGTGATAGCACTTCCCAATCAGCACTTCATTGTTAATGCGCTTACTTTTCTCAAGTGCCTCTTGGTACTTTTCCTCAGCTTCATCAAACTGTAGTAAATCAATACAGTTGCTTGCATGTAAAATTAAGCTGTCAATCGCCTGTGCGGTATATTCTTCATGCGCTTTAAACGTATCAATGGCTTTTTTAATATGATTAATGGAAATGAAATTTTGCTTCAGTTCGTAATAAATGGAAGCGACTTTATGATGAAAAGTTCCTACTTCAAGATCTTCATTCACACGTTTTAGCCGCTGCTCAGCAATCTTATAAAAACTAATCGCCTCATCATATTTTTTGACATAGGCAGCATATTGGCCTTTATAAAAGTAAAAATAAAAATTAATAATGTCATCTGCTTTTTCATCCAGCGTTCCGACACTTTTCATAATCTGATTGGCTTTTTCAATATTTCCAAGTAACATTTCATGTCTGCCGTCGACTAGCTGATAATAAAGAAGAACTTCTCGATCCTCATCTGTATTTTTTAGCAAATTCTGAATTTTCTCTTTATAGACAGCAGATTTTTCTAGGTCATTCTGAGAAATGACCCTCGTCCACTTGCTAATTTCGTTCGCAACCTCAGCAGAGTGGATTTTCAGCTTTCCCATAACCTCACCCTCTTCTTTTCATTATTATAGCATAGTAAAAGAATGTGAAAATTATTAAATTCGACAATGGGAATATTCAGTTCAAATGGCACAATCTCTAAGAAGCCAGTGACTTTAAAACGCCAACCAATCGGGTCAATAGAAATAGAACTTTCGATCTCATTTACTTTATTTACTAATTACATAAGACCTTTTCCTCTCATCCTTTTTCTTATGAATGAGCGTTTTCTTCTTCTATAAGCCAATTGATTAGCGTAGCTGATTACCACTATTTTATGTCCTATTCATTTCTTTCATGCTTTATTTTTCATTTTATTCTGAAAATAAAGCAGCCCGTTTGTCCAATTTAAACATTAAAGATGATTTTATCAACATAACCATTTTTTAGCAATATTTTACGAAAATAAAAAAACGCCTCATTGAAGAAACGTTTTTTTATGGAAGGTGACTTAGCTTGCTCTATGCTCTAAACGCAGTCGATCAGCCACCATGGCAATAAATTCGGAATTGGTCGGTTTGGCTTTTGACATGCTGACTGTGTAGCCAAAGAGTGACGAAATGGAGTCAATATTCCCTCTGCTCCAAGCCACTTCAATGGCATGACGAATCGCTCGTTCTACCCTGCTGGCTGTCGTGTTAAATTTCTTTGCAATGTCTGGGTACAATACTTTTGTAATACTGCCGAGTAGTTCAATATCATTGTACACCATCGAAATGGCTTCTCTTAAGTATAAATAACCTTTAATATGAGCTGGCACGCCAATCTCATGAATAATCGTCGTAATGCTCGCATCTAAGTTCTTACGTTTCGGTTCAGGTTTGCTGCGAAGGACACTGTTTTGGATAGATGAAGATCGATGGCTGACTTGTGTGCCGTTTCCACTGACTTGACGAATATGACCTACGAGGTTTTCCATATCGAATGGTTTCAAAATGAAATAGGATGCGCCCAAATCGACTGCTTTTTTCGTTACGTCTTCTTGTCCGAAAGCCGTCAGCATAATGACACTTGGCTGTTTGGTCATTTCATTGTTTTCACGGAGGCGTTCCAGTACAGCAAGACCGTCTAAATGAGGCATGATAATATCTAAGAGGAGAACGTCGGGCTCTTTATCTTTAAATAATGTCAGACATTCCTGACCATTATACGCCACGCCAAGTACTTCCATATCTTCCTGTCCCTCAATATACTCTGTCAAAAGGCCAACAAGTTCTCGATTGTCATCAGCTACACACACTTTAATTTTCTCCACGTTCTTTCCTCCCCAATGTCGATTCCTTAGTCTTTTGCATTTCTCTTCTGAGTGTTCAATTCGACAAAACCATGCTATCCCCTTTAAAAAAGTTTAATTTTCCGAATAATAGAGCATTATCTAGCTTTTTCTACGTTTTTCTTAATGAATCGACGATTATTGCAATTTGACAACACACTGTTTTCCATTTTGTCGAAAAATCTCTTTTTCCTTATTTTATAACATGATGGAAGAGAAAGAAAGGGTAGAAAAAAACTGCCGGAAAATTCGCGGCAGTTTTTCATCAGCTTGCTTTTTTGTTTTTTTGATAAAGATCAATTCCTGCTTCTGACAGCATCCATTCAATGTGTACGCCGTATCCGCTTGTCGGGTCATTGACGAACACGTGAGTGACCGCTCCAATGACTTTGCCATTTTGGATGATCGGACTTCCGCTCATTCCTTGAACGATCCCGCCCGTTTTGCTTAATAAGCGTTCATCTGTTACTTTAAGCACCATTCCTTTTGTTGCCGGGAATTTTTGTGGTGTTGTGCTGACGATTTTAATATCAAATTTCTCTACTTTATCATGGTCCACAACCGTTAATATTTCGGCTGGACCTTCTTTTACTTCATTTGATAATGCGACTGGAAGTGGTTTGTCTGCTACATGATTTTCAAGTTTTTCGGTTAACGTACCAAATATACCGAATGGACTGTTACATGAAATATCACCTATCGTTTTTCTTTCGGAAGAAAACCTAGCCAATTTTTCTCCAGGGTTGCCTCCTGTCCCTTTTTCAATGGATGTGACGGTTGATCTGACAATTTCACCATTGTCGACTACGATTGGTTTTTTTGTATCCATGTCAGAAATCACATGCCCAAGGGCGCCATATTTTTTAGAAGATGGTTCAAAGAAGGTCATCGTCCCGATTCCTGCTGCGGAATCACGAATATAAAGACCGATTCGATAAGTACCTTCACTTGCATCTTTCGCGGGTGTTAGTGTCGTTTGAAAGGTTTTATGGTCTCTTTTTATGAGTAAATGAAGGGTTTCCCCCGTTTTTCCGGCTTTCTGAATAAATGGGGTGAGGTCATTCATCTTCTCCATTTTCTGACCATTGATCTCAATGATCATATCCCCTGATTGAATGCCTGCAGCTTCACCTGGTGATTTTTTGCCGTCTGCTGTTGTGATTTGATGAAAACCGACAACGAGAACTCCGACAGAATGGAGTTTGACGCCAATGGATTGTCCTCCAGGAATGACTTTTAATTCGGGAAGAACATCGACTTTTGTTTTCTTAATAGGAAATCCTTTAAAATCATAAACAATTTCGGCTTTTCCCGCCTTTTGTCCCGTTACTTCAAGTTGATTCTTTTTCTCTGAAAGACTAAAGGCTGGTGAAGAAGCATTGGCTGACGCTTCAATGGATGTATCAATCGAATGCTTCTCGTGTTCAAATACTGCGACAGTTGTTGGAATGCTGATATATTCCTTCACTATGCTCATAAACCCTGTACTTATTAAAGAAACAAGGAGAATCACACCAATGGCTTTTCTCATCTTTTCGGGCATTCATTTTTCACTCTCCTCGCTCCTTACCCACACCAGAACATTAATGTTTTGGCTACATCTTTACTTTTGCCTTCTTAGCGAGGATTTATAACCGACACCTTTAGAAAATGATTGGATAAATTGATAAAAGAAAAAGACGATTTCATGCGTATATACGGTGATTATGAGACAATATAAAAAAGGCAGCTGTTGTTTCAGCTACCCTGTCGTTTTGACATCATTTGCTTGGTGCAGTAATTCTTTTGCATGCTGTTTTGTGAGCTCAGTGACTTCTACACCAGCAATCATTCGGCCAATTTCACTCACTTTTTCATCATCACTGAGTGGTTTGACGTTCGTCATTGTTCTACCAGCTTTAGCGCGTTTAGAAATAAAAAGATGTGTATCAGCCATTGCTGCAACTTGCGGCAGATGGGTAATACAGAGTACTTGTGAGCCTGCTGCTACTTTATAAATTTTTTCAGCAATGGCTTGTGCGACTCTGCCGCTAACGCCCGTATCCACTTCATCAAATATAATGGACGTCACTTCTTGTTTCGCTGAGAAAATACTTTTCACTGCCAGCATGACACGTGAAATTTCTCCTCCAGATGCTACTTTTGACAAAGATTTCATCGGTTCACCCGGATTTGTAGAAATGACAAATTGCGCTTGATCTATGCCATTTTTCCCGAGCTGTACGGGTTTTCCATCTAAAAGCGGGCAGTCCGTACTGCCAAAAGGTGCATATCGAATCGTAAAAGCGGTATCAAAAGAAGACTTCTCCATATATAAATCCTTCAATTCAGTTTGAATGTGCTTCGCCAGTTTTTTCGCCCATTTTTTACGGAGCTCTGACACGTTAAGCGCTTCAAGCAATGCATCCCGGCTTATCGCATCAAGTTTGTTTTTAAGTGTCTGCAAATGGCTGTCCCGATTTTGGATTTGGTCTATCTCCTCTTCAATCTTAGCCGCATATTCTAAAATTTCCTCAACGGTTGTGCCGTACTTTCGCTTCAGCTGCTTCATCTCATTTAGCCTAGACTCAATAAAATCAAGACGGGCTGGGTCAAATTCTAATTGGTCAAGCATGCTGCGCATTTGAAAAGTAGAATCTTCTAATAAATAATAGGAGTTTGACACTTGCTCAGAGAGCTTTTTCAGATCGTCGTTGATCTCAGAAACTTGCTCAAGCTCGCTTGAAGCCATCCCAACCCAATCAAGTCCTCCCTGCTCATTACGCAGAGCATTATATGCGTTTTGAAGTGAGGAAAAGATTTTTTCAAAATTGCTGATTTGATGACGTTCCTCTTGAAGCTTCTCATCTTCCCCAGGCTCTAATTGTGCCGCTTCAATCTCTTCCAGCTGAAATTGCAATAAGTCTAACCGGTGAACCATTTCCTGTTCATTTTCAGACAGCTGTTTGAGTTTTTGCGCCGTCTTCATATATTGATCATACGCTTCTTGATACTGCGAGAGAGCAGGTGCAATTTCTTCTGCTCCAAATTGATCAAGCAAATTTAAATGATTTTCATCTTCCATTAACAGCTGATTATCGTGCTGTCCATGTATATCAAGCAAAAGCCGGCCAACTTCTCTTAAAAGCGAGATGGTGACAAGCTTACCATTAATGCGGCAAATGCTTTTCCCGCTTTGATTGATATCACGGCGAAGAATCATCATTTCATCAGATGCATCAATTCCTTGCTCCTCGCAAAGAGCAAATACAGGATGATCTGCTGGTACAAGAAAAAGACCTTCCAGCTCTGCTTTTTTTTCACCATAACGGACAAATTCGGATGATCCTCTTCCCCCTACGAGAAGTGAGACAGCGTCAATCATGATTGATTTTCCGGCACCTGTTTCCCCTGTTAGAACTGTGAGTCCTTTTTCAAACGAAACCGTTAACTCCTCAATGATTGCAAAGTTTTTAATGGTTAGTTCTGCTAACACTCATTTGACACCTCTTTTTGTAAACCTGATCTCTTTATAGAAGTTCTAAAATTTTAGACGAAACGGTATCCGTATCATCTGGCGTGCGGCAAATGATTAAGATGGTATCATCCCCACAAATGGTTCCCATAATTTCTTCCCAATCTAAATTATCCATTAAAGCACCGATGGCTTGAGCGTTCCCAGGCATTGTTTTTAGAACGATTAAATGACTGGCAGCATCCATTTTAATAAATGCGTCCATTAAGGAACGCTTTAGTTTTGATAGCGGGTTAAACCGCTGATCTGCAGGAAGGCTGTATTTATATGTTCCATTATTTGTTGGCACTTTGACTAAATGCAGTTCTTTGATATCTCTTGATACGGTCGCCTGTGTGATGTTATATCCATCCGCTTTCAAAATATCGACTAATTCGTCTTGTGTTTCGATTTCTTGGCTTGCGATAATTTCTCTAATCTTAATATGTCTTTGACCTTTGTTCATTTTGACCCCCCTAGGCGTTAGAATCTCAGTTTGTCTTTACGTTCTATGTTATATGATGCACACTTCAAAAAACAAGCATTACGTGAGAAACGGTCAATTCTGATCTTTTGACCATGTAAAAAGGAATAATAGCGAGCTATTATTCCTTTTGTTTCAATAATTCATGTGTCAGCCTGCTCAGGACTGTTTTTCTTTTCTTTCAATACGGCATGGGCTTCTTTGACGACTTTTTCAAGTTCAGATACTGGAAGTGCCGTATTCTCTTCTTGATCGGGATGCAGGACCAAGTGGAGGAGAAATTCAATATTTCCATCTCCGCCTGTAATCGGTGAAAACGAAACATCCTTTACATCATAGCCTTCTTTTGCAGCAAATTGATTCATTTCTTCTAGCACACCAAGGTGTACAGAAGGTTCTCGCACAATGCCTTTTTTTCCAACAAGCTCTCTGCCCGCTTCAAACTGCGGCTTCACTAGCGCAATACAATCGCCGCCTGGGATAAGAATATGCTTTAGTGCGGGAAGAATGAGTTTGAGCGAGATAAATGATACATCAATAGATGCAACCTCTGGTAATCCTTCGGTGAAATCTGCCGGAACAGAATGGCGGAAGTTGGTGCGTTCCATGACGATCACCCGATCATCCTGTCGTAATTTCCACGCAAGCTGATTGTAGCCAACATCCACAGCATAGGATTTGACTGCCCCATTTTGGAGTGCGCAATCTGTAAATCCCCCTGTTGATGAGCCGATATCAATTAAAAGCTTTCCTTCAACGGTTAAATCAAATTCTTGAAGTGCCTTTTCGAGCTTTAGCCCACCTCGGCTAACATATTTGAGCGGATTCCCCTTCACAGTCAGCGGGGTATCACGAGCGATTTTTTCTCCTGGCTTATCCAAACGGTTTTCATTTGAGTAAACGATCCCTGCCATAATGGCGCGTTTTGCTTTCTCTCTCGTTTCCATTAGTCCTTGCTCGACTAATAAAACGTCAAGTCGTTCTTTCTTTGATGTCATGATCCAATTCCTTTTCTTGGTGCTGCGGGAAGCAGGTCACGTAATGTTTCAGCAACCTGTGTTTTCGTCAGTCCAATTTCCTCAAGTAGCGCATCGACACTTCCATGCTCAATAAATTCATCTGGAATGCCCATACGTTCTACTTTTATATGAGACGCTTTTTTGTCGTGAATATATTCTAATACGATGCTGCCAAATCCACCTTGAAGCACCGCTTCTTCTATTGTTAAAATTGGCAAACCTTCAGACAGTATCTCATTTAACATACCTTCATCAAGAGGCTTAATGAAACGTGCATTGACAACACGGATTGATTTACCTTCTTTTTGCAGTTCTTCTGCTGCCTGCAGCGCCATTTTAATGGTTGTACCGAATGTTAAAATGACAGCATCTTTCCCGGGACGAAGAACTTCCCAAGAACCAATTGGGATGGTTTTCAGCTGTTCATCCATTTTGACGCCTAGTCCATTTCCACGCGGGAAGCGCATGGCGATTGGACCATCATCATATTGAATGGCTGTGTTGACCATATGCTGTCCTTCATTTTCATCCTTTGGCATCATGAGAACCATATTCGGCATATGACGCATGAAAGCAATGTCAAACACACCTTGATGTGTTTCTCCATCTGCACCGACAAGACCTGCACGGTCAATTCCAATGAACACATTGAGATTTTGACGGCAAATATCATGCAACACTTGGTCATAGGCTCTTTGGAGGAATGTTGAATAAATCGCTAAAAATGGCTTCATGTCCTGTGTAGCAAGTCCAGCTGCCATTGTTGCAGCGTGCTGCTCTGCAATTCCAACATCAAACATTCGCTCTGGGAATTCTTTTGCAAACCCTTCAAGCTTTGAGCCAACAGGCATTGCAGGTGTAATCGCGACAATCCGCTCATCTTCCCGTGCCAGCTTTCTGACGGTTTCACTGACGAGACCACTCCATGACGGTGCGGCTGCTGTCGGTTTTACAAAGTCACCTGTGTCGATTTTGTATGGTCCTGTTCCGTGCCATGTGCCGATCTTATCAGATTCGGCCGGCTTATAGCCCTTTCCTTTTTTCGTGATGACATGAAGGAGAACCGGGCCTTTTGTTTTCTTTGCGTACTCAAGATTCTCAAACAAATCTTCATAGGAATGTCCATCTACTGGTCCTAAGTAAGTAAAACCCATTTCCTCAAAGAACATACCAGAGACAAGCAAATATTTCAGACTGTCCTTGATACGTTCTGCTGTTGCAGCAAGCTTCCCTCCTACTGCTGGGATACGCTTGAATAAGTATTCAAGCTCGTCCTTTACCCATTGGTATTTACCAGCTGTACGTAGTCTGCCAAGCATTGTATGGATCGCCCCAACGTTTGGCGCAATACTCATTTCATTGTCGTTTAAGATCACAATCATGTCTTTTTTTTCATCCCCGATATGGTTCAGTGCTTCTAACGCCATACCGCCGGTTAGTGCACCATCGCCGATAATCGGGAGAATGTATTCATCTGTTCCTTTAATGTCACGCGCTGCCGCCATTCCCATTGCACCAGATAATGAGGTTGAACTGTGTCCAGTTTCCCAAACATCATGTTCACTTTCATTTCGTTTAGGGAACCCGCAGAGCCCTTTATACTGACGAAGTGTATCAAACTCGGCGCCTCTTCCAGTTAACAGCTTGTGAACGTAAGACTGATGTCCAACATCCCAAAGAAATTTGTCTTTCGGGCTGTCAAATACTTTGTGAAGTGCAACAGTAAGTTCAACGACACCAAGGTTTGGACCAATGTGCCCACCAGAGTTCGCTAACGACTCAATTAAAAACGTGCGAATGTCCGCACTCAGCTCCTCTAATTCTGCATTTGACATTCCTTTTAGAAACGTTGGATTTTTTATTGATAAAAGATCCAATCAGGATCAACTCGCTTTCAACAAAATTTCTATCTACATATATAATGCCTTATTCCTATGAAAACCAATTCAGGGATAAGAGTTGTCTCATCATGATAAACTGTTTACAGTTTACCACAATTGCTCGAGGACCCTCAAATCTAGGCTGTTTTTAGTGATCTCGTGAGGCAATCAGATCGCATAAATCATGCAGCAAGTTTTGCTCCAACTCAAGATTTGAGACAATTTCTTTCGCACGAGTGATATGTTCATCCAGCTTTTCTTTTGCTCCTGAAAGCGTTAATAAAGAAGGATATGTCGACTTTTCATTTGCTGTATCGGAGCCGATCCGCTTTCCTATTTTCTCTTCGCTGCCTTCAAGATCTAAAATATCATCACGGATTTGAAAAGCAATGCCAATATGATAGCTGAATTCTCTCAGCTTTTCGATCTCATCATCAGGTGCACCTGCCAGTATCGCACCAGCAACCACACTAAAGGTGAGTAGCTTTCCTGTTTTGCGGGCATGAATCGATTCTAATTCAGAAAGAGGGATTTGTTTCTGTTCTGCTTCCATATCATCAAATTGCCCGCCAACCATTCCGAGTGCACCTGCTGATGTAACAAGTTCATCGATGATTCGAAGCTTTTGATCAGCAGGTACATCGTCAGATAATTGCGATGTAATCAGACGGAAGCTTTCAGTGAGCAGCGCATCACCTGCAAGAACAGCTGTTGCCTCGCCGTATACTTTATGGTTGGTCGGCTTTCCTCTGCGCAGATCATCATCGTCCATACAAGGAAGATCATCATGTATCAACGAATACGTATGAATCATTTCCACTGCACAGCCTACTGGTATACCGTCTTCTTCCCTTTTTCCATACGCATTTAAAAGAGCAAGAACAAGCACAGGACGCAGTCTTTTTCCGCCAGCTTTCAGAGAATAAAGCATAGAAGATTTCAGCTCTTCTGGAATAGACAATTCCTGCACATATGTAAATAAATAATCTTCAATTGCTTGTTTTCGTGTTGTTAAAAATTCGTTTAAGTTACTTGTCACCAGCATCTGCCTCCTTCACTGAAAAAGGAGCCAGTTCACCATCCTCTTTTAAAATGAAATCCATTTGCTTTTCAACATGCTGTAATTTTTCATGGCAAAGTTTTGAGAGTGTCATACCCTCTTGGAAATAGTGGATGGCTTGTTCAAGCGGTACATCGCCTTCTTCGAGCTTTCCCACAATCTCTTCAAGTCCTTTCATGGCCTCTTCAAATGTCATTTGTTCTTCTTTTTGTTTATTTGATTCTGTCATGATGATTGCCCTCCTTCTCAATAACCTCACAAATCAGACGTCCATCCTTCATTGTAATCGTCAGTTGATCCTTCGTTTCTACTTGATTCACACTTTTAATGAGCTCATCTTCTTTATAGGCTAAACTATAGCCTCTTTCCATGACTTGAAGCGGATTTAATGCATTTAGTTTACCAAGAACCGATTGGAACTGCGAATGAATTGTTTTCATTTGCACATTCATGCTCCGAACGAGCTGTTCTGTTTCATTGGCGTGACGTTTTTTCGCCTGAAGCAGCTGCTCTTTTGGATGAAGCGGCTTCAGTCTATATGTTTGGCGGTCAAGTTGACTGCGTTTTTGTTCCATTTGTCTTGTCAGCTGTTTTTGAAAACGATCAAATACCATATCAAATTGCTGCTCTTTTTGCTCTTGTAATCGCTTTGGAAAACGGAAAGCATAAGAGGATTGAAGTGCCACAAGACGGTCTTTTGCTTGTGACGTTCGATTTTTCACCGCTCTTGTTAACCGAATGTCGATTGATTTGATTCGTTCAATTAAATCAGCGGTGCTTGGAACAGCTAGTTCTGCTGCTCCTGTTGGTGTGGGTGCTCTCATGTCTGCAGTGAAATCACTAATGGTAAAGTCTGTTTCGTGCCCAACTGCAGAAATGATTGGAATGTCTGATGCGAAGATCGCTCTTGCGACTGCTTCTTCATTAAAGGCCCAAAGTTCTTCAATCGATCCTCCGCCTCTCCCGACAATCAAGACATCACAAAGCTGTTTTTCATTGGCTTCTTTAATCCGTTCCACAATCGAACGCGGAGCATTTTCTCCTTGGACTAATGCCGGAAGCACAATGATCTTGGCCTGCTGATAGCGCCGATTGATCGTGGTAATGACATCTCGAACAGCTGCTCCTGTTGGGGATGTAATGACACCAACAACCTCTGGAAATTCAGGAATTGTTTTTTTATAGCGCTCATCAAATAAGCCTTCACTTGCTAGTTTCTTCTTCAGCTCTTCATAGGCAAGATGAAGAGCACCAACACCATCAGGCTGCATTTCTTTTGCATATAATTGATAGCTTCCGCTCGGTTCGTAGACTTGAATTCCGCCACGTACGAACACTTTCATTCCGCTCTTTGGTGAAAAAGGCAGCTTGGACGCGGAGCGCTGGAACATAACAGCTTGCATACGTGCATTTTCGTCCTTTAAGGTGAAATAAACATGACCTCTTGAATGAATCTTCACATTTGATAACTCACCTTTGATCCAAATATCTTCTAAATGAGGGTCAACATCAAATTTTCTTTTTATGTATTTTGTAAGGGCTGTGACCGTCACAAAGGCTTTTTCACTCATGACGTATTCCTCCTCTTCAAAAACGCACATTCATCCACCGGCATCACGCAGGTGGATGAATGGATCAAGCTTATGATAATGTACGTTTTGCTGATTTAACCGTATTGTGTGCAAGCATCGTAATTGTCATTGGACCCACTCCGCCAGGGACTGGTGTGATGTAAGAAGCTTTTTCTTTTGCTGCTTCAAAGTCAACGTCCCCTACAAGTTTCCCCGTTTCTAGACGATTGACTCCTACATCAATGACAATCGCGCCTTCTTTAATTTGGTCAGCTTTAATAAAGTTTGCTCGACCGACGGCAACAACTAAAATGTCCGCTTTTAACGTATGTTCTGAAATGTTCGCCGTTCTTGAATGACAGTAGGTGACGGTTGCATTTTCGTTTAATAGCAATTGTCCAACTGGTTTGCCGACGATATTGCTTCGTCCTACAACGACCACTTCTTTTCCAGAGAGATCCACACCTGTTTTGTTCAATAATTCAACAATACCAGCTGGTGTGCAAGGGAGGAATGTGTCTTCTCCAAGTAGCATTTTCCCGATATTCAGCGGATGAAAACCATCTACGTCTTTCTCTGGTGAAATTCGTTCAATGACGGCTTTTTCAGAAATATGTTTTGGCAGTGGAAGCTGAACAAGAATTCCGTGGAATTGATCATTTGCATTGTACTGATCAATCATCTTTAGCAATTCCTCTTCTGTTAAAGAAGCATCTAAATGATCAAGCTGGAAATGCATGCCCATGGCTTCTGCTGCTTTTTTCTTCCCGCGTACGTAAGAAAGTGAAGCCGGATCATCACCGATTAGAATAACGGCAAGACCAGGTGTGACTCCTTTTTGTTTTAGCTCTTCTACTTCTTTTGCTAATTGTTCACGCTTTTCTTTTGCTGTTTCTTTCCCATCGATGATTGTTGCTGTCATGTCGAATCCTCCTATTACTGCTTTAGATCGTTTTTAATGTTTGAAAGTACACCATTTACAAATTTCGGCGCCTTATCGTCACCGAACAATTTAGCAAGTTCAATGGCTTCATTCATTGAAACACTCACCGGGATGTCTTCTTGATATACCATTTCGTACACAGACAGCCTTAAAATGGCTCTGTCTACGTTCGCAATACGATCAAGTTTCCAATTCACAAGATGCTGTGAAATCATGTCATCGAGCTTGTCCTTTTGTTCGAGCACACCGAAAACCAGTTCCTCGAAAAAAGGATCTGATTCTTGTTCATCCAGCGCATGTGTAATGGCCTCTTTCGGATCAATATTGCTGACATCAATTTGAAATAATGTTTGTAGCGCCTTTTCTCTTGCAGTTCTTCTTTTCATTATTTACTCCTTTAACCACTTTATCCGCTTGTCGTTAAGCCATACAGAGATCATAACATATTTTGACCGCAGTCGCACCAAGATCCATGCGAGCTGTGACGAAAAACGAATCACTCCATGCGTGACGTAATCATCATGTGGAATTTTCCCAAAAATGGGCTTTAAAAAACCAAAGAGGCAATGCCTCCTTGGTTTCACTTCAACCCTTTTTACATTTCTTGATCAACTTCAGCTTCAGCTGTTTTTGTATCAAATTGAATGCCGACGACATGAATGTTGATTTCATTAATCGTTAAGGCCGTCATGTTTAAAAGGGTTTGACGGATATTCTCTTGAACAGCAGTGGATACCTTTGGAATGGATAGGCCAAATTCAACCACACAATACACATCAATTGTGATGCCTTCATCAGAGACATCTACTTTCACACCTTTACGGTGATTTTTCTTCCCAAAGCGTTCTGCCACATCAGCAGCGAAGTTGCCGCGCATTTCCGCAATTCCTTCGACCTCTGATGCAGCGATCCCAGCAATGACTTCAATCACTTCTGGCGCAATTTGCACTTTTCCCAATTGATCTTCATCAAGGTTCATTTCAAGCAAATTGTTTTCTGACACGATCATTCACCTCCGAAAGCTGTTATTATTTCATAATTTGATACGTTTCTAAAAACTTCGTATTAAAATTACCGCTCACAAATGTTTCGTGCTCTAGTAATCTGAGGTGGAATGGAATCGTTGTGTAGACTCCTTCAATGACGAATTCTTGAAGCGCACGTTTCATTCTTGCTATTGCTTCTTCTCTCGTTTTACCATATGTGATCACTTTCGCAATCATACTATCGTAATATGGTGGAATCACATAACCAGGATAAGCGGCAGAATCAATACGTACTCCTAAACCGCCTGGCGGAAGGTACATTTTAATTTCACCAGCAGAAGGCATGAAGTTTTTCTCAGGGTTCTCTGCATTAATACGACATTCAATCGCCCAGCCTTCGTATACGACATCCTCTTGCGTAAGGGAAAGCTTTTCACCTGAAGCTACTTTAATCTGTTCTTTGATCAAATCAACACCAGTGACCATTTCCGTTACAGGATGCTCTACTTGGATACGTGTATTCATTTCCATGAAGTAAAACTTCTCTTCATTATAATCGTAAATGAATTCAACCGTTCCGGCACCTGTGTATTCAACAGCTTCGGCTGCTTTTACGGCAGCTTCACCCATTTGCTCACGAATATCTGCATTTAGTGCAGGTGATGGTGTTTCTTCCAGAAGCTTTTGCATTCTTCTTTGGATAGAACAATCACGTTCACCTAAGTGAATGGTATTTCCATGCTGATCAGCAAGGACTTGAATTTCAACGTGTCTAAAGTCTTCAATGAATTTCTCCAAATAGACACCTGGGTTCCCGAAGTTTTGTGCTGCTTCCTGCTGCGTGATGGTGACACCGTTAATGAGCTCTTCTTCTGTGCGAGCCACACGGATACCTTTACCACCGCCGCCTGCAGTTGCTTTAATAATGACAGGATACCCAATACCAGCTGCTGTTGAAACAGCATCATCAAGATCTTTTACGATTCCTTGAGAACCAGGGACAATTGGAACTCCAGCTTGCTTCATTGTTTCTCTTGCCACATCTTTCGTTCCCATTTTGGAAATTGCTGACGCAGTTGGTCCAACAAAGATGACATTACATTCCTCGCAAAGCTCTGCAAAGTCTGCATTTTCAGCAAGGAAACCATATCCTGGATGGATGGCATCTGTACCTGTTAGTTTTGCCACACTGACAATATTTGTTACATTTAAATAACTATCTTTTGAAGCAGTCGGTCCGATGCAATATGCTTCATCAGCCATTTGAACATGCAGCGCATCACGATCCGCTTCAGAAAATACCGCAACTGTTTCAATTCCAAGCTCTTTACAAGCACGGATGATTCTAACTGCGATTTCTCCTCTGTTTGCAATTAATAGCTTTTTAATCATGATCGTACTCCTTACTCTGCTTTCACTAGAAAGAGGGGTTGTCCGAATTCTACAAGCTGACCGTTTTCAGCTAATACTTCGACGATTTCGCCTTTTACTTCTGCTTCGATTTCATTAAACAGTTTCATCGCTTCAACGATACATACAACTGAGTTTTCCTTCACTTTAGAACCTGTTGTCACATATGGATCTGCTTCTGGTGAAGAAGAAGCGTAAAATGTGCCAACCATTGGGGATGTGATTTTATGCAGGTTTTCAGACGCGGCTTTCTCTTGTGCAGGGGCTTCGGTCTGAGCTGGAGCTTGTGCTTTAGGAGCTTGTTGAGCTGGAGCTGCTTGGACAGGAGCCACTGGTGCTTGTGCCGCAACTTGCTGAACGACTTCTTTATTTTTCTTTAACTTGATTTTTGCACCTTCATTTTCGTACGTAAATTCATCAATTGTTGATTCGTCAATTAATTTAATTAGTTCATGAATCTCTTCAATTTTTAACATGGATTTGCACCCCTATGTATGGATTTATCTTTTTTTATAGGCTAGTACTAAAAGTACATACTATAACCATCTTACAGGAGGATTTCGTTGAATTCAACTATTAATGTGATGAGACACCTTGCGCAAGCATCTGAAAAAGGGCGTCAACCCGCATGAAAAAACGCCCTTTTCAGAAAAGGGCGCTTGTGCATTTTTTATTGATTCGATGGCTCAAAAGTGACGGCTACGTTATCAAGCCCTCTCATTTCTTTTGTGACCAAATCAATAATATCTGCTGCTTGGGACTTTGATTTTTTATCAGAACGAACCGTGATGTTTACTTTATCTCCTTCTGCACTGACGAGCGCATCTTTATATCCTTTTGTTTTGATTAATGTCTCCAGCTGACGCTCTGTTCCTTCAGCCTCACTAAGTGCTGTCATTTGATCATAAGCTTCACTTTTCTCTTGCGCTGTTGCATCATCGCTAGACACGATTTCGTTATACTCTTCACGCTGCTTGCTGCGCTTATCTTCCAGTTCAAGTCTGTAGGTTGTGAAAAGTTCATCGTCGGTCTGCTCTGAAACAGCCTTTCCTTCTTCTCCACTTGTTTCAACATCTTCTTGTTTCGCATTGGTTTCTTTGTCAGTTGATTTCTCTTCTGCGTTCTTTTCGGTTCCTTTGTCAGTCCCTTTTTCTGGCTCAGCCTTTTTCTCTTCCATTCCTTTTGATTTTGTATCTTCTACTGTCACAGCATTCTCACCTTGTGGAGACATGATATAGTACACACTTAATACGACAACTAAACTTAGCATCGTTAATAGCCAAACCGTTTGTTTTTTTAACATCATTCCGAATCCTCCTTGATTTTTTTAGGGGCAACAGCCACTCTATGGCTCGGTACATCAAGCACTCGTGTAACCGCTTCAATGATGGTTTTCTTTATTTGAACGTTGTCTACTCCTTGAGCAACAACGAGGACACCTCGAATATCTGGCTTTTTCGTTTGGACAACAACAGGTGTTTCTTCATTGCCATTTTTAATAATGACAATCTCTTCTTCTTTTGTTTGATCCGTGACACTTCGCACGCCGCCTTCTTTGTCTGTTTCCTCGGTTGTAGTGCTTTTATTGGATTTGTTTTTTTCAAACACTTTTAAAGAAGTTGCGTCTACATTTACCACGATGGAAACATCCTCAACACCAATGATCGTTTCTAAAATCTCTTTCAGCTGATTTTCGTATTCTTGTTCAACATCCTCTATCGAGTTGTTTGACTTACCTGAAGAGGATGGTTTGAACACCGCCTGCTCTTCTGAGGATGTTTTTTTAGACGCAGGAACAGCAGCCTCTTGTTTGCTTGATGGCGGTGACAAAATTTGACTGACTAACATGAATGACACGCCGATGATGAAGACAAGCAGTAAGTAATGGTGCTTCGTTAATTTTGGTTTCCCTTCACCTTTTTCAGGTGCTTGGAACATTGATTTCAGTTTTTGTCTCCAGTCTTTGTTATTCATGATCTGCTGCGTCACCTCCCTCAATGTTGAGCGCAATGTGTTCAGGCCGTGTATTCCATACATCTGCAAGCGTCTCTTTCACCCTCGCCATCTCTTTTGCTGCCGCCCCGGCGCTTTCCTCCTTTTGCCTGGAGAGATCAATGTCGACCTTTGCCACCGTTTCTACAGCATCACCTGTGAGCGGGACAAGGACTGCTTTGATGCGAAATTGATCTGCCTCCATATTCTGATCAAGGTGCTCCTCATCTGCCAACACTTCTACGTGTTTCATTTCATAGCTCTCCTTCTCCAGTGGCTCCTTTGCGCTTTTTTCTAGTTGGACAGCCATTTGCTTTAAAATATATGCACGCTGTGAAGCTTGTATTTCTTTTTTTTCTAAATTCACCTGATTTTTTATTTCTTCTGATTGCGCTTGGTCCTTCCCTTTCATGATTTCTGAGAAAATTTGGTCCGGATCTGCCCGGAATAACGCAAAGATCGGATTGAGCATCACCACAATTAACAGTAAGCTGACGACCATTTTTGCATACTTCTGCATGCTTGAATTGGGAAGCAAAAGATCAATCACAATCGCAAATAAAATAAATAGGATAATACTTGTGATCCATTCTGTGAGAAAACTCAAATGGTGTCCCCTCCTTACTTCATCATCATGGTGAGGTTGCCAGCTGTGATGATAACGGTAATGCTTAAAAAGAACATAAGCGATACAACAGCTAATGCAGCAAATATATAAAGAACACTTTTTGAAATGACATCAAGGCAGCTAATAATCGGCCCGCCCCCTAAAGGCTGAAGAATCGCAGCGGCCAATTTATAAATCAGAGCGAGCGACAGCACTTTAATCGCTGGGAAAGCCGCAATTGAAATCAAAATGGCGACGCCTACAAGGCCAACCGTATTTTTCAGCAGCACAGAGGCGCTGATAACGGTATCTGTCGCATCAGTAAACATTCTGCCAAGGACAGGGATGAAATTTCCGGTAATAAACTTGGCTGTGCGAAGAGCGATTCCATCAGTGATAGCAGCAGATGCCCCCTGTACAGAAATGACGCCGAGGAATACGGTTAAAAAAACAGCGAGCCCGCCAATGGCGACATTTCTTAACAGCTGGGCAAGCTGGGTCACTTTGTATTGTTCGGTCAATGTACTGACGATGCTCAAGATCGCTGATAAAAAGATGAGCGGAAGAACGACATATTGAATAAAAACACCGCTCGTGTTCATTAAAAACAAAATCACAGGATGAAAGAATCCGGCTGAGACAAGCCCGCCTGATGAGGCAATAAGTGCTAATAAAAGAGGAATAAGAGCAAGAATAAAACTAGTCATCGTTTGAATGGCTTCTGTTGCATAAGAGATCGCAACATGAAAACTGTTTAATGCAATAATGATAAGCACCATATAAACAAGAGCGTATGCAACTTTACTAACAGTGCTTTGTTCAAACGCATTTTGCAAAAGCTGCAAAAGCGAACAAAAGATGGTGAGTAATATAAGTGTACCTAAGAGCTTTCCATTGGCAATCAGCTCATGAAACAGATAATGAACAAAAGCCTTCAGCCACGTTTGGGGAGACAGCTCTTTATCGCCATCGATCATTTCCTTCACTGTACCTTTTTGGCTTTCAGGCAGAAAGCCGCCATACTCGTCCAATATCGTTTCCCAAAAGTCACTGATAGAATGAAGCTCTAAGGCATCAGCCTGTCCACCCGCAACTTCTTCTGCGACCGGTTCTTCACTTGATAAAGGCACACTTTCTTCTGCACCTGCATACGGAACAATCATCCAAAAGAACATCATAAACCCTAGCACAGCTGTCACCCGTTTCATCATCATCACCTCTTTTCCATCAAGTCATGGACGGGATCATACCTAGGATCGTCTCAATGATGACCGTTAAAATTGGTACCGCCATGACCAAAATAAGAATCTTGCCGCCAAGCTCTATTTTTGAAGCGATGGCGCCTTGTCCAGCATCCTTTGTGAGCTGGGCACCAAATTCTGCAATATAGGCAATGCCAATGATTTTCAAAATGGTTTCAACGTATTTCATATTGACGCCGGCACTAGCTGCAATTTTTTCAATCATGGAGATAATGGCATAGATTTGATCGATTAAATAAAGGAAAATGACACACCCAGTAAACACAACAAGCATAAAGGCGAAGGTTGGCTTTTGTTCTTTGACGATTAATGCTAGAAAAGTAGCGATTAAACCAAGTCCAACAATTTGAATAATTTCGATTTGTAAGCCCTCCCCTATCCTTGAAATAGAAATACGGCTTTAATCTTCTTAAACAAATCATCTACAATGGTAGCAACCATAAATAAAATGTAGATAAATCCAAGTAGTGTCACCCACTGTGCGTACTCTTTTTTCCCCATTTGATCTAAAATCGTATGGAGAAAAGCCACGACGATACCCACTCCTGCAATTTGGAATATGACGTTTACATCAACGCCCATGCTCTCGACTCCCTTCTTCTCACATCAATAACAGAATCAGTAGTAAACCACTTAGAAAACCAAGACTTCTCACCATTTTTTCATTTTTTGCTTGGGCAACTTCAGCTTCTTTTTCCTCTGATTCCAAATGGCCTAAAGCTAGCTTGATATATTTTTGCTGAGCCGTCACATCATGCTGACCAAGGGTTTCTCCAAAGTGCTTCAGCGCCTCATATTCGCCTTTTTTTAATACGGTTTTTTTCCATACATCCTCTAGACTTTCATTCCATGCATGCCTCGCAGAAAAGGTTCCGACGTTGAGTTTTTCTGCAAATTGTTCAAATAGCCGATTCACAGGCGGTCCTACTTGGGACGCAATTTGGTCAGCGGCTCTAGCTAAAGGTGTTTGACCATACATAATTTCAGCTTCAAGAGATTGGAGTGCAAACCGGAGCTGGCGGATTTGCTTTGGCCGATCACTGTACCGCTTCGCAAACTCGAATCCTCCCCATGTCGTAGCCGCAACAATGAAAATAGCACCAATAAGCTTTAACATACGTCCACTCCCCGCCTCCGCTTCAGCTCTTGTCCCTCTTGGTCAAATATCCGTCCGATCGTGCCAGGCCCTTTTTCTCTATTTAATTCCACATATCGATCAAACACACGAAGCTGCCATAACGGTTCAAATGATGGCCGTTTAGATAAGTCTTCAAGAGAATACCCATGAGCTGAGACGATAATGGTGACTCCAGCATGGATTGCTTCTAACAGTGCCTGTACATCTTCACTTTTTCCGATTTCATCGACAATGATGACTTCCGGGCTCATGGATCTGATCATCATCATTAATCCTTCAGCCTTTGGGCACGCATCAAGTACATCAATCCGGTGCCCAAAAGAATGCTGCGGCACTCCTCTTATACAACCTGCGATTTCAGATCGTTCATCTACAATCCCTGTTTTTCTAGGAGAAATGGCTGTTGTTCCTTTACTGACAAGACGTGCTAGATCACGCAGCAATGTCGTTTTCCCGGTTTGCGGCGGACCTATAATCAGTGTGTTACACCAATGTTTTTCATATAAATAAGGGAGAAACGGCAAAGCAATTCCGATCTTCTCTTTTGCGATGCGAATATTAAATGAAGAAATATCTCTTAAGCCTTTGACGAATCCATTTTCGACGATGACCTTTCCAGCAAGCCCAACCCGATGTCCGCCAGATATGGTGATATAGCCCTGCTTTAACTCTTCCTCAAGTGTGTACATGCTGTAATTACTGAGCCTGCCTAATAGCTGAGCCGCATCTTCACCTGTTGTATGATAGGAAAGAAAGCGTGGTTTTCCACCTTGCATCAGCTCAATCGGGCGATCGGTGCGAATGCGGATTTCTTCTATTTGCGCCCACTCTGCATCTTTTAACATGCTGAGTTCTTGTCCAATTGAGTGCGGGAGAATATCCAACAAACTCCGCAACGAATTCCCCTCCTTTTTTTCTTCTCTAAAATGTATGATGTATGCCGTTAATTATGCCAAGCCATTTCACTTATAAATTCCAACAAGAATAAATACGACACCAATGAAAATAAACACAAGCTTCGCATAGGATAACTGCCCTGCAATTTGGTAGATTCCAATCGTCATCGTGATAATAAAAATGAGCGGCCCGATGATCGCTAATATACTATTGATGACAACCGCTTTACGCACATCATTTGTCACTAAAATGAGGATGGCGGCCGTCAGTTCAATCGCGGCAGATAGAAACCTCATCCCTGCCATGGCAGCGACTGATGGGTGTATACCCGGGAGAAATTGTTTCATATAGAACCTCCAGCTTTTTTTACACTATATGCTTCACTAGCTAGAAGTAGTCTTGTTTTTCAAAAGGAAGAGAGATGGATGAGAGAATAGAGTAAGGAGTGTCATAACGAGGCGTCCTATTTTTCAAATAAAAAAAGACTGTAAACACGAAGTTTACAGTCTCAGATAGTTGACAAAGGGATAAAATGAACTTGATTTTATCCCTTTGTCTTCTTTTCAGCGTGATAGAAAACCTTTGCAGTCTAGGAAGAACGAGTACTGGCGCGGAGCGAATTTGACATTCGTGAGCACCAGCACGCAGGACTGACAAAGAATGCGAGGGTTTGCCTACACGCTGAGACTGTAAACACGAGGTTTACAGTCTCTCTCCGTTCATTACGCTCTTGAAACGTATGAACCGTCAGATGTATTGATCACTAGTTTATCACCTTGGTTCACAAAGAAAGGAACGTTCACGATTAAACCAGTTTCTGTTTTTGCAGGTTTTGATCCACCTGATGTCGTATCACCTTTAATACCAGGCTCTGTTTCTACTACTTCTAGTTCTACAGTGTTTGGAAGTTCTACTCCAAGTGTTTCATCACCGTACATGACGATTTGAACCGACATATTCTCAAGCAAATATTTCAGCTCATCTTTGATTTGCGCTTCGCTTAGTTCAAGTTGTTCGTATGAACTTGTATCCATGAATACATGCTGATCGCCATTTGCATATAAATATTGCATTGTTTTTGTTTCAATTTGAGCTTTCGCTACTTTTTCACCTGCACGGAATGTTTTCTCTTGAATCGCACCTGTACGCAGGTTACGCAGTTTCGAGCGGACAAACGCTGCGCCTTTTCCTGGTTTTACGTGTTGGAAATCCACTACACGCCAAATACCGCCGTCCACTTCAATTGTCAGGCCTGTACGAAAATCGTTTACTGAAATCATTTTGTCATCCTCCTACATTTCACCATCATAATATGATAAGTTCTTTCGGTGAGTGGGTCAATCGTTTATTGCCGTCAGCTGTCAGGACAATATCATCCTCAATTCTCACGCCGCCGACATCCGGCAAGTAAATGCCTGGTTCAACTGTCACAACCATTCCCTCTTCTAACACGACATCTGAGCGTGAGGAAAGGCCAGGTGCTTCATGTACTTCCATACCAAGACCATGTCCAGTCGAATGCCCGAAGTATTGACCGTAGCCATACTTTTCAATGATGTCTCGTGTGATGCGATCAGCTTCTTTTCCTGTTAAGCCTGGCTTGATTTTATCCACACCAGCGTTTTCTGCTTCTAATACGATATGATAAATTTCCTTTAATTTGTCGCTTGGTGTTCCTACAGCAATGGTTCTTGTCATGTCTGAACAATAGCCTTTATAATAGGCACCGAAATCCAGTGTCACCAAGTCGCCAGATTCAATCACCTTTTCGCTCGCTCTCCCGTGTGGCAGGCTTGAACGAACGCCAGAGGCAACAATCATATCGAATGAAGATCCTTCTGCCCCTTCTTTTCTCATGAAAAATTCAAGCTCGTTCATGACCGCAATTTCTGTCAGGCCCGGCTTGATGTACGTGAGAATATGATCAAAGGCACGATCTGCAATCTTCGCAGCTTCCTCTAATATCTTAATCTCTTCATTAGACTTAATCAAGCGCAACTTTTCAACTGATTCTGAGACTGGAACAAGCTCGATACCGCTTGCTTTCCCCGAGTACTGCTGGTAGGTGGCAAATGTCATATGGTTTTGTTCAAAACCAAGACGTTTCACCCCAAATTCGTTTGCCGTTTGGACAGCAGTTTCCACAATGTTTCCTTTATGTTCAATGATGTCATAGCCCTTTACTTGATCCTTGGCTTGCTCTGTGTAACGAAAATCCGTAATAAAGGCGGCACGATCCTTTGAAACGATGGCAAGACCGGCTGATCCAGTAAAACTCGTCATATAATGTAAATTAAAGCTGCTCGTAATCACTAAACCATCTATGTCTAATTCAGCTAAAAGTTTTCTTAGTTTTTCAAGTTTCATGATACTGCTCCCCCTTCACTGACTAAATAACGAATCGCCAATTTATATCCTTCTAAACCAAGTCCAACGATTTGACCTTGGCATACTGGAGCAAGAACCGAATGATGGCGGAATTCCTCTCTCTTATGAACATTTGTGATATGTACTTCGATGACAGGTAACGTAATACTTGCAATGGCATCTCTCAGTGCATAGCTATAGTGGGTAAAAGCACCCGGGTTAAACACGACGCCATCGTACTGGTCTTCTGCTTCATGGAGCGCATCGACCAAATCTCCCTCGTGATTCGATTGAAAGAACGTCAATTGAATATTTGCTCTTTCTGCAAACTGAAACAAATCCGTTTCTAAATCTGTTAATGTTTTACTTCCATAAACTCCTGGCTCTCTCTTGCCGAGCCTATTTAAGTTGGGCCCATTCAGCACTAGAAAATGAGGCATATGACCACTCCTTCACCCTAATTCACTCTATATCGATGTCTGTTTCTTTTTCCTTAGAAACCTTTCGTTTCCAAAAATAATTTTATCATATGAATGGTGGATTTACACTTTATTCTGTCTTTTTCCCGAGTGCCCTTGCAAGCTTCTGACTCGTTAATTCATTATATTCAAATGAAATACTGTATCCGACAAACATGCCATATAAAATATATAGGCAAAATGTCGTCACAATGGTGCTTTGCTGCAAATCTTGCACTTGCTTCACATCGGGGAATATAGGATTAAATACATAAAAAACAAGCAGCCACAAAATCCCTCCATAAATCAGTCCCATCCAAAAACCTTTTATCCGTTTGAGCAGTCCATAATAAATAAAGGCTGCCCCAATAGATAAAATCCCTAAAAGTACAATACTCATAAATGTACCAAGTCCGCCTTTTTTCCATTCACCAAGCACAAATGGCTGCAACAGCATATTTGGACTCACCTCTGAAAAATGAAACATATGGGTCAGAAATCCGATAAAGCCCCAAAAAACTCCGCCGACAAAACCTGTGGCTGCTGCCCTTGCCACCATTGAAGACGTTTGTACTGATTGATTTTTTTCTTCTTGGTTTTTCTTTTCATCACGTTTCATATAAACACCTCCAGCAAGTAGTATGTCCAAAATGTCATGAAAAAAAAGGATTTCCGTGCGAGAGTGTAAAATTTTTATAACAGGGTATACTGGCTAAAAAGAGGTAGATAGAATTCTAGTAGATAATCGACCTGTGAGCTAGTGATTTCCCCTCTTTTCCTGTACAATAAAGGTATAAGGAAATGCATGTAAATTACAGGAAACAGGCAGGTTGATGAAATATGTCCAATCAAACAAAACCTCCAGCATATGGAGGGCAGGCAGTTGTGGAAGGTGTCATGTTCGGAGGTAAAATGAACTATGTGACAGCGATTCGGCGTAAGGATGAGTCGATTGAGTTTTTAAAGCTTCCCCGGACCTCCAATAAACGAACCGCCTTTCTTAAGAAAATCCCTTTTGTCAGGGGTGTTGCTGCACTTGTTGAAGCAAGCGCAAACGGCAGTAAGCACTTAAACTTCTCCAGCGAGCGCTATGACTTAGATCCTTCTGAAGATCATTCTCTTGAAAAAGAACAAAAAAGCTCGAAATTATCAATGATCTTTGGCATTGCTGTGATCGGAGTTCTCTCTCTTCTTTTTAGTAAATTTGTCTTTACTTTAGTGCCTGTCTTTTTAGCTGAACTTGTGCGTCCGGTGTTTTCTGGAAACTTCGCACAAATTGCAGTGGAAACATTCTTTAAATTGATCCTGTTATTAGGCTATATTTACTTTATTTCCATGACCCCTTTAATTAAAAGGGTATTTCAATATCATGGGGCAGAACATAAAGTCATAAACTGCTATGAACAGAATCTTGACATCACAGTGGAAAATGTCCAAAGCCAATCTCGCCTGCATTATCGATGCGGCAGCAGCTTTATTTTATTCACTGTCATTGTCGGCATGTTCGTCTATTTACTCGTACCGACAGATCCTTTATGGGTGAGAGTTCTGAATCGCTTGGCGCTTATTCCGGTTGTTCTGGGCATTTCATTTGAAGTGCTTCAGCTCACAAACAAACTCCGTGACGTGCCAGTGCTTAAAGTGCTTGGCTATCCTGGCCTTTGGCTGCAATTGCTCACAACAAAAGAACCCTCTGATGATCAAGTCGAGGTAGCCATTGCAAGTTTTAATGAACTTCTTCGTTTAGAGGAAGCATCTGCGAAACAAGCATCAGATTCTGCTCATCAAGTGATCTAGTTTATAAATCCGGTAAATTCTTTCGGAGGTGGACAGTTATGAATCGCCGAGTACATCCTGCTTTTACCATTATTTTCGCTTTAGGTGTTTTGGGATTTGTGTATTTACTCACAACGAATCCAAGCAGACTCTTTACAATGCTGCTATCAGTTGTGATCGTTGGAGCGGTTCTATTTTTCTTATTTAGATGGCTGATGAATCGAAGAACTGGAACAGAAGGAAATCTTTATCGTAAAGCAGTCAAACAATCAAAACGTCGCTACCAGCAGCCTAAACCAAAAACGAAAAGCCAGATGAAAAACCGGGTCACTCATTTGCGAAGCGTGCCGACTGACCACAAGTCGAAGCCCGTCCTTCTCAAAAAGAAAAGCCAAACACATTTGACAGTGATTGAAGGCAAGAAAAACAAAAAGAAAAATCGCGCCTTATTTTAAAATGTCCAGCTCTTTAAAAATTGCTCGGCCTTCTGTCTGCCTAGATCGACGAGCGCCCTTTTCTTTTCTGTCATGAGATGAAAATCAGTGGCAATGACGTGTTCTACAGGAATAAAAATAATATGACGTTCGTGTTTTGTGGCAATATGTCTTTCGTCATGAGCACCACGCATCGTTTCAAATAGAGCGCCAAACAGTTCAAACGCATTGCGGATGGAATGTTGAGGGCGTTCTTTTTCGTTTGGGGTTAATGTGACACCGACAAACGGTCTTTTTTTCTCTTCAGCAAAAAGCCAAATCGGAAAGTTGCTGAGCACGCCGCCATCCACTATGGTACAAATTCCTTTTGAAGACCTCAGTTTGACAGGTTCGAAAAAATACGGCAGACTGCAGCTCATCCGAATGGCCCTGGCAACAGAAAACCGTTCTGGATTTAACCCATAGGAAGGAAGGTCATCTGGAAGGACAAGGATTTTGCCATTTGTTAAATCAGAAGCGACGATTTTGAGCGTATCTTTTTTCAGATCCCCAAATACGGTGACACCTTTTCGTTTTAACACGTCTGTCAGCCATTTTTCTAGACGGTCACCTTTGTAAAGGCCAAGGCGCCAATAAATAGACACCCACCTGAGCATTTTAAACGGGATGAATTGACACCTTCGATCAAGCAATTGATGCTCATCCATTTCGTCTAACAGCTCCCGAATCTCCTGGCTCGTAAAACCCGCTGCGATGAGTGAAGCAATGATCGCTCCCGCACTTGTTCCAGCGAGACGGACAAATTGAAATCCTCTTGCTTCAAGCGCTTCATAGGCGCCTGCAAGCGCTGCACCCTTAATGCCTCCACCTGAGAACACACCATCTATCTTCATCAAGGAGCCCCCTTTTCTGTCACACTATTAATAGTGTAGGAGCATTTGCCTTTCATTAGAACTATATTCAAAAAGGACACCCTTCGACAGGTGTCCTTTCAGCGTGTAGACAAACCCTCGCATTCGGTGTCAGTCCTGCGCTCCGGTACTCACGAATGTCAAATTCGCTCCGCTCCGATGCTCGTCCTTCCTAGACTGCAAAAGTTTTCTTTCACGCTGAAAAGAAGACAAAGAGCTAAAATAAAGTACATTTTACCCCTTTGTCAACAATTTAAAAGGACACCCTTCGACAGGTGTCCTTTTTCTTAAGATTCTTGATTTGTTTGTTCGTTTTTCTTTTGAATCGCTTTCAGCTGAACGGATCGCTCATCGTTTTCTTCAAAGAATTGGACAAGATCGCCGATGCGGTCAATGCTGTTCCAGCTGAGATGATGCTCAATACCTTCTACATCATCATAAATTTTCTCTTCATCTACACCAATGATTCTTAAAAATTGCTCTAGCAGTTCATGTCTGTATACGAGACGTTTTCCAATTTTTTTGCCTTTCGGGGTTAAAATTAGACCACGATATTTCTCATAAATGAGGTATTCATCTTTATCTAGCTTCTGAACCATTTTTGTTACAGAGGAGGGATGGACAGTGAGGGCTTCTGCAATATCAGATACTCTTGCATATCCTTTTTCTTCTATCAGCATATAAATTTGTTCAATATAATCTTCCATACTAGGTGTAGTCATAAAACCCCTCCAAAATGCACCTTTACTTAATAATCATAACAATTCTACACCATCGCCCATTAAAAAACAAGAAGAGTCCTTCGTCTTAACGTTTGTAATTCCAATCATCTGTGGCGTATTTCGTTTTGGCGAGGTGATGAACAAATGCCAACTCTTCATCTGTCAGCTCATAAGGCACAAGCTCGATATTTAATCCTTTTTCAAACCCTCGTTTAAATGCAACACGCGCATCGTCTATTGTACATGTTCGATCTGAAATTTCATTGATCGCCACCGCTTTGTTTTTAAAGCTGCGCTGCATCCGCTCTCTCACCCGGTCGTTTGGATACAGAAATAAATCAAACAATTTATCCTCATCAAGATCAATTAAAATCGAGCCATGCTGGAGGATCACACCTTTTTGCCTTGTTTGCGCACTGCCTGCTACTTTTCTGCCTTCTACAACAAGCTCGTACCATGAAGGCGCATCAAAACATACAGACGATCTTGGATTTTTTAAGCTTTCTTTTTCTTTTTCTGTACGAGGAATGGCAAAATACGCATCGAGTCCCAGTTCTTTAAAGCCCTCTAAAATCCCTTCTGAAATGACGCGGTATGCCTCTGTCACCGTCGCCGGCATCTCTGGGTGCTCTTCTGACACGATGACACTGTAGGTCAATTCCTGATCATGAAGAACGCCGCGGCCTCCTGTAGGCCTGCGAACAAATCCAAGACCATAGCGCTCAACCGCTTCCATGTTGATTTCTTTTTCAACATGTTGAAAATATCCAACAGATAATGTCGCTGGATTCCAACCATAAAAACGGATCACAGGCGGGATCAGCTTCTCGCTATGCCAATAAAGCAAGGCTTCGTCCATTGCCATGTTAAAGGCAGGGTCTTGGTTTCCTGTATCAATGAAACACCATTTCTCTTTTTGCATATAAAATCCCTTCTCTTTTACGTAGTCAATGTTAGATAATGGTGGTGACCACCGATTTTCTCTCTTCATCAGTCTATCAAATAGGGAAGGAATTGAAAATAATTCTTACCATTTATGATGACAAGTTTCTTTTGCTTTACTATAATAGTATTTGTCTAAAACGTACCATCAGACAGGTGACTGTGCTGATGCTCAAGAAGGAGTCGAGTCGTATTGCCAATATTCAACTATATCGTCCTCTCACTTTGTGGACTTTTCGTTCTTTATTCCATCGGCAGTTACATTTATCAGCAGCGCATTATGAAAACGCTGACGGAAGCAGAATTTATCAAAGGTTACCGCAAAGCCCAACTCATTGATGTGAGAGAACCAAATGAGTTTGAAGGTGGACATATTTTAGGCGCAAGAAACATTCCCCTTTCACAATTAAAGCAGCGCAAAAATGAAATACGCCCTGACAAGCCTGTTTATCTCTATTGCCAAAATAATTTGAGAAGCGGAAAGGCTGCTCAAACGTTACGTAAAAATGGCTGTCGTGAGATTTATAATTTAAAGGGCGGCTTTAAAAAATGGGGCGGCCGCATTAAAACAAAGAACTAACAAAAAAGACTCTGGGAGCTATTGCCCCCCATGAGTCTTTTTATTTTCTTTCAAAAACCAGCACTGGATTCCGTGCAGCCTTTGTTTCATCCATTCGTTTCACAACGGTTGTATGTGGTGCTTCCTGTACGATTTCTGGGTTCTCTTCCGCTTCTTTTGCGATTTGAATCATCGCTTCAATAAATGCATCGAGGGTTTCTTTTGATTCTGTTTCAGTTGGTTCAATCATGATACATTCCTCTACATTTAGCGGGAAGTAAATTGTTGGCGGATGATAGCCAAAATCAAGTAATCGTTTGGCAATATCAAGTGTCCGCACACCTAGTTTCTTTTGGCGTTTACCTGAAAGGACAAATTCATGCTTACAGTGACGGTCAAATGGCAAATCATAATGAGCACATAAGCGGCGCATCATATAGTTTGCATTCAACACCGCATGATCAGTTACAGCCTTTAAGCCGTCTGGTCCCATAGAGCGGATATACGCATACGCTCTGACATTGATACCAAAGTTCCCATAGAACGGTTTCACACGGCCAATGGATTCTGGACGATCGTAATCAAAGAAATAACGACCTTCTTTCTTCACAAGCACTGGCTTTGGCAAATATGGAATCAAATCCTTTTTCACGCCAACTGGACCTGAACCAGGACCTCCTCCTCCGTGTGGACCTGTAAAGGTTTTATGAAGATTTAAGTGAACCACATCAAATCCCATATCCCCCGGTCTTGCTCTGCTTAATACGGCATTTAAGTTCGCTCCATCATAATAGAGCTTCCCGCCTGCTCCGTGGACGATTTCAGCCATTTCTAAAATATTTTCTTCAAAAAGACCGAGTGTATTTGGATTTGTGAGCATGAGCGCCGCCGTTTCTTCATTGACAACACGGCGCAGGTCATCTAAATCGACAAGCCCATGTTCATTAGATGCCACCGTAATCGTTTCAAATCCAGCTACTGTTGCAGATGCGGGATTTGTTCCATGAGCAGAATCAGGCACGATGACTTTTGTTCGTTTAAGATCTCCTCTTGCTTCATGGTATGCACGAATCATCATGAGCCCCGTCCATTCGCCATGTGCTCCTGCCGCAGGCTGTAATGTCACGGCGTCCATTCCTGTAATTTCTTCTAAATGGTCACCTAAATCATAAAGCAACTCCAATGCACCTTGCACAGTGTCTGCCTCTTGAAGTGGATGCACATGCGAGAAGCCTGCAAGACGTGCCACCTTTTCGTTAATCTTTGGATTATATTTCATCGTACAAGAGCCTAGAGGATAAAAGCCAGAATCGACCCCGTGATTACGCCTAGATAATGCTGTGTAGTGACGCATAATATCCAGTTCAGAAACCTCTGGCAGCTCCGCATCTTCATGGCGGATATACGCTTCATCAAATAAATCTGGGAGCTTCTCCTCAGGTACGTCTAAATCAGGCAGGCTGTAACCAATTCTTCCTTCTTTGGATAATTCAAAAATAAGCGGCTGATCTTGTTTATTCATGACGATCCCCCAATTCCTTGATGAACGTATCAATTTCTTCTTTTGTTCTTAGTTCTGTCACAGCGACGAGCATATGCTGCTGAAGCTCTGGATAATCCCGTCCCAAGTCATATCCACCGATGATTCCTTTTTCAAGCAATCGCTCATTCGCTTCTTTCACAGGTTCATTCAGTTTCAACACAAATTCATTAAAATGAGCGCCCTCTATTTCAGCCTGTAACCCATGTTTTTCTGCCTGCGTCTTGGCATAATGGGCCTTTTGTACGTTTTGATAGGCAATGTCTTTGATACCTGTTTTCCCAAGCGCCGTCATTGCAACAGAAGCGGCTAACGCATTTAATGCTTGGTTTGAACAAATATTTGAAGTCGCTTTGTCTCTTCGGATATGCTGCTCGCGCGCTTGAAGGGTCAGCACAAATCCTCGCACACCGTTCTCGTCTTCTGTTTGCCCGACTAAACGCCCCGGCACTTTCCGCATTAATTTTTTCGTCACAGCGAAATATCCACAATGAGGTCCGCCAAATGCAGCTGGAATGCCAAATGGCTGCGCATCACCAACGACAATATCTGCCCCAAGCTTTCCTGGTGGTGTCAGTAAACCAAGTGCAAGCGGGTTGCTTGAGACGATGAATAAACTTTTCCCTTTATGTGCAATCGGTTCAATGTCTTTTAACGGTTCAACAACACCGAAGAAGTTTGGGTATTGTACAAGGACCGCTGCTGTTTCGTCGCAGACGGCTTCTTCTAATGCAGCTAGATCGGTCTGACCTTTTCGCGCAGGTACCTCGACGACTTCAATATGCTGACCTTTCGCATATGTTTTCAGCACCGCTCTTGATTCAGGATGAACCGTCTCAGAAACCACAATCTTTTTCTTCTTTGTATGACCTGCAGCCAGCATCGCTGCTTCAGCTAATGACGTTCCGCCATCATACATCGAGGAATTGGCAAGATCCATACCGGTCAGCTCAGCAATCATTGTTTGAAATTCAAAGATTGCTTGCAATTCACCTTGAGAAATTTCAGGCTGATAAGGTGTGTACGCTGTATAAAATTCAGAACGTGAAATCACATGGTCGACAATCACAGGCTGGTAATGATCATACACACCAGCACCTAAAAACGAGGCATAGGCCACTGTATCTTTATTTTTTGCAGCAAGACGAGACAATTCCCGCACTAGCTCTGTTTCAGATGCGGCTTCTTTGATGTTGTACGCACCTTTGAATCTGACTTTCTCTGGGATATCTGAGAAAAGCTCATCAATTGACTGAACGCCAATGACATCCAGCATTTCTTTTTGATCTTGCTCTGTTTGCGGCAAATACCTGTGCTTCATCCTCTATTCCTCCTCGTTATTTGGCTCTTTTATAAAATGGCGTGGCGACGATTTTGGCTTTTAGACGTTTTTTACGAACTTGCACTTCCACTTCTGTCCCAAGCTGCGCCTCTGATGTTTCAATCAAGGCAAGCCCAATATTTTTCTTTAATGTTGGAGATTGTGTACCGGTTGTGACTACACCAATCTGCTTATCTCCTGAGAAGACCGGATAGTCTGTCCGCGGAATCCCCTTATCTATCATTTCAATCCCGACAAGCTTTCGCTTCGGTCCTTCTTCTTTTTGTTTTTTAAGTGCATTTTTCCCGATAAAACCTGCTTCTTTATCCGTTTTAACAGCAAAACCAATGCCCCCTTCTAAAGGAGAAATATCCTTCGTGAGCTCTTGGCCATAAAGCGGGAGTCTTGCTTCAAATCTTAAGGTGTCACGTGCACCGAGTCCACATGGGATCAGTCCTTTCGGCTGTCCGGCTTCTAATAAAGCGGTCCAAAGGTGAACAGCATCTTCTGACTGGCAGTAGATTTCAAAGCCGTCTTCTCCTGTGTAGCCGGTTCTTGAGACAAGCACCTCTTTTTGCGCAATGATTGCTTTTGATAAAAACGTAAATGGCTTCAGTGATGTTACCTCTTCATCCGCAACATCTTTGATGATGTCAGCAGCATGAGGTCCTTGAAGGGCTAACAAGGCGGTTTGATCAGAGACATTTTTAATCGAAACATCTTCCCCACCTTGATGTTTCAGCAGCCAATCCACATCTTTTTCAATATTTGAAGCATTGATCACAAGCAAATAGTTGTTCTTTTCTTTTTGGTAGACAAGCAGATCATCCACCGTTCCGCCATCTTCATAACACATGGCTGTATATAGTGCCTTACCGTCTGTCAGCTTTGACAGATCATTGGTTAATAACCTTTGTAAAAAAGGAAGGGCTCCCTGACCTGTGACTTCCACCTCACCCATGTGAGACACGTCAAACAGCCCTGCTTTTGTTCGAACAGCTTCATGTTCTTCTTTAATGGAAGAAAATTGGACAGGTAATTCCCAGCCCCCGAAGTCAATGGTTTTTGCGCCAAACGTTTCATACGCATGAAAAAGCGGTGTTCGTTTCAACATCAATCGTTTCCCCCTTTTTTCTTACAGTGCACATTACAAGCTGAATTTTCAGAAAAAAATCACAGCAAAAAAGGACAGAGCGCTCCCTTTTATCAAAAAGAAGTCTCTGTCCTTGCACCTGAAAGTTTACAGCACAATATCATTGTGCGTTTTCCCCTTTGGTGGTTTGCTAAAAATCGTTGCGCAAACACTCTCCAGAGTTGCGTCCGGTAAGAGTACTTTTGCCTGAGAGATTCACTGAACCAATTCAGCTTGCTCCTTCGGCGCCTGTCAGTGCAAAATAACCGCTAGGTCTCTCCCCATACCATCATCCGCTCATATTCTTCACCTTTATTGGACATACTATCAAAATGGGTGACTTATTCTCTAGATCACTTACCAACATCCTACCATTAGAAATGGATGAAGAGCAACAGAAAAATCATTAACATTTTTAAAATAATCATTCATTATCGTTCGCTTTTATTGATTTATAACATCTTTTAAATCGCTATGAAAAAATGAAGCGTTTAAAAACAGAACGATTTTATCATCACTCTATCAGAAAGGCAGGCGGTCACATTGAATATTCAAACGATCTTTGATCAAAAATGGGCAAGTGAATTTCAAAAGCGGCTTACAGCAGACGGTCCCTGGGCGAATTGGGATATGTACCGTTTAGCAGCACAGGTACAAAAAGTGACAGCCATTGATTCATTTGAAGGACTGCAAGCACCTGCGCACCTGCCTGCATTTACTCCTTTAAAACACCAGCTCGAAGTCGCTAGAAGAGTCGTAGAAGAGATGAATGGGAAAGCCATTTTAGCAGATGAAGTGGGTCTTGGAAAAACCGTTGAAGCAGGACTGATTATCAAAGAATACATGATTCGGGGACTTGCCAAGAAGATTCTCATTCTCGTACCCGCATCCCTTGTGTCTCAATGGGTACAAGAACTGCGGACGAAATTTTACATAGATGCTGTCGAGCAAAAGAAGAGCTATGTGTGGGAGCAGTGCGATGTTGTGGTTTCCTCAATTGATACAGCCAAAAGACAGCCGCATCGAGACACGATCTTATCCATCTCCTACGATATGGTCATTATTGATGAAGCACACAAACTGAAAAACAATAAAACGAAAAACTATGAGTTTGTGAGAAATTTGAATAAAAAGTTCTGCCTACTGCTCACAGCCACACCTATCCAAAATCGGATAGGAGAAATTTTTAATCTCGTCTCTCTGTTGAAGCCAGGCCATTTAGGTAATGAAACACAATTTAAAGACCTCTTTGCCAAAAAAGACCTTCAACTTGAAGACCATGACCGGCTAAAACAGTTAGTCAATAAAGTCATGATTCGGAACCGGAGACAAGACACTGGCATCGAGTGGTCAAAGCGTCATGTGAAGACAATTTCTATTGATTTCTCCCCGACAGAACAAGCACTATATGATGAAATTTGCAAGTTAAAAGAAAACCCTTCCTATACGAAGCACATGTTTTCAATTATGACCTTAGAACGAGAATGCTGTTCGAGCCGTGAGGCCGTCTATATGACCATTAAAAAAATGCAAGAAGAGGAAAAACACATTCTAGGCGCTTCTGCGATGATGCAAATCATGGAGAAAATCAACCAGGTAGAACAAAATTCTAAAGCACTTGAAGTCGTTAAACTCATTCAGCAATTAAATGAAAAAGTCATTATCTTCACTGAATACCGTGCGACACAAATTTATTTGCAATGGTTTCTCCAGCAAAACGGCATCAGTTCGGTCCCTTTTCGAGGCGGGTTTAAACGGAGTAAAAAAGACTGGATGAAAGATTTATTTAGAGAGCGGGCGCAAGTGCTCATCGCGACAGAAGCAGGCGGCGAGGGGATCAATCTTCAGTTTTGCAACCAAATCATCAACTACGACCTTCCGTGGAACCCAATGCGCTTGGAACAAAGAATTGGACGTATTCACCGGCTCGGTCAGGAGCGGGATGTTCACATTTACAATATGGCAACCAGCGGGACAGTTGAAGAACATATTTTAAAACTTTTATATGAAAAAATTCAGCTGTTTGAAAACGTCATTGGCGATCTAGATGATATTTTAACCCGAATTGATATCCAAGATGCTGAAACAGAATTGCATCAAATTCTCTTCCAGCACGAGTCTGACGTAGATATGAAAAAGAAATTAACCCAATTTGCTTCCTATTTAACAGAAGCACAAACACCGATTTTAGAAGAAAGACAGCAAGGTTCATAAAGGAGAGTTGACCAATGGAGCAGCGCGAGATTCACACATTTCTTCTCCGTTTCTTTCAGGCAAATCAATGCGACATACTTGAAGAAAGTGCAGGGCACATGACCGTACAACTGACAATCGAAATGGATAAATTGATCATGAACCGTCCTTTTTATTGGCATTGGCTCGAAAAAACGGGAGGCGTACCTGAGCCGCGGCAATTGACTTTGATCACCGATCAAAAAAAAGCTGATGACACGGTCGAAGGAGAATTTGTCCACTTCGGCTCCCCTCGTTTATTCCAAATATTCGATGTTGTGAAACAGCAAGGCCGTTTTATTCGGCTGTACGAAAAAGTCAGACCGCTCACAAACAGCCAGATCGCACTGGAGCCGTGGCTTGGTCTCAATGTCAAAATATCCTATCTGGCAGACCGTAAAAAAGACAAACTGCTGTCTCTTGGACTGCATCTAATACGTGGAGAAGTCATCGAACAATTTCAAGAGAAGCTGGAAGCGCGTGAGCTATCGTCTCAAATTCCTGATTATTGCTTCACAATGAGTACGATGATTAAGCCAGAGAGCGGCGTCAAACGGCTTTACAGCCTGATGGAACGTTATGCCAATGAAGAGCCGGATGATTGGGCGGTAAGAGCTGTTCAAAAGTGGAAAGAAGACTCGGAACTTTTAAACCAATTTTATGAAGGGACTTCAGACACATCTGTAGAATATGAAATAGAAAGACAAGCACTTAAAACTTTATACGAACCAAAAATCAGTCTTACGATTGAAAATGGCGGACTTTTTTACTTACAGCAAAAAAGAGGAGGCTGACTTAGCATGTCTCCCTCCCTTTCATGTGATATCAAATTTTCGATCAATCAAAAGCAACGTTTGTCTGTTTGTATTGGGCGGAAACATGACGCAAGCAATCTATGAGGTCTTATCACCTGTGTTTTTCCATTTCATGCGTTAAGTGCCTGAAATACACGATTCAGTATTTTAGGAGGGTATTTGTATGGAAAAGAAAACGAAGTTATTAGACAGTGAATGGGTTCAATTATTACGCGAAGCGCGCAAAGCAGGACTAACAGTAGAAGAAGTCCGTCATTTTCTCAAATCACGCGAAAAGTCCTCTGAGTCTCCCCCTATGGCAAGAAGTCATTCTATCAAACCTTTCTGAATGTGCTATAATATCGAAAGGAAGGTGATGACATTGATTGGCCAGCGTATTAAACAATACCGCAATGAAAAAGGCTACTCACTATCAGAACTGGCCGAAAAGGCTGGGGTAGCGAAGTCTTATTTAAGTTCAATAGAAAGAAACTTGCAAACAAACCCCTCCATTCAATTTCTTGAAAAAGTCTCCGCTGTTCTGGACGTCTCGGTTCATACACTGTTAAACGAAAATGATGAAACCGAATACGATGGTCAATTAGATAGTGAATGGGAAAAACTAGTTCGAGATGCAATGACATCAGGGGTTTCGAAAAAGCAATTTCGTGAATTTTTAGATTATCAAATCTGGAAAAAAAAGCAAGAAGAGGAGTAATGCGCATATTTTAGCGCATACTCCTCCAATTGCTATGCAGATCTTGTTATCAGACTAAAGACTGACTTTATTTTTTATCTTCGCTGTGTGCTTTTTCGTTTTCTTTCACGTAGCCTTTTTCATCCGTATGCTTTTTTGGATTGATCGTTAAACCATTCCACTGAGTTGCTTCGAAGGAAAGATCAACTTGAATCGCATCGCCTTGGTATTTATTTTGGATATAGTTACCCGCTTTATCCTTCGTCTGGTCATTGACAAATTCAATGATCATTTCCATTTTATCGTAATCAAACGGATTCTTTGGAATGCCGTCATACTCTGGAGCTGTTGATCCATCAACGGTGGCAACATTAATTTTACCACTTTCATGTAAAAACTTCTCATCGACGGCATGACGAAGCTTTTCAAATGCGGTCTGATCCTGCTTTGACGTTAATAGATGCAGGTCAAGCAGGTTTGCATGGTCTAAAATAATATTTTTCGGGTATCCATTCCCACCTTCGGCTCCAACCGTTAGAACACTCACCTGAAATTGGCTGAGGAATTCTTCAGCTGTATTCTTCCCGCCATTTTTCGCTGATGTTCCATCTTGAAACTGGCTATAATCAAGACTCATCAGCACTTGATTAATTGCAAGAGACCCTTTATTTTCAAAATTAAATTCCTTCTTTATACGGTCACCGGGTTTTATGTTCGCAAGGTTGATGGCGCCGGAATTCTCTTTTGCAGATAGATTCAGCTCTCCTGTAGAGTAGACCGCGTTTGCCGTCTCAACATCATTAAATGCAGCCCACGTTCCCCCGCCAATTAAAGCAAGACCTAACGCTCCCGATAAAACACCTAAACGAATTGATTTTTTCATTGCCATGATTGAACCCCCTAATAAATTGTTTTATTGAAACCTGATTTAGGTTACAAACGAAAATTTATGCTTGTTCCTCTGACATATGTAACTCAGCCGTATGTCTTCGATGTTTGGCAGCACCAACAAAATGAATGGTTGAATAAACAAGCAGCATCACCCCTGGAATAATGAGCAAAAGAGCGGTCCCAGCAGAAGTTCCTGCATACGAAAGAAGCTTTCCTGCATAAGGAATGTTCACGCCCGTATACTGCGCAGTCACTTGATTCGCTTTGACGAGCGTGCCGTCTTGATACATATTGTGGTCTCCTTTTGTCTCAAAGGCTTTATTTACTCCTTTTCCTTTTACCCCAACAATGCGGTGAGTCACAAAGGATTGGTCTTGCTTCGTTTGAAACGTAATAATATCCCCTTTTTTGAGTGTTTCAGGTGAGGTGACATGTTTCACAACAATCAATGAACCAGTCGAAAATTCCGGTTCCATTGATCCAGATAATACTTGCTTGAACTCATAACCAAAAATCTGAGGATCTCCGCCTGTTGTCCTTGATGACAACACGACAATAATACACACAATCATCATCGTGAAGACCAGCGCGTAAAGAATACTCCCAGACATTTTCATCCACTTTTTCATACCTTTCTCCCCTTTACATATCATGTTTCATTCAGCAGGCAAACCCTATTTAGGACGCCTTTTCTTGACAATTCGAAAGCTGCATATGTTGAGACGTAAAGAATGGCTTTTCAGAACCACCAAACCCTTTAGGATAATAGATTTTAAACACATAAATTCCATTTGTTTTTGCTTTAACTGCCGTGACAGTCGTCGTTTCTTCTGATGAGAGGGACTGTATAGCACCTTTTTCAATAACATGGCCATCTTGTAATGGCATCTGAACACTCTCTACTTTATGTAGTTCCCACTTCCATTCAGAGTGCGCGATGGGTTGTCCAATATTTTTTAGTGACATGCTCAGCTTTTGAGGCGCACAGACTGTCCCCTCAATGATCGTTTGATCGATCAGTTTCAAATGGCTTCTATCCCATTTCTTCGGCTGGCAATGCTGATCTGTCTCTTCGAAATTTTCACATGTTTTCATGACAAAGTTCGAATGCTCGACATCGTTAAAAGAAGCATTAGTAGACGTAATAAAAAAAGAAGTGAAAATCAAACAAATAGCACAAAATAGTACAAAGAGCAGCTGTTTCATTGAATCTTTCAACTCCTTGAACAATTGTTCTTTAAAAAGAACGATTACACTCAGTATAAGGAATTACCTATAAAATCCAAAACGTCAAATTAGTCCATTTTGTTCTTAAACAAGAACATTACCGAGAAAATTCTTCCATTTTCTCATTCTTTCGCCATATTCAATATTTTTTTCTGTGACATTTGTACTTCTTAAAAATTTACATAAAAGTGCAGGATTTGGTCAGGATAATAATTGGTGAGGTGATGTTAGTTGAAATATGGAAGAATCATGATCATGCTCAGTTTACTGTTAAGCCCCTTGATACAAAGCGCCCATCTAGCTGATGCAAAAGGAATCACTGCTGCCGCAGATCAATGGGAAACAAGGGCAGTCAAAGAAGCAAAAAAACGGTATCCGTTAGCACATGTTTTATTCAAACAAAAAGTGTGGGATCGGCACCGGGAGAAAGAATCCGTGAAGCAATATCATATTACGTTGAAAGATCAGGCCAAAGAATTTGGGGTATATGTCACCATTTCCTATAACCCTTACTCGAACAAGGTCAATAAAGTCATTGTTGTGGAAGAATACAGCTAAAATGGCATTAAAAAAACCGCCTGCTGGCGGCTTTTTACTTTTGTCGATGACGTTGACGTTTTTTTAGCATCATTGAGAAGCCAAAAGGCAGAACACCGAATAAACGCTGAGAAAATGGTGGTTTCGTCTCCATTTTTTCCTGTTTATGTTCTTTCCGCTCGTCACGTGGTGTATTCATATATTTAATAATTTCCTGCGTCATATATTTTACATAATCATTTGTCTTCATCGAACACTCACCTCTTCTTCCTTAAAGTGTTACCAAGAAGAGTATCGTTTTATACACTCGCTAATGAGTGCTGATCCATTGATTGATTTCTCCTGTCTCCTTATTCATCTCTAGTTCCCGCTCGTCAGTTACACCACCCTTTGTCTCGATGTTAACCAAGAGGCGGACTAGCTTTTTTCTGTCATCGCACCCAATTCGCTTCAACGTCACTCGGCCTTCTTCTGTGACAATTGGGCTCAATGGCTGATTACAAATCCGATTTAATTTGTTTGCAGCTTCACTTAGACCTAAACGAAATAACTGCTGTTTTTGATAAAAAGAAATCGTGAGCTCTGCACTTTTCAACTCTTTTTGAAACCCAATGGTCATCGAGCCTAGAATCAATAAAAATAAAAGAATGACAGCAAATACGTGAGGATAAATAAACCCGTCTTCTCTTTTCACGTTTTAGGAATCACTCCTTTGTAAGTGAAAAAAACAGCTTCATGTACTTGACCAAATACATCTGTGACTTGGAGAGTGGTGGTTTGCTCTTTTGTTCTTACATGGAATTGTTTCACCTTTTGTAATAAAGGGAGATGGCCTGCCTGATCCGTTCGTTTACGAAGCATCTCTTGATACGGCTCAATCGTCACCACTCGCCCTTGACTTGAAATATACTCCAGAGCTGTTCCATTTTTCACCGCTCTTACAGCGACAGCACAATTTAGATCCTCCTCTAATTGCAGGACCGTTTGTTTCCACTCCATTTGCGAAAATTTGTTGATTTCTGCAAACGGATGAGTTTTTTCAACAATTGATAAAAGCAGCATGCAGCCAACAGAAAGCAGCAAAAATAGCTGCAATTGCCATATTGCTTGAGCGAGTGTAAAGCCTTGTTCATCGCTCCAAATGTCGAAAGCAAATCGTCTTCTTTTTTTGTACTTTGTATGAAACACATCCCTTCTCCTGACCCCAAATAAATTCATATGTGATCTCGCCTCGTTTCTTTGTACTTGTTTTCTTTTGACCTTCTATAAAAGCTTTATTCATATACTCATGTAAAATTTGATAAGCTTCCAGTTTGGCTCTTAATTCTTCTTTCCCTATTGTCAGTTTTTCAAAGGATGGCACGAGCACAAGAGCAGCAAATAGAAAGAGGTGGCAAGAAAAGAGCATCTCAAACGTACTAAATCCTTTATTGTTGCTGAACATGAATCCGCCCGCTCCCTAAGTAAATCGTGAGTTTATATATTTGACTGCCAAATTGAACAATGAGAGAACCGCCGCTATTTGGATGTCCGTTTTTATTAAAGTGAAGGCCTTTTTGAAATGTGGATTGCTTGATGGTGCCTTTTTTATGTGGATTAGAAGCAATGATCTGCTCACTATTCTGCTCGATGACTTGATAAGATACATTGGGCGGGTGAAACTCAACAGTTACTCGTGTTTTTTTAATAAATGCAGTATAAGATGCCAATTGAAGATCTTGTTTTAGCAAGTTCACTTGCTTTTTTGCTTCAGCACTTTCTAATACATTGGGCACTTTTCCACCTATTATCGATAATAAGATAGAGAAAATCATGACGATCAAGAGCTGCTCAATGAGTGTAAATCCTTTCTCCTGGAAAAGCGATTTATTCATTTTTCACATCGCCGTTTTGAATGAAAATTGCTTTTCCATTTGGACAAGTTAATCCTTTTTTGACATAGCCTTCTTTTTCTAATTCAGCTAAAGATGGCGTCTTGCCGTCATGCTCTAATTCATATGCCATTACCTGTGTACTCACCATTGATTTCAGCCCTTCACAGCCCTTTGCTTGAATGCTTTGATGATGCCGAGTGATATTTGGAATGGTGATCAATAAAAGAATGGAGATCACAAGCATAACAATTAACATTTCTAACAGTGTAAATCCTTTATCATTCATGCTTTAGTCCTCCTTTTCACACTTGTTCCATTAGTTGATACATTGGTAAAAGAATAGATAAATACACAATGAGTATAAGAAATGCTGTTAAGCCATAGATGACAGGCTGCAGCCATGAAACCCATTTTTCAATTTTCAATTCTGCATTCTCTAAAAGAAATTGACTATATGTGTACATTTCTCTTGCTAGCATCCCACTTGCTTCCCCATGCTTAATGACAGCCGCAAAATGCCTTTCGAAAAAAGGAGACCGGCTTATTTGATGTTCCATACTCTCACCTTTTCTTAACTCTCCTATCATTTGTTCAGACATTTCTTGAAGGAAGGGTAAATAGGTCTGCTGTTTAAAAGCTTGCAAACTTTCGTAAATCGATAACCCAGCTTGAAGAAGTCCGCTTAGCTGAAGGGAAAAAAGATACGTATGCATCAGCTGCACCCCTTTAAATACCACCGGCAGCCTGCTGATGACTTTCAGTTTCTCAAGGGTCGATTTTTTCTTAAAAAAAAGCTCATAATATCCAAAAAGACAGATACATATACAACCGATCATGAGCAGCAAAGCGTGTAGGAATTGAAAGAGGCCAAACATTCCTTGAATCAGCCATGACATGCTTGTATTCATAGATGAATATAATAAAGAAAATTGAGGGACGATCATTTGCTGAACAATGATGAGCACAACAAAAACCGTAAACATAAGAAAAATTGGATATCGTAACATGCGCTTGAATGTGTCTATCTGCATAATTTTTCTCTCTAAAAAACGGGCGCTTTGTTCAAGAGCTCGCGCTAGGCTGCCATGTTTCTCTGAAAAACAAAGAATAGCGACGGCTTCCCGCTGAAAATGAAGTCGCTCAAGCACAACGTAAAAAGGCTCCCCTTCAAGCAGCCACTGAATGCCTGGCGTTAAACGCTGTTGCTGTTTTTTTGATAATTGAATATTCACCATCGTTAGTGCATCAACCAATGTATATCCGGCTTGAATCAATTGAGCCAGTTTCGATAAGAATTCAGCTTGTTCTTTTTTAGACCAGGCTTTAGAGGCTCGCTTCTTCATAAACCCATCGATGATATGTGCTTTTTGATAAATAGCCGAGTGCCACTCCTTTCCGAATTAATCTTTGCAGTGTTTCGTATGACGAATGAGCGTATTCACCTTTTGCCTCTTTGATACACTCACCAAGCTCCTTTCCGTAAAGCAATTCAAATACATTTGTTCGTCTGACTGGCCGATTTAGTTTGCAATAAAGCTCACACGTTTCGCCGCAAAATGGACATGCGAGTTCGATTAACCGCTGAGCAGCAATGGCAACCATTGTTTGTTCGAGTTCATTCATCGTCACACCAAATTCGAGCATTCGATAAAGAGCTCCTTTTGCATTCTTTGCGTGCAGTGTGCTCATGACTAAATGACCTGTCAAAGCTGCTCTAATAGCTGTTCTCGCTGTTTCCGCATCTCTTATTTCTCCAAGCACAATCATATCTGGATCATGTCTTAAAATAGCGCGTAAACCTGCCGCATACGTGATACCAGCTTTTTCATTTACTTGAACCTGCAGCACTTCTTCATTTCTTGTTTCCACAGGATCTTCAAGGGTAATAATATTTCGATTAAAATGTTTTTTGGCAAACTGGATCAATGAATAAAGTGTTGTCGTTTTCCCTGAATTTGTTGGTCCAGTAAATAAAATGAGCCCATGCGAATGATTCAGAAACGATAATAATCTCGCTGAAGCCTTCGGGAACAGTGACAAATACTTTGTTTTCGGCACATGATCCTGCGGTAAAATCCGAATCACTAAACTTTCATCATTTACAGTCGGTAATGTAGAAAGCCGAACAAACACTTGACCGCGTCTTAACATCACAGCCAATGATCCATTTTGTGGTCTCCTTCTTTCACCAATATCCATAGAAGATAAAAATTTGAAATGAGCAATGAGCCGCTCTCCGCTCTTTTTGTCAATGATCCGCTGCTGAATGAGGTCAGCGTCTACACGAAAAGAGACTGAAGCTTCCTTTTCTCTCGGAACAATATGCACATCAGATGCTCTCATGCGGCACGCCTCTTCTAGCAGCTCTTGCCCCAAATATTCAATACCATACAAGTGTGTTCACTCCTTTCAGTGACCATATTGTATGATGGTGGAACGTGCCTGACAAAAACGTATTTCATGATTTTCATGACTGAAGAGGGTTAAAAATGTTCAATTTGAGGTGTATTTCATCTATAAATAACAGAAAGACATATCAAAAAATTTGACTTTTACAACAACGGGTTCCGTTCAGAGGAGAAAATAAAAAAGAAGTGCTACTGGCACCTCTTTTTTGATGATCATCATTATTTCATTTTGTTCTTTCATTATGGATGATCTGTTACAAGGAGGTGTCTCCAAATTTAATCCTCCTTAATAGGTTACTGATTTGAAGATAAAGAATATCCTTTCGTGTCTGATTTATGGATAAAAAAAGAGACCAAATCTGTATGCGAATTGGTCATCTCATTCATATGCTCATTATATTGTTTCTCCTTGTCAACGTACCCGTTACTTTTACTAGTAACATTTTTTGGTTCACGTTGCTTCTTGCTGCTCTTCAAAGATACGAAAGCCTCTTTTTTCTAAAGCTTTTGCAAGGCTGTGTTCAGTATTTACTTTTGAGAAATCAATGCCGAGTTTCACTACAGTTTGAGCGATCTCTGGGCGAATGCCTGATATAATCGTCTCAATTCCAAGCAGCTTCGCACTATCGACCACTTTAAACAACTGATAAGCAACCATCGTATCAACAACGGGAACGCCAGATATATCAATAAATAAATGCGTTAGACGCAGTCTAGATGCCTGTTCTAGTACTGATTCCAAAATGATTTTTGCCCGGTACGTATCAATTTCGCCAATTAGCGGCAAAATACCGATCTCTTTTGAAACTGGAATAACAGGCGCACTAAGCTCTTGAATCATTTCTCTTTGTGCATTAAGCTGATTGATTGTCACGCGGTCATACTCTTCTGATAAACGCGCAATCATGTCATCAAATGTGGCGTGAAAATGCTGATTCCAATCGCACACATCTTTTAGTGTCACTTCAAGCTCTGTTTGTTGTGTAAAGGTCTCAATTCTGGAACAAAAAATGTGGCGGAACACCTTAAATTGTCCGATGATTTCATATAAAGGTACTTCATGAACAGCTCGATCACGGGCAATATCAACTGACCACTTTTTTAGATGGTCTTCTACTTTATCTGATAGCGTGACTAACGTTGCTGCAATCGTTTGAATAAATGCTGTGTTTTGTTCTTTCAGCTTCTTTTCTGTCTCCTCTGAAGCATGTTTGGAATATAATGAGCCTTCTTCTGTTCTTGTTTTCAGCCATTCTTCGGTCATGACAGGGGCTTCTTTAAGAATAAATTCATATAATTGCTCAGATTTTTCATTTTTCATTTCTGTCGTTCGCTCCTTTTTCACTTACAACTAGTGACAACCAACTTTTTATGTATAAATGACCGCAGATGGTGAACAATAGCATTACACGTTTCATATTGGGCTATAGCCAAGTGGTAAGGCAATGGACTTTGACTCCGTGATCGTTGGTTCGAACCCAGCTAGCCCAGTTCAGCACAAAAACGAAGACGGCTGAAACATCATTCAGCTGATCTTCGTTTTTGATTAGGAAACCGATTGATGAATCGCTTTCTTTTTTGAAATTTTCATGAGTTCTCCTGGATTATAGCCGACCACTAATTTATTTCCATCAATGATAATAGGTCTCCGAAGCAGCTTTGGCTTTTCAATGAGAAGTTGAAGTACCTCATTTACTTTTAGATCATTAATATTTAAATTTAAGCTTTTAAAAGCTTGGCTTCGAGTAGCTAAAATTTCATCCATTCCTTCTGTTGTTAAGGATAGGATTTTTTTTAATTCGTCTAGTGTTGGCGTTTCTCTAAAAAGGTGACGCTCTTTAAAATCAATTTGATTCGCCTTTAACCAATGTTTTGTTTTGCGGCAAGACGTGCAGCTTGGGTATGAATAAAAAGTAATGTCACTCATTAGTCTTCCTCCTTAGGTCGTTAACCTTTTCTCTTATGGACTAAGTACCCTCATGCATTTAGGCATAAACACTTTTTCATCACTTTTTCAAAAAAATTTTTTCTAGCGAAAGAATGAATGTTCACACGTTGTCAAAAATGTAAATGTTTACATAACAAGTGATCATCAGCTATAATATGAATCAAAGGGGTTTTTTAAGGGGAGGGAAAGAAATGAATCGCATGTTCCGCGTTCTTGGGTTTTGGACGGGTATTTTTGCTGTCATGTTCTATTTAGGACATATGAAAGATGCATCCTTGCTGTTCTTCGGTCAAACCGTTCTTTTTGTATTTTTATCCTACTTGAATTTATCCGAAAGAATGTATATTTACATTTTCGGAGCGTACTTGACGATTTTCTTTGCCGGATTTACATATTATTCGATTTTCATCATGGTTCCCGGTACCGGACATTAATAGAAAAAAGCATCTCTTTTGAAAGAGATGCTTTTTTCGTGCGTGCTATTATAAAGAAAACCCATTGATAAACGGATTTTGCTCCTGTTCTGTAAGCACAGTTGTTTCCTCGCCATGTCCACTTAACACAAGAGTTGATTCTGGCAATGCCAACAATTTGTCATGTATCGATTGAAGTAGCACGTCTTGATTACCACCCGTTAAATCAGTTCTCCCGATACCGCCTTGGAATAAAGTATCACCAGAAATCACAAATCCCTCTTCCGCTGAATAGTAAGACACACTGCCAGGTGAATGACCTGGTGTGTGGAACATTTCTAATGTAAACGATCCAATTTGAAGAGGTCCTTCTGACGTAATCAATTGTTCCGCTTCTTTGACCGTAATTCCGTTACCAATTAGTCGAGCTGAACCGTTTAGCTGAGCATTTGTCAGCCATTCTTTTTCCTTTTCATGGACATAAAGCGGAATTCCCCATTCTTGACGCACCTCATCTGCTGCACCAATATGATCAAAATGGGCATGTGTCAATAAGACAGCAAGTGGTTGCAGCTGTTTTTCTTTCACATAAGAAATTAGCTTTTGCGCTTCGCCGCCTGGATCAAAAATTAAACATTCTCCCTGTTCATTTTTCCAAATATATGCGTTCGCTTGCACATAGCCTAGCGGCATTCTTCTCCAATTCATTTTCATCACCTACTACTTTTTTCATTCTTTTTTATTATGAAGGCTATTCAATAAAAATTCAAACAATCGTCAACTTGAATGTACTCGACAAGCTTTATGAAAACGGTTAAAATGAAAAGAAAGGAAATCAAGGGGATTGATGACAAAGGGGGACTTTCATATGATGCTCGTCATTATTTTTGGTCTAGTCACGATTTTAGCCGCTCTCGGCATCTATCGCTCACTCAAAAAAGTGAACGTACTGGCCATTGCTTTCGCTGGCGCCACATTTTTGGTTTTTGGATGGTTTACCGTCATGACCATCATCTATAGCGGTTATCCAACTGCACATTAAGAGCCTGCAATAAGCAGGCTTTCAGATTGTTGACAAAGGGCTAAAATGAACTTGATTTTAGCCCTTTGTCTTCTTTTTAGCGTGATAGAAAACCTTTGCAGTCTAGGAAGGACGAGTACTGGCGCGGAGCGAATTTGATATTCGTGAGCACCAGCACGCAGGACTGACAAAGAATGCGAGGGTTTGTCTACACGCTAAAAGCCTGCAATCAGCAGGCTTTTTCTATTGATTCAAATGTTTATTCACGCTTTCTAATTTGCTTGAAAGGGTGGTCGTTTGATCTCTTCTGTCATCTATGCGGATATTGGTTGCTACTCGGTGTAAACCCTTTTCAAATGGAGCTTCATGAATACGCTGAATGACCTCAAATAAAACGGATAGCTCCCCTTCAATTAATGTATTCATTGGTGTGAGCTGATATTTGATTTTCCCTTCTTGTTGAAAGCCTTCTAACAATCTTTGTACGTCTGCTACATATGCACTCACGCTTGGTGTCTCAGTGCCTATTGGAATGATGGTGACATCTGCTATTGCCATGGTTCTTGCTCCTTTCAATGACATCCTATTTCTTTCTCGTTCTCATTGTAACCCATCGTGATTCAAAAATGCCATGATCATGTGGCGTTTAAGCTTGGTTTGTCCCGTTCTATCGTCAAATCTGCTCTCTCTACCTTCCCAATATTTGTGAAAAGGAGCAAGCATATACCTGAAATAGCTTCGATCAGTCCTCCTGCTGCAATGACATAACCTGAACCGAATAACGTCGCCATATAACCACCAATGAGAGCGCCTAACGGTATCATTAAATACGAGATCATGTTAATAATCGCATACACTTGCGGCTGATCCTCCGCTTTTACCGACAATTGAATCATCGTATGTTCAGGTACATTGACTGCACTGATGGCTGCACCTAAGGCAAATGCAGATATAAACACAAGTGGTAATAAAGCATTCATCCCTGTAATGAAAAATGCAATTCCATCAACGATCCCTGCCCCGATAAACAACAGACCGTATCGATTCACTTTCACCTTTGTTAAAACGAATCCCATCAAAAATGCACCTAATGCCGTGGTCACTTTGATGAATGAATATACTACTGGTCCACTATGTAAATCTTCTGTTAAATAAATAACCGACAATGCCTCCCACGGTGCCGCAGCAAAATTGGAGCAGACACAAAAAATGGCTAATGGAAACAAAATATGATGACTTTTCACAAGTGAAAATCCTCTTATTAATCGTTTTCCGTATGATAATCCTTTTTTTCCTTTATCCATGATCGCTTCCGTTTTATATGTAATCAGCAAAACCAGCAAAGCAGACATGAGGTAAAGAGGAATAATGACAAGCATTGTATATCCTACCCCTACAAATGCAATCATGACACCACAAATCGTCACAGTCACAAGCCTGACCACATGACTGGCTGATTGAATGGTTGCATTCGCCTTTTGTATCACATCTTCATGCACAAGCTTTGGAATAATGGACACCGAAGCTGGTTCATAGGAACCACCAGTCGCTGAATGCAGCAACATACCGCCAATGATGAGTGCCAAAGGAGAAAAATCATAAAAGTAACTCACCACAATCACAAGTATAATCGCCGCCCGAGTTAAATCAGCAAAGCACATCCAAAATTTCAATTGATGCGGCTTCATCATTGGGGTAATAAACGGCCCAATAATGGCTTGAGGGACAAAACTAACGGCAATAAAAAATGCTGTTCCAATTGCTCCTTTTCCCCCTAGCACTAAAAGCCACAAAATGGTGTTAAAAGATAAACTATCAGCAGTAATTTTACACATTTTAGAAACAAATAGATAAGTAAAATTCCGTTTCCACAGGCTTTGAGCATTCAATCATCGACATCTCCCTAATTCATATCCTTTTTTTTACAACCACTCTTTCACAATAGCTTACAGGGATGCTCTCGTCAATCACATCAGCACGGTTTTTATTGACCATAAGAAATTGATTGGTTTGAACGTATTAAAAGATTGTTGACAAAGGGCGAAAATGAACTTAATTTTAGCCCTTTGTCTTCTTTTCAGCGTGATAGAAAACCTTTGCAGCCCTAGGAAGGACGAGTACTGGTGCGGAGAGACTTTTACCTTCGTGAGCACCGGCACGCAGGACTGACAAAGAATGCGAGGGTTTGTCTACACGCTGAAAGCACCAATTAGGTGCTTTTAATACTTACATGCTTCCCACAATAACCGCTTTGTTTTTTCATAGATCGAATCAAATTGACTCATAGAAAGCGGGTTCTTTCCTCGCCCAAGTTCCACCGTATAGCCCTCACTTTTACATTGATAAATAAACCAATCTCGATAACCTGCATAGCTATCAAGATATTGAATCGCTTTGTAACCGCTCACCCGTTCTAACCGTTCGACCGTCTCTTTTGAAATGGCCGGTTCGTGGCCAAGAAACCCCCAGTATATCTCTTCTCCTTGTGTATGAAGGGCAATTAGCCGGTCAAAGCGTTTTCGTAAGGCGAGATGTGCCATTGCTTTCGCTTCTGGTTCTGTTAACGGCTGATGCCCTGGGAAATCCCTATAAGACGGTGCCTTCGGCTTATTACGATAATATTCGATTTCCCAATAGGCAGGAAATTGATTGTTTAAATCAATTCCTCGAATATTCGCCTTCCATTCTCGATAATTGGAAAATCCACCATTTAGCGGCGCGAACTCCTCACGGCACAGACCTAAAGATTCTGGGCCGTTGCGAACCAAATCAACACCGTCTGGATTTACCATCGGTACAATAGACAAAGCAGTGGTCTGCAATATACGAACCGCTTCATGATGTCTTGCTTGCACTGGGTCCGAGGCCGCTAAACAAAGTGATTTAAGCCATTTTAATAAAACAGAGGTCGTGATCCATTCATTTGCATGAAAAGAGGCATTAACATGTATGGAATGTAAATGTTGTACAGGCTCCGTACGGATTTCATAAATGGGCGTATCAAGCACTGATTGACCAATCACACTCATCTGAAGAAAAGGAAAAACAGCTTTCAAATATTGAAGCTCTCCTTCTAAGTGAGCGCTATCATATTCAAATGTTCCGCTGATCCATTCATCTGATTGCTGGAGCCGGTAAGGCGCAATGAAGCTTTGCACATCACCTACCGATTGAAATGAATGGGTCCCTTCTGGAAGTCTATACCCCGGTAAAAGGAGGTGATCCGTATTTGACTGATTGGATAAACGGAAAGCTTCTTTCCCTATACCAAGCTGCTTTGCCACATCCTCCTTCCTTGCCTCATCCAGATGCCATTCAATTGTGCCAAACGACTTTTTCATTTACATCCCTCCCCTCTCACACTATATGAACCAGTAAGTAAAAAAAGAAAACCTCTGCATGTAAATAGCAGAGGTTTTCTTTTAAATTAAGACGCCTTTTTTAGCTCAGTGTCATCTTCTTTTTTAGATGGTGAATGGTCCGAGTTGTTTCGGTCATAAAATCTAAGGAGATCTCCATAGATAATTTGATCAGAGAATTGAAGCTCTTGTTTTGCCTTTTCTTCATAAGACTGACAACCAGACTCATCTTCTCTCGGCTCACCCGTTTCTTTGTTGTAGCACACACCAGCTGTGAAAACACTGTCCTTCGTAATAAAACTTCCATCTCGAAGCACTGTGAAGTCATTTGTATCTTTTGATAATAGGTCATGACCAAATTGAATTTGCTTGCTTGTATCGATTCCTAGAAGGTTCATGACTGTTGGACGGATATCCACTTGGCCGCCAACTGTATCAATCTCTTTTGGATGTTTATCCGTGATACCAGGAATGTGTACAACAAATGGTACTTTTTGAAGCTGAACTTCTTCAAAAGGTGTAATGTCTTTGTTTAAGAATTGTCCCATTGCTTCGTTATGGTTTTCAGAAATTCCGTAGTGATCACCATATAACACAAAAATGGAGTTATCGTATAACCCTGCTTCCTTCATTTTTTTAAAGAAAAGCTTTAGTGCCTCATCTTGATAACGCACTGTAGGGAAGTATTTGTTCAACGTTTTGCTCTTTGAGTCATATTCATCAATGAGCTTATCTTCTTCATCTAAGTCAAATGGAAAATGGTTCGTTAATGTAATCAATCTCGTATAAAACGGTTGCGGGATCGTTTTCATTAAATCCACTGACTGCTCAAAAAACGGACCATCTTTTAGTCCCCAGCCAACTGAATTTTCTTCATTTACATCGAATGATTTAATATCAAAAAATTTGTCGTAGCCAAAGCTGTCATAGATCAGGTCACGGTTCCAGAAACTTTTGTTATTTGCATGAATAACAGAAGAATGATAGCCTTCCTCTTTTAACAACTCAGGTGCGGCTTTGAACTCGTTGCTTGGATTTGTGAAAAATACAGCTCCTCTTCCAAGCGGATAGAGTGAATTATCAACAATAAACTCGGAGTCGGATGTTTTTCCTTGACCCGTTTGATGATAGAAATTACTGAAATTGTAGCTTTTCTTGATCAATTTGTTTAAGAACGGCGTGATCTCTTTCCCATTTAATTTTTCATTGATCACAAAGCTCTGGGTAGACTCAAGCGATACTAAAATGACATTTCGTCCTTTTGCTTGACCAAACGTCTTTTCATTACGGTCTGTTTGATTTGCGCTTACATAGTTTTCAATTTCCGTTAAGCTATTGCTGTCGGCAAGTGCTCGCTGAGCGGATTGCTTCGATTGCAGAACCCCATCATAAATATGGAAGTTATATAAGCTGATGTTTTTCACTAGCATCTCACGGTCAAATGAACGAGTTAACAGCTCTGGTCTTTCTGTTTCAGCCAAACCAAGGTTAAAAAAGAAAGTGGCTGCCACAAATAAATAATAAGCTGCACGTCCCTTACGTGAAATCGTTACATCTGTTCTAAAGGAAGGCTGTTTTTTATAGAGCCAAATTAAAATGATGATATCAACAAACATCAGAAAATCAACTGGTTCAATTAAAGAGGTAATACTTGACCCGAGGTCACCCATATTGTTTGTTTGAAATAGGACGGGGATGGTTAGAAAATCACTGTAGAATCGATAAAATACAATGTTAGCTAACAAAATAAATGTCAGAACAAAACTCGTCACGATGATATATCGATTGCGATTTTTTTCTTTAAAGAATAAACCGATACCGAAGATAAACAAGAGAAAGCTAAGCGGATTAATAAACAGGATAAATTCCTGCATGAAATTTTCAATTTTGATATTAAAGCTAGATTTATAGATAACATAGGTTTTCACCCACATTAACAAAGTCGCAATCAGTAAAAATGAAATCGCCTTTAATCTTTTCTTTCGCATTGTAACCTCCTTATGCTAAAAACGCACTCAGGTTAGGGACATCCCCAATTATTGGTGCTTCTTCAAAAATAACTAAAGTATATCTTATCCTGTCTATGCTGGAAAATCAATGTCTTTTTCCCCATGACAAACTTATGAATATGCTAAACATTCAATTTCATGCCTATCTATCGCTGATTTTAATAAAAATGACATCATTATGACATTTTTGTTCAAGACAGCCACTTGTTTTTTGCCATCCATGCACCGCCGATCACGCCTGCATCGTTTCCTAGTGAGGCAATCACCACTTCAACATCCTCAGCACATGGCGGGAAGGCATGATGTTTGACGACACGCTCTACTTTACTGCGAAGAAGCTCGCCCGCTTTAGATACACCGCCGCCAATGACGATTTTTGTTGGGTTTAAGGCACTGGCTAGATTCGCAAGGACCAGACCAAGATGGGTTGTTACTTCATCTACGACACGCATCCCAAGTTCGTCTCCGTTTTCTGCTGCCTCAAATACATCCTTTGCAGACAGCGAAGTAAGTGAGCCAAGTGATGATGTATGGCTCTTTGTTTGTAATGTATCCTTTGCGATTCGGACGATACCTGTAGCAGACGCAATGGTTTCAATACAGCCTGTTCTCCCGCAGTTACATGGTGCTCCTTGAAATGGAACGGCACAAATATGACCAATTTCTCCACCAGCACCTGTTTCGCCTTGAACCACTTCTCCATTGACAATAATACCGCCGCCAACCCCTGTGCCCAGTGTAACCATCAGGATGTTTTTGGCGCCATCACCTGCACCCTTCCACATTTCACCGAGTGCAGCAATGTTTGCATCATTTTCAATGACAGATGGAAGTCCTGTCTCTGCCTCTAAATGGTCTTTCAAGGGATAGTTTGTCCAGCCCAGATTCGTTGTTTTATAGACAATTCCGGATACTTTATCCACTGGTCCAGGTGCCCCCATACCGATCCCAATTAGGGCTGATTTCGGCATGCTGATCTCAACTAGTTTATGGTCAATTGACTTGGCAATGTCGACTGTAATTGTCTGCCCAGATTTATCCGTAGGAATCTCCCACTTATGCTGAATTTCACCATAAAGATTAATAAACGCAAGCTTAATTGTCGTACCGCCAAGATCAACTCCTACAAACCAATCCCCTGTCATATGTCCTCCACCTTCACATTGTTTTTCGATTTAATTTGGCTAGTTCCATTTGAAGGATGGTCATTGCGTTTGACCATTCAGTTCGATCGATGATGCCCGATGTGTACATTTCCTTCAATTCATCTGCCATAAATTCTAATTCCACTTCACGATCTCCGAAATACACGTAATTTCCAAATCTCATGAGCAGCTGCTGTACATCATATAACGTTTTCATTATTTTCACCATTTCTCTAAATCAACAGATAGGATAAGCGTATTCATAAATACGCTTTCAGTCAAGTCATTCAACGTGTTTGAGTGTTTTCAATATATTGTTTCAACTTTAAAAATTGGTCATTTTGCGGATCTTGTTTTAATGCTTTTTTGATGAATTCGTCTGCTTCCGCTGTCTCGCCTTTTTCTACATACAACAACGATAAGTGATACAATTTATTCGGCTCATTTGGATCTTTTTCAAGCGACTTTTGCAAATACTCAATGGCCTTGTCAAGATGTCCAAGCTGCGCTTCGGAAAGCGCATATATATGAAGTGCTTCAGCTGAGGCATCCTTTTGCTTTACATATTCCTCTAGACGCTGACTTGCTTCGCTATAGTGCTTTTCATCAAATAAACTCGCTGCCTCGCTAGTTGCCGCCGCTTCTTTTTGATCGTCTGAATGAAACCCTGTATACAATCCAAAGCCGCCAATAAGGAGGAGAAGAAGACTAGCAAGAAGCATTTTGACAGGCTGAAACTGTTTAGGAAGACGGACCGCTAAAGCGGCTAAAAATCCCCCAGCGAGCCCCCCAAGATGCCCTGCATTATCAATCCCTGATACAGTGAAACCTATCCCTAAGTTGATGAGGATAATCACGATAATATTTGTCCCCATCGTACGAAAGAAGAGCTTCCGGTTAGAAATCGCTAAATATAACAATGCGCCTAAACAGCCAAAGATCGCACCTGATGCTCCTGCTGCGATGGCTGTATTAAACACAAAGCTCGCTATGGAGCCAAAGATGCCGGAAACTAAATAAATCAGCAAAAATCTCCCTGAACCATAAATTCTCTCAACAGCCGCTCCAACGGACCAAAGAGCAAATGTATTAAAGAGTAAATGCGTCAAACCAATGTGTAAAAACATAGGTGTCACAAAACGCCACCATTCACCCTCTAAAATCAGCATATTATTTTTCGCACCAAATGCTGTTAAAGTGGCTGTATTGGTACTTCCACCAGATAATTCAAGTAAAAGAAACATCACCACTTGAACTGCGATTAACATATAGGTAAAAATCGGTCTGCCATTTTGAAAAACGGCCCGTTCTCGTTCACGCTGCTTTTCCTGATCATCAAATGCCTGAAGCACGTTCATTTTAAGCTGCATTGCATCCTCAAATGTATCTCTCTTCGCTTCTTCTACATCAACTGCAAGCGATGTATTCAGCCATTTTTGCAGTTCGTTTACATCGTTTTGAAGAGCATCTGCGCTTAGTAATACAGGCGTAACTGTCACCTTTTTCTCTTTTTGCGGCTGGCCGCTTAGGTCTTCCCAATCATCTACTGGAACATCAGCTGTAAATTGCAGCTGTAAGAGATGAAGAGATCGTTTACGCATAGCTTCTCTCAGCTGATTGATCCGATACGTTTGCTCCTCAATATCTCGAACGATCTCCTGCCTAAAATTCACATCTCTTCTATATAGACGGATGAGATCGTACCCTGAGTTTCGTGGTGCTTCAAAAAATATTTCATCTTCTGGATACGGACTTTGAATCATCTCGTATCCTTTTTGTCTTAGTTCATCAACAACTCGCCAAAATAGACTATCTATGACATTCATTCATTCGCGCTCCATTTTTTACATTATTATAGCAAGAATCGTACTTATCCGCATTTCTAAACAAAAAAAATCCCGGCGTTTGCGGGATTAGAATGCTTGGCGAATAAATTTCGTCCGAAAATATGGGATTTTCATCAGCCATTTAATAAAAAGGTGACGCACTTGATTTTGACCTAAAATCAAATTCATCAGCCGATAACGGTTTTGCACGAGTACGAATGCAAACAGTGTGAACACAACGCTCCAAATCATTTTATTCATCATATTCCCTCCTATGTTCGTATCGTGGCTTAAATAGGATTTGTTTATGCATGAACCATCGTTTTTATCACTTTGAATGGTTCCTTTCATTAGCCAGCCTTCACAATCTAATCCCCTGTTCTTTTGATTGAATATAAAAAACCTCTTCACCCTCTGATTGATAACAGGAAACATCAAATTGATGAAGATCCACTAAATCCTTGAACGTATGAGGTAGCTTACAATTCGCCTCTAACTTTTCCATCTTATGAGGGAAGTAATTGTCGTTCGGATTTGGCGTATGAACATATACGGCGTCTAAACCAGGGTCATGTTCGTGAATACAAATCCATGTTTGGTATGGCTTTTTAAATGCTTCAAGCTGCTTTAGCAGCCTATTGTATAAAGCGATATGAGCTTTTATATGCTCTCTTCTTATTTTTAAGCTATTTTCCCCAACTCCAGAAAAATCAAGGTGCGTATGCCAAAAATAAAACCATGAATCATGATCGAGTATTAGGTCACAAGTATTCACTTCCTCCCACACATTGCGGAAGTATCTTTTCTTTCCACGAAATTTTTTCAAAACGAACCTCCTATCAGCTAAAATGCCATGACTCTAATGAAACGCCAAAAAGCCCGTTCAATGGGCAAGCAGCGGACTTTTACTTTTGATATAACAGACCTTTTTCACTGACAATCATAGACACCGATATGTCATGCGCTTCAGCCGGCACATACTCGATTTGCTGTAATGACAGACAAAGGGCAATGGTTACACCGTGATAGTCCGCTAAGTAGCGGTCATAATAGCCGCCCCCAAATCCAATACGGTAGCCTTGTTGATCGAAGCATACCCCAGGAACAATGATCAAATCGATTTCTTCTTTATGTACAGCAGCCGACACCTGAGGGTCTGGCTCTGTTAGCCCAAAGTAGCGGGATATCATCTTCGTTTCCGGTGTATATTCATAAAACGTCATCTCTTTTGTTTCCGGGAAACAGGTCGGTACACATACTGTTTTCCCCTCCTGCCATGCTTTTTCAATCAGAGGCATTGTCGGTATCTCTTTTCCTCTAGACATAGTGAGCGCAATCGTATTTGCATGTTTCCATGCTGGCAGCTGAAACAAGTGCTCATGAAGGAAAGCGGTGCTTCGCTCGAATTCCTTAGCACTCATCTGATCAAGCTTAGCTAATGTTTGAAGACGAAGCTCTTTTTTCACACAGATCATCTCCCATCATAAAAAAACAGCAGGAAAATTCCCTGCTGCTTACTTTGTTTCACGATGTAAAGTTTGTTTTTTATCACGTGAGCAATACTTTTTGAATTCAACGCGATCTGGATTGTTTCGCTTATTCTTTTTAGTAATATAGTTACGCTCACCGCATTCAGTGCAAGCTAGAGTAATATTTACGCGCATGTTTTTCCCTCCAAACTAAAATCAATTCACATTCAGACCTAACTATAATACCACTTCTAGCTAAGGAATGCTAGAATGTTTTTTCACCAATTTCATTTTTCAATGCATTCCACCCGCATCCTGATCCATATTGTCTGGTCATGTGATGAAAAATCGCCTTCTCCCCTATAAAAACACGTTCTTTGTCGTACTGTATACATGAGAACCCCTCTTTGTTCCACAGCTTTTTTTCATCTGATCCGTCTTCTTTTATTTTAACAGCGGGCAAGGTTTTCATACTTGGTTTCCCTATAAAAAGAAAAATGATGAAAAAAAGGTGATTTTTTCAGCAATTCCTTTTGAAACTAGCTTTTTTATGGTATAAAAAAGAAGGGTCGAAAACTGTCTGAAACAATCATGAGAGCCTTTTTTGGCTTTCAGCATTAAAATATGAATAAAAGGTGATGAAACATGGAAATTGCAATTATCGGTTTGCTTGTTGTCAGTATTGTACTGATCGCATTCTCATATTTTCAAAGAGAGCCGATTAAAGAAGTCGAACAGGAACTTGAAACACTTCAACTATCTGCAATGCAAGAAATCTATAAACTGAAAAAGAAAATGAAGGTTCTTGAAGAAGAATTGCTTGAAACAAACATCGTTGTCCGCAAGCATTCAGAAATTGATCCATCTATTGCAAGACAAATCATTTCAAAGCATCAAAATGGCATGTCTCCTGAGGCGATTGCGCGCGCTGAGCATGTATCTGTAGAAGATGTGAACATGATCATTAAAGACAACGAGAGGGTGCTTGTATGACGAAAAAAAGCATCCAAACGTTTGCAGCAGGTATGATTCTTGCAACTGGTGTTCTGGCGATCGTCTTTTTCCTTACTGGAAAAGATGAAGCGGCAGCTGATTCTACAACAAAAGAAACCCTCGCAGCAAAAGTGACAGACACTGACGTGAAAAATTACTTAGACTCTAAAAAAGAAGTCTCCGTCAGCCGTGAAACATATCAACAACTTCTTGATTATAAAGAAAAAGCGCTGAAAGCAAATGAAGACGGCGATTCTCAGAACGATAAACAAACAACGGACAAGCCAAAAGGCAAAACGGTTAAATTCGTGATTAAAAACGGTATGAGCACAAGTGATGTTTCAGACATGCTTGAAAAGGACGGAATCATCAACTCATCTAAAGATTTTAATGATTACGTGATAGACGCAGGCTACCATAAAGAAATTCGTGCCGGCAAATTCAATTTAAAAACAGGTATGACATTCAAACAAATTGTCAAAGCCTTAACAAAATAACATCAAAAAACCCCCTGGCGGCATTGACCTCCAGGGGGTTTTTGATTATCCAAATCGTCCTGATATATAATCATTTGTTCTTTGATCATTTGGCTCTGAGAACATCACATTCGTATCATTGACCTCAACAAGCTCGCCCATCAAGAAGAACGCTGTTCGGTCTGATACCCTTGCCGCTTGCTGCATATTATGCGTCACAATGGCAATCGTATATTTCTCTTTCAATTTCATGATTAATTCTTCAATCTTTAATGTTGAAACAGGATCAAGCGCAGATGTTGGTTCATCCATTAATAGAATATCCGGGCTTGTGGCAATGGCTCTTGCGATACAAAGACGCTGCTGCTGACCGCCGGAAAGACCTAATGCAGGCGCACTTAATCGATCTTTCACTTCATCCCAAAGGGCAACATCACGAAGCGCTTTTTCAGCGATTTCTTTCAATTGCTGCTTGCTCTTCACCCCGTGAATTCTTGGCCCGTAGACGACATTATCAAAGATAGATTGAGGGAATGGGTTTCCTTTTTGAAAGACCATTCCGACGTTTTTACGCAGTTCCACTAGATCGACACGGCCTTTTAAAATATTGTCACCGTTATACATCATATCCCCGGTGATTTTCACACCTGGCACTGTTTTGACCATGAGATTTAAGGTCTTTATAAATGTTGACTTTCCGCAGCCGGACGGACCGATAATCGCTGTGACCTCATGCTCTTTAATGTCTAAATCAATATGCTTCAGTGCGTGATGTTGTCCGTACCAAAGGTTCATATCATTCACACGAAACACTTCTTTTTTGGCTGTTTCAGTTGCTACTGCATTCATCAAAATCCACCCGCCTTATCCGAATCGACCATTAATATAGTCTTCTGTTTTTTGCTGCGCAGGACGTGTAAAGATACGTTCAGTCGCATCGTATTCCACTAGATCACCGTTCAGGAAAAAGGCTGTATGATCAGATACACGTAACGCTTGCTGCATATTATGTGTGACAATGACAATCGAATAATCATGTTTCAATTCCGATAATAGCTCTTCAATTTTTGCATTTGAGATCGGGTCTAAGGCAGAAGCCGGTTCATCTAATAAAAGCACGCTAGGTTTCATCGCAAGGGTACGTGCAATACAGAGGCGCTGCTGCTGGCCGCCTGATAATGATAAGGCAGATCGGTGCAAACGATCTTTGACCTCATCCCATAGCGCTGCCTTTGTTAAGCTTTCTTCTACCGCATCATCAAGCACTGATTTCCTTTTTTCACCCGCATATTTTAGCGCATGCGTAATGTTGTTGTAGATGGATTTAGGAAATGGGTTTGGCTTTTGGAAGACCATTCCGATTTCTCTTCTTAAATTCACCACATTAATACGGTCATCCAAAATATTTAACCCTTCGTACATGATCGCCCCTTCACTTCGTGCACCTGGAATTAGGTCGTTCATGCGGTTAATGCTGCGTAAAAAAGTCGATTTTCCGCACCCTGATGGGCCGATTAATGCAGTAATTGCATTTTTTTCAATTTCAAATGAAATTTGATTGACTGCTCTTTTTTCACCATAATAAATACTTAAATCCTGCACCTGTAGAATCTGTTCCGCTTGAAGTGGAGCCTTTTTTGCTGCAATCTCTTTTTTTTCTGCTAGCATTTGAACCATATCCCCTTCACACCTCTCACTATTTATTTTGACGTAAGCTTCTTATGAATAAATGAACCAAGCCATCTAGCTGCTAAGTTGAATACTAATACAGAGAGCACAAGTACGGCTGATGCACCATTTGCAATGGCCTCTGCATCTGGAATAATCCCCTGTGTATTGACGTTCCATATATGAACGGCTAATGTTTCTGCCGGTCTAAAAATATTCAGTGGTGATGTATCGGAGAAAGGACTCCAGTTTGTAAAATCAAGACGCGGTGTTGAAAGACCTGCTGTGAAAAGAAGAGCAGCCGCCTCACCGAAAACTCTTCCCGATGCTAAAATCGCTCCGGTAATAATGGATGGAATCGCACCTGGGATCAGAACCGTCTTCACTGTATGCCACTTTGTCACACCGAGCGCAAGCGATGCTTCCTTTTGATCCTTCGGTACAGATCGAAGTGCATCTTCTGTCACCCTGACCATCACTGGCAGATTAAAGACAGTCAGCGCAAGGGCTCCTCCGATGATCGTATAGCCCCATCCTGTTAAATTAACAAACATCAGCAAACCAAACATACCGATGACGATCGATGGCAGAGAAGATAACACTTCAATACATGTACGAATAAAATCAGTCACTTTGTTTTGAGGTGCATATTCTGCCATGTACACCCCGCCGCCCACGCCAAGAGGCACGGTAAACAGCATCGTAATAAATAGAATGTAAAACGAGTTAAACAGCTGATCCCTAATACCGCCACCAGAGCCAATCGCACTTGAGCGGGTAGTCAAAAAGTCAAAATTTAATTCTTTGGCACCGTTGAAGATGATATAAGAAAACAAGCCAACAAGTATCGCCGTGATAATGGCGGCACATAATCCAAAAACGATTGTGGCAAAACGATCGGTCATTTTGCTATTCATTAAATCTTCCTCCTAGATGACAAGTATCTGATAATGAGTATGAACATAAATGATACAACTAGAAGGACAAGTCCCATTGACCAAAGTGTATTGTTTTCAACACTTCCATACGTTGTATGTCCCATGTTTAACGTAATAATGGTTGTTAATGTACCAGCTGTGTCCATAATACTTTCTGGTAGATTACGCGTGTTTCCAATGACCATCTGAACGGCAAGGGCTTCTCCAAATGCTCTTGCCATTCCAAGCACGACTGCTGTCATTAATGTCGGAAGCGCTGCAGGTACAAGAACACGTCTGATCGTTTGCCATCTTGTTGCGCCTAATGCATACGATCCCTCACGTAAACTTTTTGGAAGTGAAGCCATTGCGTCAGTTGCAATGGATGTAACAGTTGGCAGAATCATAATAGAAAGGACAATCGTTCCTGCTAAAACACTGTGCCCTGAACCGCTTGACTTGAAGTGTCCAATAAACGGCACCAATACTGTAAGACCTATGAATCCGTAAACAACGGATGGAATCCCTACAAGCAGTTCAATCACTGGCTGGAGAATTTTCCGTCCCCATGCAGGTGCAATTTCTGTCATGAAGATCGCTCCTGCGATGCCTAGCGGTGCTGCTATGAGTGCTGATAGAAGCGTGACAGCGATTGATCCAAAGATAAATGGAAATGCGCCGTATTGCGGATTTTCCGCTGTAGGGTTCCAATTGATACTGGTTAAGAACTCAATTGGGCTTACACCATTTACGATGAAAGATTGTAAACCCTTAATGCCAAGGAAGATTGTGATGGCAATTGATACAGCAATCATTAAGAATGCGCAAAATTTCACCAAAATACTTCCTCTTACTTCATCCATTTGCCTATTTTTTTTCGAGCTGATCAGTCGATCGCTCGCTTCTGTATGTTCTATCTGTTTCATCTTTTTCTACACTCCTATGAATGTCATAAAAGGAAAAGTGAAAAGCTCCACTTTTCCTTCATCATCAATTCAAGACCTTTTACTTATCTGTTTGTTTGCCTGTTGCGTCTCTTTCTACTTTCATATTAGAGACTGAGATGTAGCCTTGGTCTTTAACGATTTCTTTTTGTACTTCGTCACTCATCAAGTAATCTAAAAATTGTTTTGCTAAACCGTCTGGCTCACCTTTTGTATAAGAGTGCTCGTATGCCCAAATTGTATATTTACCGCTTTCTACATTGCTTTCTTCTGGTTTCACACCATCAATGCTAAGCGGTGTAATTTTGTCATCTGTTAAATAAGAGAATGCTAGGTACCCAATCGCACCTGGTGTTTCTGCAATCAACTTTTTCACTGTGTTTGAAGAATCCTCTGTGATTCCTTCTGCAGGTGTCGCGCCGTCAAGTGCATATTTCACAAATGTTGCACGAGTTCCTGATGAGTCTGGTCTGTTCACAAGTGTGATTTTTTGGTCTTTCCCGCCAAGCTCTTTCCAGTTTTTGATTTTACCAGTGAAGATTTTTTTCAATTCGTCCTTTGTGATGTCTTTGACACCAACTTCAGGGTTAACAGCTGCAGCCATTCCAACAACTGCTACTTTGTGGTCTTTTAAAGCTTTTGCGTCGATTCCGTCTTTCTCTTCTGCGAATACATCTGAGTTCCCAATTTGTACAGATCCTTCTGATACTTGAGAAAGTCCTGTTCCTGAACCGCCGGCTTGTACTTGAATATCGGCTTTTGGATGTTTATCCATGAATTTTTCTGCTGCCGCAAGAACTAAAGGCTGCATCGCAGATGATCCTGAGATGGTAATGGAACCTGATGCCTCATCTTTGTTTGAAGCATTTCCTTTACTGTCTTTTGAATCTCCGCTTGAGCTGCTGTTTCCGCATGCTGTGACGAATGCTAACAATGCGATAGTAAGGAAAGTAAGCAGCCATAATTTGTTCTTTTTCATTTCAAGAATACCCCCTGAATAATTTGTCCTACGAGTAATACATTAAAGGTTCTTTATTAATTTCGTTTAAATGGAATGTTAAGGTTTTGTAAATGTCGAAGATTTGTAGAGAAATTGCGGGGTTTTTTATGATTTTTGTCAATTTATATCGAAAAGTTTGAAGAAAATATAAAAAAACGCCCACAAAAAGTGAGCGTTTTTACCTAGAATAGGTCTAGTTATTTGTTTCTGCTTCATTTTCAATTTTGTTTTTGTTCTTCGCTTGTGTATCATTGCTTTCCTGTTTTGATTTCAGTTCAAAGTACTTGTCTAATACTTGTTCACCAATATCATTTGTAATCGGATAGCGCTGGTTGTAATCTTGATACACCCAAGGCACGACAACTGAAATCGCTACTTCTGGATTATCAGCAGGCGCATACGCAACAAGTGTTGTGTTATACGTCGGTGTGCCGCGTTTGCTTTTAATCGGGCCGTCATAGAATGATTGAGCGGTCCCTGTTTTGCCAGCTGGATTGTATTTTTTGTTGCCAAAGTTCGAATAAGCTGTCCCTCTTGGGTTCTGCATCACAAGCTTGAATCCTTGCTGTACGCGTTTGATCTCATCACTTGTCATATCGAGCTTATTCAGTACATCCGGCTTGACGGACTCCGTTACAGCCCCAATGCCTCTTTGCGGATCTGGCTCTCTCACTTCTTTTACGAGCTGAGGACGTAAACGATAGCCGCCATTGGCAATCGTTGAAACGTATTGCGCCATTTGCAGCGGTGTAAACGTGTCATATTGTCCAATCGCATAGTCAAGTAACAGACCAGATTGTGTAGATGTTCCACGATAGCCAGTTGCTTCGTTTGGCAGGTCAATACCTGTCTCTACTCCAAGACCAAATTTACTAAAATTGTAACGGAACGTATCAAACGCCTTTGTATCAATTGGGAGCGGCTGATTCTTACGATATTCCCCTTTCCCAATTGCAATCGCTGTTTTAAACATATACACGTTTGATGAACGCTCTAGTGCGGTTAAATCATTAATGAGTCCCATATTTTGATAGGATTTTTTCGGCGGTGACTGAGCGATATAGAGCGGTTCATCGTATTGGGTGCTTCCAATATGAAGGACGCCTGTTTTATAACCTGTCAGCACAGTTGCCCCTTTTACTGCTGATCCCATCGCATATGATGATGTCATCGTTCCTAGTGCATAGTCATCAAATTTGTATGACCCATTCTTATTGGTAATCTGTTTACCCGCAATCGAGAGTACTTCCCCATTTCTCGGGTCCATCATGACAACAAACGCACGATCAAGAAGTTCTGTTCCGCCTCTTTGCTTCGCACTTTTCAAGTTCTTTTCGATGATTTTTTCCACCGCTTTTTGCAGCTGAATATCAATCGTCAGCACAAGGTCTTTCCCGCTCTTTCCTTCTGTTAACACTTTAGAGCTTGTGACATTGCCTTCTTTATCTGTTGTACTTTGTTCTTTTTCTTTTTGACCTTGCAGGACATCTTCATATTGATATTCAAGATAGCTTTTTCCTACACGATCATTTCGGCTGTAGCCGAGTGATAGATAATGTTCAAGCAGTGACGACGGAAGACCTTCATCACTTGAAGACACACTGCCGAGCATACTGCGGAGCAGTCCTTTATAAGGATAGCTGCGTGACCAGTCTGTTGTGACATCTACACCTGGCAGCTCGTCCAAATGCTCAGAGACGTAAGCAATTTCACTTGGTTTTACATCTTCATTTTTAATGAATTGAGGCGTAAGTGCATAGCCTGCATCCATTTGTCTTTTAATCGCAAGCACTTGCAAATCTTTTTTCGTCAGTTGATTTAATTCTTTGTCTGTGATGCGTTTCAGCTGGAGCTCGTATAGTTTATCATCAGAGACCTTATCGTCACCCTTTAAATCGGCTTCCTTTTGAACAAGCTTTTTCGCTTCATTCGGATGGGTTAAGATCCAGAAATCTTTTTTATCACGATCTGTGATTTTCTTCGTACTTACGTGAATCATATCCGCTAATTTTGTTGCCACTTTGAGCCGCTCTTCTTGTGAAGTCGTCGAGGTTCTCGTATATGTAATGGCATTTAGCGCTTTATTGCTGACAATCGTGTTATAGTTTCGATCATAAATTTTTCCGCGCGGAGCAGATGAGCTGACATTCACGTCTTCTTGTTTTTCTGCCTGCTTTTTATAATCTTCTCCATTCACAATTTGCACAAAACCGAGTCTGACCACAACACCGGTAAAAATAATGAACGCAGCTAAAAATAATAAATTCAGCCGGATCGGAAGTGTTTTGCGCCCTTCCTTCGCGTCTTTTTTGTTTTTCTTGTTTCTCATCACATCACCTTTTCTATCAAGAAAGAAATGGCACCCCTTTTTGTGTATAAAAGGTGCCATCATCATTTTAGCGGTTTTTCTATCATTTATCTAGAAATTTGATGTTCCATTGGTAAGAAATTTTACCTTTCTCCCTTCATAAGGTTCGTTTGAGAAACAGGCTTTTGACCGTCAGCCTCTTCTATATCAGCTGTTTTCTCTTTTAAATGAATGTCCTTTACAAAATAATAAATAAGGGTGTGCCCCGCTCCCAGTACGACAAGTGAAGCAGGAATCCCAAGCCGATCGCCCAGTAAGGTGACAGATAAAAGAAAAAAGACAATCGAACAAATACGCCCTGCATTTAAAAATAGTTCTCTGACGACAATATATTCAATTCGGGCTTTTCTTGCATATCTAGCATGACCGATGACATCGTAAGTTAAAGAGACATACGGAACTAGCAGAAGCGGGTAGCCGATCGCAATGGCTACTGCGTACATAAGCAGTGATACATAGGACAAGTGAAAGACGATTAAAAATAAAGCGCCGTATAAAATAAGCCCGCCAAACATAATCGCTTTTTTGCGCCATTTTTTCTTAATCAAACGAGTAGCAAAAAAATAGGCAAAAAAGGCAACACCTGAATTGACTAGACCAAATGTGCCTAAAGCAAGCTCACTGTTTGTTGCAATAAACACAAAGACACTGATTAAAAAGACAAACACGCCTTCACGGAGCCCCTGAAAAAAGTGAGCAGTTGTGATCTTACGCCAATTCTCGTCCGCATGGCGCTCTTTCCAAATTTGCTTAATGATAAATTTTCCTTTTGATTGTCTCCTCTTGAGGAAAAAACTCATCACAACCGCTAGTGAAAACAAAAAAAGCGATAAAGTGAAAATCACTGTATAGCCTGTATCATCCGTTAATTGAGAAATCACAATTCCTGCAATGAGCGGCCCGATCATACCGGCTGTAGAGGTAAGCACTCCTAAAAATCCATTAAAGAAATCCCTTGTTTCAGGTTCAGTAATCTCAAAAGTGAGCACGTTAAAGGCAAGCCAGTAAAAACCATAGCCGATTCCAAGCACACTGCCTAATAACACGAGCCGAGCTGCCGCTTGCTCTCCTGCCATGAGAACAATTAAGTAAAAAGCGGCTAAGAAGATGACACCGAAACGAAGGACAAATGCACGATCTATTTTTTTAGCGAGCCGTCCAGCAAATAAAAAGGTAATGGGCTGAAGGACAACAATCGCCAAGTTATAAATCGCAAGGTCTGTAAATCGCCCAGACTGTTTCCATAAATACACGTTCACAAACGTATTCGAAAGCGCAATCGCAAGTGCGTATAATCCGCCAATCGTGAGGAGGAGCAATAAATCTCTTGTGACATCCATGTCCCCGAACATTTTCTTTAATCTGCTCATATCATTCATTCTCCTTTTCTACACAATAGTCTGTCTCATCAAAAGGCAGATATGTAAAAAAAGGAGGGAAAATATAAAAAGACCCGCTCTCAGAGAGAAGCAGGTCTTTTCAAATCAAATCAAATCATTTATTTAGCTTCGCTGTAAAGGCGAGCCACTTCATCCCAGTTCACAACATTCCAGAATGCTGAAATGTAATCAGGACGACGGTTTTGGTAGTTTAGGTAGTAAGCATGCTCCCAAACGTCTAGTCCTAGGATTGGTGTTTTTCCTTCAGTTAAAGGAGAATCTTGGTTTGGTGTGCTTGTGATTTCAAGTTTGCCATTGTTCACAACAAGCCATGCCCAACCAGAACCAAAGCGTCCTGCAGCTGCTGCAGCGAAATCAGATTTGAATTTTTCAAATCCGCCTAATTCTTTTTCGATCGCATCTGCAAGTTCACCAGTTGGTGCGCCGCCACCGTTTGGTGAAAGAAGCGTCCAGAATAATGAGTGGTTCGCATGTCCTCCGCCATTGTTACGTACAGCTGTACGAATGTTTTCAGGCACAGAGTTCAAGTTAGCCACTAGCTCTTCAATTGATTGATCTTCAAGAGCTGATACACCTTCGATTGCTTTGTTTAAGTTTGTTACATAAGTGTTATGGTGTTTTGTGTGGTGAATCGTCATTGTTTCCTTGTCGATATGTGGTTCTAATGCATCGTAAGCATATGGTAATTCTGGAAGTTTAAAAGCCATGGTTAAATTCCTCCTTAGAAATGTATGTACTGAAATGCTTCCTTAGTAAGCAAGCAATTCACCCTAATCAAAGAGTATCAAAAGAAACGGCTTGTTTCAACGTTATTGCTCATGATCTGAAACATTTCAGTGTTTATTTTGTATTTAACCCTTCTGAAAGAGTGTTAAACACCGATTTTCCATTTAGCGAAGCACATAAAACAAAAAGATTCCCAGCATCAGTGCTTGAATCAACCCTTTTGCAAATACGCCTGACACAAAACCAATTAATGAGCCAAGCCCCACTTTCACACTTGTCTTCAGATCTTTTTGATGAACGAGCAGCTCTGCGATGACACTGCCGATAAATGGACCAATGATAATTCCAGCAATCGGAATCACAAAAGGACCGGCTAAAAGCCCAATGGTACTTCCCCAAATGGCCGCCCGGCTGCCGCCAAAGCGTTTCACCCCAATCAGATTGGAGACATAATCCGCGGCAAATAACACAGCTGTAAACATGGCTTGAATGAGCCAAAAGGTGAGCGTCAATTTCTCAAAGCTAAAAAAGAGCCCATATAAAATAAACCCAAAAACCATGAAAACCACACTAGGAATGATTGGATAGACAAGTCCCACAAACGCAATGATAAATGCACAGCCGATCAAAATCCAATACAGCACGTCCAATCCGCAGCCGCCTCCTTTTTATATGCTGTATACATTATGCCTCATTCCTTCTATCTTAACCAGCAATGAAGGCCGTACTTGTACTGAATGGATAGACATTGATACAATGTGAGAAATAGAAAAGAATGTAGGAAGTGAATCGGTTGAACGTATTTAGTTTATTGTTAAAAGGAATTTATTCACCAAAAGATATTGCCAGAGCACGTTTTACTGGGATTGGAAAGGCCATTTTATTCATCTTTATCCTTTCGATCATCGCAGCTGTCCCCCAGGGCTATCATATGAGCAAAGAGATTTCAAATGCGATGTCAGGATTTCAGCATGTGATTAAAAAAGATTTACCCGACTTTTCCATTGAAAAAGGAACGCTTCAAGCGGATCAAAGCACGCCGATAGAAAAAGAAGAAAACGGCATCACGATTATTTTTGATCCCGCTGAAAAAATAAAATCAAGTGAGCTTGAATCAAAACAAACAGCCATTGCGTTATTGAAAGAAAAAGCAGTGATTGCCATTGACGGACAAATGACAGATATTCCATACCAGCTGCTTGGCGGAACACTCACAAAAGATGAACTTGCCAGCGTCACAAACCAGAATCAAGCGATCATTATCCCTGTCATTTGTGTCCTGCTGTACCTATCTACTGCTGCTCTCATGTTCATCAGCGCAACATTCCTAGCCATGCTTGGCACATTTATTAAACGAATGCAGCAAAAAGAGCTGTCCTTTCAAATGCTTTGGAAGCTCTCTGCCTATTCACTCACATTAACAACCGTCTTTTTCGCCATCATGAGTGCATTAAACACGCCGGTTGCGAACTCATTTTTATTAAATTGGGTGATTAACTTTATTTTCTTATATCTTGTCGTTAAAGAAATACCTGCAAAAAAATAAGCTCCCTCATTTTGGGGAGCTTTTTTATTTGTTTTGACCCTATGACTCATCTGGATGGATGATCGCAAACATATAGTGATCCTCCCACTTATCATTGATCTTTACTTTTTTACGATGAAGTCCCTCATTTTCAAACCCTGTCTTCTCAAGCACACGAATGGAACCAATGTTAGATGGTTTTACGCCAGCTTCAATACGGTGAAGGTACAGTTCATAAAAGGCATAATCAATAATCAAACGAATCGCCTCTGTCATATACCCCTTCCCGCCTTGCTTTTCATCAAGTACATATCCAAGCAAAGCCCCTTGAATCGGTCCTCTTTCAACAGAATTGAGTGAGATCGTTCCAATTAATGCATCTGTTTCATTTAAGAAAATACCGTGCATATAGGCTTCATCTTTTGCACGCCTTTGCATACTACGGTTAATCCGTTCCTTTTGACGAGGTACAGTAAAAAAATCATCCTGAACCAAAGGTGTAAATTGCTGAAAATAAGTGCGGTTTTCTCGTTCAAGTGTTAATAGAGCTTCTGCATCACTTTCTGTTAGTGTTCTTACATATATATTCTGACTGATTTTCTTCATATACTCTCCCCCCTTTTTTTATTTTATCATAATAAAGAAAGCGCTTTGGCTTATCAAAAATTTTTCCGATTACAAGTCATAATAGAACTCACTAGAACCACCCTTCCTAGCTTTTTCACTCTTTTTGTTCTATCAACTCAGGGACAAACATACACTGAAGTAAACTCTTAAAAGCGGTGAGTAAAATGCGGCGAATTATTTTTTTACTAGTCAGTTTGTTTGTCCTCTTTATTATCTTTTTTGATTTAAAAAATGGAACGATCCCCGTTCAGGAAGGCCCTGCTGTTCCCGCCAGCGCCCTTCAAACAGCTGAAAAACAGGCATATAAAACTGTCACTGTTAAACAAGGACAAACCGTCGTCTCTATCGTACATACAAGTAAGCCATTAGATGAAGTGATCGAAGACTTTGAAGCACTGAATCAAGGCGTCAAAGCGAACGAAATTCGGGCAGGCAGCACATACAAGTTTCCGGTCTATAAGAGATAAAACGTTAATTCCTTGTCATTCATACGAAGAGACTGTTACAATATGAGATGTAAAACACGTCGTACACTGCAAACGAATTGCATGTACACTAAGGAGCGATTGACAAGTGAGTGAAGTCACACATCGTACAAAAACGCGTCCCGTCAAAGTGGGACCTTTAACTATAGGTGGAAACAATGAAGTCGTCATTCAAAGTATGGCGACAACCAAAACACATGATGTCGAAGCGACAGTAGCTGAAATTAAACGTTTAGAAGAAGCTGGCTGTCAAATCGTGCGTGTCGCATGCCCAGATGAGCGTGCAGCAAATGCGATTGCGGACATTAAAAAACAAATCAACATTCCCCTTGTTGTCGACATTCATTTTGACTACAAGCTTGCACTGAAAGCGATTGAAGCAGGTGCAGACAAAATTCGTATCAACCCAGGAAACATCGGAAGACGAGAAAAAGTCGAAGCTGTTGTGAAAGCGGCAAAAGAAAAAGGCATTCCCATTCGTATTGGGGTAAACGCCGGTTCACTCGAGAAAAAGATTCTTGATAAATACGGCTATCCAACAGCAGATGGTATGGTTGAAAGTGCACTGCATCACATTAAAATTTTAGAAGACCTAGACTTTCATGACATCATTGTCAGTATGAAAGCATCTGATGTAAACCTTGCGATTGAGGCATACGAAAAAGCAGCAAAAGCCTTTGATTACCCTCTTCATCTTGGGATTACAGAATCAGGTACGTTATTTGCAGGTACGGTCAAAAGTGCAGCTGGTCTTGGCGCAATCTTGAATATGGGGATTGGTAACACACTCCGTATTTCATTAAGTGCTGACCCGGTCGAAGAGGTCAAAGTGGCACGTGAATTATTAAAATCATTTGGCCTTGCATCAAATGCAGCAACACTCATCTCTTGTCCAACTTGTGGACGAATTGAAATTGACCTCATTAGCATTGCAAATGAAGTCGAAGAATATATTTCTAAAATTAAAGCACCAATTAAAGTAGCTGTTCTCGGATGTGCTGTAAACGGTCCGGGTGAAGCGCGTGAAGCTGATATTGGCATCGCTGGCGCTAGAGGTGAAGGCCTTTTATTCCGCAAAGGTGAAATCGTTCGGAAAGTGCCAGAAGAAACAATGGTCGAAGAACTGAAAAAAGAAATCGATAAAATCGCTGAAGAACATTATGCAAAAATGGAAGCTGAAAAAGCAAAACAAGCGAACGCATAACAAAGAACGCCTGACATCACTGTCAGGCGTTTTTCTGTTCCTGTCCTGTTAAAAGAACGGGGTGATAAAGATGCCGAGGATGACGGAAACGATTCCGATCCCGATTGACCACGCGCCAAGCGCATGTGCTCCTTTTCTTCTTGCAATATAACCAACGACGATTGCCGCTACCCCTAATAGCACCGGCAAGACAAATAATGAGATAATCGCAATCGCGAGTGCTGTATAGCCTATCCCCTTACTGCCTGAATCGTCACCTACATGGTCACGTTCTCTTCTGTCTTCACGATCTCTTGATGCTTGATATGGCTCTGCTATTTCAGCAGCTGTTTCCTCTAAATAGCCATCATCATTACTAAAGTGTGTGTCGATTTCACGATCATTTCTTCTGAAATCTTCGTCTCTTTCCATGATCAATTCCCCCTTTTGGTTAATAGAAAGGAGCTTTTTTAGTATGAGCAAAAATGTCTGTTTCATGTTTGCTAAAACTTGCTGGAATTGTGAATTGATTATGTTACACTTTAAGAGGATAAATATGAGGAGTGTGGGCATGTTACGTTTAGGAATTGATATCGATGGCACAGTCACGGCGCAGGACACCTTTGTCCCCTACTTAAATGAGTCGTTTCAATGTGACATCACACTAGATGATATGACGGAATATGATTTGACGAAGCTTTTAAAGATTTCAAATGAAGAATTTTGGGGCTGGATGAATGAGTATGAGCCTCTTATTTATAAACAGGCAAAGCCTGCCGAGGGTGCAAAAGAAATCCTCAATCAAATGAAACATCATCATCAATTGATTTATATCACAGCCAGAAGGCAGCATCACTCAGACATCACCTACAAATGGTTTGAGGAGAATCATGTCCATTATGACGATATCGAGCTTGTTGGCGGACATCATAAGGTGGAAGCTGTTCAAAAACATAAGATCGATGTGTTTTTTGAAGATCATCATGGCAATGCCACAATGATTGCAAAAGAAGCTGACATTCCAGTGATTCTGTTTAACTCACCGTATAATCAAATGCCAATTGATGAACGGATCATTCGCGTGAATAATTGGCAAGAAGCATCCCAATGGATCAAACAGTATGAAAAGCGTCTGCAAACTGCTTACTAAAACAGATCAAAAGCCGATACGTTTTTAATGTATCGGCTTCAGATTGTTGACAAAGGGCTAAAATGAACTTTATTTTAGCCCTTTGTCTTCGTTTCAGCGTGATAGAAAACCTTTGCAGCCCTAGGAAGGACGAGTACTGGCGCGGAGCGAATTTCACATTCGTGAGCACCGGAACGCAGGACTGACAAAGAATGCGAGGGTTTGTCTGCGCGCTGAAGCCGATCCGTTTAATGTATCGGCTTTTTGGTTGTACGATGATGTCCTTCTTTTATTAAAAAATGATAAAGTGCACCCATCATACCTGCCTGATTGAAGTAATAGCACGTTTCCAGTGTCACCTGTATGTTTTTCCATGCATGCAAAGTATGTAAATGTTTCTCAATGTTTGGAATCAAATCGGGCCTTGCACTCACGCCCCCGCCAATGAGGATTTTCTCTGGATTGAGAACTGTTGCCACATTGTAAATGCCAATTGCGATTCGCTTGTACCACTTATCGATCATCTTCTCAATGGCCGGATCTTGCTTGGCTTTTTCAAAGATTTCTTGACCGTCGATTTGCTGACTTTGTGGAATTCCTTGCTGCTCTTTGTAGCTTCGTATCAATCCAGCTGTCGAAGCACTGCTGTTGAGTGTGGTAAACTGACCATTTTCAGTTTCTGTCAGCATCATGCCAAATTCACCGCCGCGAAAAGAGGCACCGCGCACAAGCTCGCCACCAGCAAAAATACCACCGCCGACACCAGTCCCAAGCGTCATACATATAAAGCTGTCACACTCTTTCGCATGACCACTAAATTTTTCAGCCAGAGCTGCACAGTTCGCATCATTTTCTACTTCTACACGAAGTGATGTTTTTTCTTCCAAAAGTGTTTTGACATTTTGGCCATTTAAAGCAATAATCGCTCCTGCAAATTCCGTATAACCCGTTTGACTGTCAACAAACCCCGGAAGACTCATCGCAATCCCTTTGATATCCCAAGTCCTTTGATACTCTTTCACCACGTTCTCCATGTCCTCTAAAAACCGCTTAAGCTGCCGGCAGTTTGTTTCGTAGTCGCCGCTCGTGATCAGCTCACCATTTCGATTCATGACCCCGTGCTTTGTTTTTGTCCCGCCTACATCGAATACGATATAATACGCCACTTTTGACCCCTCCCCCTATTTCTAAAGACTCAAATCTGCTTCTATAGATGATCTGTTGTTCTCATTTTAATGAAACAGCTATCCTTTGTAAAACGTTTTCAACATGACAAAACAAAAAGCCAGCCCATCGGCTGGCTTCTTTCATGAATGAACTTCCTTCGGTTCGCAAGAAGGACACGTTCCGTAAATCTCAAATTTATGTCCGCTAATGTGATAATCCTCTAGATCAGCATCAAGCTTGTCCATAGGGCAAGCGTCGATTTCCTTTGTTTTACCGCATGTCAAACAAATAAAGTGATGATGATGATGGGAAAACGAACATTTAAAACGGAACAGTTTCTCCCCTGATAATTCCGTTGTCTCTAATATCCCAAGATCTTCATATAAAGACAGGTTTCGATAAATCGTATCAAAACTAAGCCCTGGGTAATCTTCACTTAATGCTGTTAATACATTTTTAGCGGTCAAGTATTTATCAGAATCAGAAAACAATTGAAGCATATCTTCACGTTTGCTTGTATATTTATAGCCTTTTTCCTTTAATAAATCAAGCGCTTCTTGTACGTTCATGATGATTCCCCCTTCTGAATTTCCCAATACTAATACACCCGATTAAAATCAAGATAGACAGCATCACAATGGTTCCACCCGGCGCTAAATCAAGATAATAACTTAAAATCAAGCCGACCATGACAGACAATTCCCCAAATAAGATGGAAAGGAAAATCGCCTGTTTAAACCCTTTGGCAATCCGAATACTTGCCGCAACAGGCAGTGTCATGAGTGCGGACACTAGGAGTGTACCAACAATACGCATCGATGCTGCGATGACAAGTGCAACGACTAAAATAAAAATAAAATGAATCCACTTAGCTGAAATACCAGAAGCCTTCGCATGTTCTTCATCAAAAGAAAGCAAAAACAATTCTTTATACAAGAGCACAACCACTAATACAACGACAAGTGAGATCCCAACAATGATCCAAAGATCGAGCCTTGAAACCGCACTGACACTTCCAAACAAATAGCTGAACAAATCTGTATTAAAACCATTTGCAAGTGAAATGAAAATAACAGAGATCCCAATACCACCTGATAAAATAATGGGAATCGCCAGCTCCTGATAATGTTTATACACAGAGCGCAGACGTTCAATAAACAACGAGCCAGCCACAGAAAAAGCCATTCCTAAGTAAAGCGGGCTAACCCCTGTCAAAAGTCCAAACTTTTTATCAAGGAATAAACTTGCCGCTATCCCAGCAAGTGATACGTGACTAAGCGCATCTGCGATGAGAGAGAGCCTTCTCACGACAATAAATACACCAAGTAAGGGCGCAATAAAGCCGATCAGCATACCTGCGATAAACGCATTTTGTAAAAATTCATAATGAAAAAATGGAAATAGCATTATTCATGTCCCCCATGATGGTGATGATCGTGATGAATCACTTGAATGTCATGCCCGTAAAACTGAGAAAGCGCCTGATCATCCATCGAATCAAACGTTTCCGCATCTCCATGAAAATGAAGTGTCTGATTTAAACAAGCCACATGCGTGACTTTGTCAGAAACGGTTCCTACATCATGTGTAACGAGAATTAAAGACATTCCTTTTTCTTTGTTCAATGTTTCTAGCAGCTGATAAAAGCCCTCTACTGTTCTTTGGTCTACACCCACAGTCGGCTCATCTAAAATAAGCAGCTTCGGCTGACTGACGAGTGCACGGGCAATAAATGTACGCTGCTGCTGACCGCCTGAAAGCTCACCAATGTTTTGGTGTTTTAAGTCTTGTATGCCAACTGAACGTATGGCCTCATCTACTTGAAGCTTATCCTGCTTACTCATGCGTTTGAATAAACCAATCTTCGCCGTTAAACCACTTGCCACGACCTCGTATACAGAAGCAGGAAAACCTGTATTAAAGCTATTCGCCTTTTGAGAAACAAATCCAATTTGATCCCAGTCTTTAAATTTTTGAGCAGGTGTGCCAAAGAGCTTCAATTCTCCCTGCTGTGGTTTAATCAAGCCAAGCAGGCATTTTAATAAGGTTGTTTTACCAGATCCATTCGGTCCAACAAGTGCTAGAAAGTTTCCTTCCTCTACTGTTAAATGAATGTGATCGATGACATTTCGCTGTCCATATGAATACGAAATGTCCTTCATTTCAATAATTGGCTTTGCCATAAATCTTTCCACCTTTAATCCAATATAAAAAGAATGATTACGATTTATACAACAAAAAGAAAATGGCAAAAGCCATTTTCTTTGTCCATACATACATTTCATTATATAAAAGAAAGATAAAAAAGTAAAATAAAAGCTAATGAATGGCTGTTTTGAATTTACCGCCTTTTGTTTCATGCGTATCCATAATCGTAATAAAAGCTTGACCATCAATTTCAAACACAATAGATTTCAGCTTCGTAATTTCAAGTCTTGTCACGACGGCGTAAATGACATCTTTTTCTTCATCGGTATAACCGCCTTTTCCTCTAAGCTTGGTCGTTCCCCTGCCGAGACGATGAAGGATCGCATCTGAAATTTCATCATAATAATCCGAAACGATAATGACAGCTTTTGTTTCATCTAGTCCTTGAATGACAGCATCAATTGTTTTCATTGCCAAATAATATGTCATGACAGAATACATAGCTTGCTCCGGTCCGAAGACAAAGCCCGCCCAAATAAAAATGAACACATTGACGATCATGACAAACTCACCGACGGAGAAAGGAATTTTTTTCGTCAGAAGAATTCCTAAGATTTCTGTTCCGTCCATTGAGCCTCCATTCCGTATCACAAGCCCAACGCCAAACCCGAGTAACAGCCCCCCAAATACAGTAGCTAAAATCGGCTGCGTCGTAAATGCCTCTACATGATGAAGTGAAGATTCAATCACGGCCAAGCTGACAATCCCAATCACAGTGGAAACCAAAAAGGTTTTCCCAATATGTTTGTATCCTGATATCATAAATGGAATATTTAAAATGACAACAATCGTCGCAAAATTAATGAATGGGTTATCCGTAAAAAGATAATCCAAAATAAGCGAAATACCGATGATGCCTCCATCAATAATATTGTTTGGCACTAAAAATAATTCAATGCTGACTGCTGCACATGCAGCTCCTACTAGAATCAGAAAAATTCTCAAAATAAAATGAGGCACTGATTCCTTTTTATGCTGTTTACTATTTGCCATACGTTCTCCCTTCTACACATGTTTAGTTTTCAATGAACATTTTATCCACTTTACTATTTTATCATTTCACAGAGTAAAATAAAATTTTTTGCACATTTTCCGTTTTCGCCCATACATTGATACAGAGGGGAGGAATGGAATTGATTTTAATTCAAAAAATTGTGTTACAGCGTCTGAATCAGATCACAGCAAATGACTTGTTAAGGTATGCGAAACAGTACGGGGTCAGTTTAACATCCAATCAGGCTGCTGAGGTCGCCAAACTCATGAATGGGAAAAACGTCAATATTTTTAATGATGCAGAGCGCAACCGGCTGCTTAAGCAAGTGGAAGCGATTACGTCTAAACAGACAGCACAGACCGTCAATGATCTGTTTAATCAATTCACAAATTAGGCAAAAAAGGGCCGCATTTAGCGGCACCTCATCACATTGCATGCACTTTTTATTGACCCGTAATCTTATCTAGTAAACCTTCATCAAATTGCTTTTCTTTCAGCATCGCAATTTCGAATTTGTAAGGTGGTTTCTTGTTCTTTTTATCTTCACCTACATAAGGCGTTTCTAGAATCTTCGGCACATCTTGAAGCTGTGGATGATGAACGATATAGCTCAGGGCATCAAAACCAATTTCTCCAAAACCGATATTTTCATGTCGGTCTTTTCTTGCGCCTTGTACATTTTTACTATCATTAATATGAAGAACTTTGATTCGGTCGATCCCGACAATTCGATCAAATTCTTCTAATACTCCATCAAAATCACTCACAATGGGATAACCTGCATCGTGCGTGTGACACGTATCAAAGCAAACAGAAAGTGCTTCGTTATGTGTCACACCGTCAATAATTTGGGCAAGCTCTTCAAAGCTTCTTCCGCACTCTGATCCTTTTCCCGCCATTGTTTCCAGCGCAATTTGAACCTCCTGCCCCTTCACAATGACTTCATTGAGACCTTCAATGATTTTTTGAATTCCAGCATCTGCACCTGCTCCGACATGCGCACCTGGATGAAGAACAATTTGTCTTGCACCTAGCGCTTCTGTACGCTCTATCTCAGAGCGAAGGAAGTCCACTCCAAGCTCAAATGTCGCTGGATTCACTGTGTTCCCAATATTGATAATATACGGTGCATGAACGACGATATCTGTCATACCATGCTCTTTCATATGCGCTTGTCCAGCTTCAATATTGAGATCTTCAATTTTTTTACGGCGCGTATTTTGCGGTGCACCTGTATAAATCATAAAAGTATTTGAACCATAAGAGGCAGCTTCCTCACTCGCTGCAAGAAGCATATGTTTTCCGCTCATGGATACATGTGATCCAATCTTCAACAATGTGTCCCCCTACTTTCCGTTACGCTTTGACTTTCTACGTTCTTGTCTTTTGATCTTATCCATCTCACGTGTCATTTTCTTTTTATATCCAGGTTTGACGGCTTTCGGTTTTCTGACAAGGCGTTTTGCTTTTTCTTCAATTTCATTTGGTGCTTTTTTACGTCTTTGACGCTTCAAACGATCATCTGCATCTCGCCATTCGCCATGAACAATTGTTTTGTTTTCAAACACAACACCCATTTTTTCAATTTGAACGAGTGCATCCTCATCAGCGAGATCATAAATGGTCATTGCAATGCCAGATGAACCAGCGCGAGCCGTTCTTCCCACACGGTGAACATAAAAATCAAGATCGGATGGGAGCTCATAGTTAATCACGTGGCTGACGCCCTTAATATCAATCCCGCGGGCAGCAAGATCAGATGCCACAATATATGTGAACTCCAAATCTTCAATTTGTTTCATCACTTTTTTACGTTCACGAGGCGTTAAACCGCCATGAAGCACCCCAATTTTCATTCCTTTTTCCTGTAGGAATGAGGCAATTTCATCAACAGTTGATTTTGTATTGGCAAAGATGATCCCTAAATAAGGCTGTACATTCGTCACCATTTCATGAAGTAATTTTAATTTATCACGTTGTTTAGATGGAACTAAAATATGCTGAATGTTTTCAGCCGTAATGCGTTTCGGTTCAACATGTGCATATTTCGGATTATCCATATATTTTTTGAGGAAAGGTTTTAATTTTTCTGGAATAGTTGCTGAGAACACGAGCATTTGCAACTGTTCTGGCATTTGTGAACCAATACGATCCACATCTTCTAAAAAGCCCATATCTAGCATAAGGTCTGCTTCATCAATGACAAGAGATGTTGCTTTGTACACATTCAGCGCTTGCTCATGAATAAGATCAGCAATACGTCCAGGAGTGCCGACCACTAAGTGCGGCTGATTCTTTAGCTTTTGAATGGATTTCTGCTTGTCCGTTCCGCCAATGTAAAGCTTTGCCTTTATTTCTTCTTCTGGAGGCGTATTTTTTAAGATCGTTTGTGCTTCTTTAAAAATTTGATTCGCTAATTCTCGTGTTGGTGCAGTAATGACCACTTGTACTTGCTCTTTGCTTGGATCAATTGAATGAATAAGCGGCAATAAATACGCATGGGTTTTCCCTGTTCCTGTTTGAGACTGTCCAATCACGCTTTCACCTTTTAAAACAGCAGGGATAATTCTTTTTTGAATATCAGTCGGCTCATAAAAGCCCAGTTCATGAATAGCATCTATAATAAAAGACTTTAATTCATATGTCGTAAATTTCGTTTCTTTCATGTTTTCACTCCTTAAGGCAATGCCTTTTTGCTCATCTCCTCATTATAGCTGATTTTCAGCAAAAAAACCATGTCCGCTTTTCTCACAGGAAACCAAATGATACTTCCCTGCATAACCTATGAAGAGAAAGAGAATGCAGTAAGGGAGGTACAAGTATGTTAGGGCAAAGGCCTATGGGCGATTTTCAGCCGCATCGCCCCTCACGCCGGCACCTTGGAAATGGCGGACAGCCCGGGATTTTTCAACGGAGACAGCAGGCTCCGATCGAACAGCCTTTTCAAGGGCAAGGCAACCAATTTCAACAAATGATGCCTCGCTCTCCGTCTGTACAAGGCGGCGGTCTACGCGGGATGGGTGGCATTCCTGGAGGCGAAAGCCGTGCACTAGGCGGCGCCGGAATTAAGGGCATGCTGGCAAAATTTCTTCCTGGAGCTGGAGGAGCAGGGATCTCTGGAGCTGGAGGTGGTGCGGGATTACAAGGAATCCAGAGCTTCGCAAACCCTGCGAACCTTTCAAGCATGTTAGGAAATGTTCAAAAAGTACTCGGAATGGCGCAGCAATTCACGCCTATGATTCAGCAATACGGTCCTTTAGTCAGAAATTTGCCTGCCATGATTAAACTCTATAGCCAGCTTGGCAGTGCGGATGATGATGAAACAAATACGAATGATGCAGACGAAGAACCAAAAGAAATCACTGCAGAAACAGACGTTCCGCACGAACAAGCAGCACCGGTTGATGATGAAATAGAAGAAGGAAAAGAAGAAGAACCAGAGGACATCCTTGTCAAAAAAACCACTGTACACACATCAGCTGCTCCTGAAGCAAAACCGAAAAAAAGATCGGGCAGTTCCATTCCAAAACTATATGTCTAGTGATCTTTTATAGGCGAAGTGTTTCCCATGTATAACAATCTTTGATATATGCGCTTACTTTGGCTATAATGAAGGAAGAGAATGATCAAAAGCCGTTTTTCACGGCTTTTTATATTGTTCTTCTCTAGCAGCACTTCCCTACAGGAGGACGAATAAATGAATGTAATTAAAATTTCGCCGCGTGGCTATTGCTATGGCGTTGTAGATGCAATGGTCATTGCTAAAAATGCCGCACTTGATAAAAACTTGCCACGCCCAATTTATATATTAGGTATGATTGTGCACAACAAACATGTCACAGATGCCTTCGAAGAAGATGGAATTTACACACTGGACGGACCAAACCGTCTAGATATTTTAAAACAGGTTGAAAGTGGCACAGTGATTTTCACCGCTCACGGCGTATCTCCTGAAGTCCGTCAAATTGCAGAAGAAAAAGGCCTTGTCGCCATTGATGCGACCTGTCCAGATGTCACGAAAACACATGAACTCATTTCAGAAAAAACAGCTGATGGATATGACATTATTTATATCGGGAAAAAGGGGCACCCTGAGCCAGAAGGAGCCGTCGGTGTTGCACCTGACAAAGTGCACCTTGTCGAAACAGAAGCTGATATTAAAGCGCTCGATTTAACGTCAGATAAACTACTCATCACCAATCAGACGACAATGTCTCAGTGGGATGTTCATGATCTGATGGAGCTCATTAAAGAAAAATATCCTCACGTCGAGTACCATCAAGAAATCTGCCTTGCGACACAGGTACGTCAGGAAGCTGTGTCACAGCAAGCAGGCCAAGCCGATCTGACCATTGTGGTCGGCGATCCAAAAAGCAATAACTCAAATCGTCTGGCGCAAGTGTCAATGGAGATTGCAGGAACGCAGGCTTACCGAATTGGTGATCTCAGTGAGTTAAAGCTTGAATGGCTCCAAGGTGTAAAAACAGTTGCCGTTACTGCAGGTGCTTCCACACCAACACCTATTACAAAAGAAGTCATTCGTTTCTTAGAAAACTATGAACCTGATGATGAATCGACATGGAAAATTGAACGGACGGTTCCTCTTTCTAAGATATTACCTCGCGTGAAAACAAAGAAATAAAAAAACGTCAGAGCTGCTATGCTCTGACGTTTTTATTTACACAAATTGAAACGGATTTGTGTTTGATTCTGATACAAAGAATTGCACATCATGTTTTTTATCTGTACATAGCGATTCTAGCTTTGTCTTCACGCCCTCTTTCATGATCTTTTCTGCGTAATGACCTGGGTCCACTACATTCAGTCCGAGCATCATGGCATCGTGAGCGACATGGAAATAAAGGTCGCCAGTCACGTACACATCTGCACCCATTCTTTTCGCTTGATGGATATATTTATTTCCGTCTCCTCCAAGCACAGCTACTTTTTTCACGACCGCTTCCTGATCTCCTACAAAACGCGCTCCATTCACATCTAACTTCGTTTTCACAAATTGAGTGAAGTCTTTAAGTGTCATAGGTTCTTTTAATTCTCCAATACGGCCAAGGCCTTTTTGAATAGGAGGAAGATCTGTCGTGTGTACACTGTAAGCCACTTCTTCATAAGGGTGTGCTTTGATCATTTCACGAATCACTTGTTTTTCAATACTCGCTGGGAAAATGGTTTCAATTCGTACTTCTTTCACAAATTCCAATTTACCCGTCTCACCAATAAATGGCACAGCTTCTTCTGATGGCAGAAAACTGCCTGTCCCTTCATTTGAAAAAGCGCAATGACTGTAGTTGCCAATATGGCCAGCTCCCGCATTTCCTAAAGCCGTCCTGATGGCCTCTTCAAATTCCACTGGGACATACAAAGCTAGCTGCTTAATTGGATCTTCGTATGTTGGAACTAGCACTTTTGTTTCCCCGAGCTCTAAAGCCTCTGCAAGCAAGTCATTGACTCCTCCATCAGCCACATCCAGGTTTGTATGTGCTACATACACCGCAATATCATGTTTGATGCATTTCTCAATGATCCGTCCTGCCGGCTGATCTGTCGCCACATGTTTTAATGGACGGAAAATTGGCGGATGGTGGGCAATAATGAGATCCACCTTCCGCTCAATTGCCTCATCTACCACATTTTCTAATACATCTAAGGTGATCATGACATTGGTCACTTTTTTATTTAGCGTTCCAATCTGGAGCCCAATTTTATCACCTTCCACCGCATATGCCTTTGGTGAGAATTGCTCAAATAATTGGATGATTTCATGCCCGTTCACTGTTTTAGCCAACAGTCAAAACCTCCTTTAGCATTTTTATTTTCGCATTCAGCTCTTTCAGACGTTCTTTGTTCTCTTCCGTCGGCGCTGCTTTTTGAATCTGGCCTTCTATATGCTCCATGTGCTGAAGCTCATTCATCCATTTGCGCCGGAAGACATCATTTTGCTCTTTGGCAAGAAACGGACCAACGAGCATGCCTTTTTCAATCGACATGCCTTCATAGGCTTTATCTTTGTCGCCAGTTTCGGCAATGATGATTTCGTATATTTTGCCATCCTCTTCTAAAATCACTTCATCCATCAATTCATACCCCTCTTGATAGAGCCATAAACGAATATGGTGGGCATGAATATTAGGCTGAAGAATAAGCCTCTCCTGCCCTGTGAGCTTGTGTTTACCTTCATTTAGAATGCTTGCAATAAGTGCTCCGCCCATCCCTGCAATCGTGACAGCATTTACCTCGCCTTTTTCAATCACTTCAAGGCCATTTCCTTTTCTGACTGAAATCTGCTCATCTAATTCAAGCCTATGTACTTGCTGCTTCGCAGATTGAAGTGGTCCATCAGTAATTTCACCAGCAATGGCTTTCAATGCTTTATGATGTAATATCGCATAACATGGCAAATAGGCATGATCTGAGCCAATATCAGCAAAGACCGCCTCTTTTGGTAAAAAGTCTGCGACTCTTTTTAATCGTTTTGACAAATTCATTTCATTCATCCATATCACTACTTTTCTTTAATGTTCATACTTGTCTATCTTATATAAATTATGGACTTTTTAAAAGTCGTTTTCAAATGAAAAAAGCTCTTCTGATGAAAAAGAGCTTTTTGCGCTTTATTATTTAATTTTGGATACCCATTCTGACATTTCATCGAGCTTTTCATTCGGAATTAGCCCGCCCGGCATCCCATTTCCGCCTTCTTGAATTTTCTTCTTGATGTCTGCTACTTCAAGCTTGTCGCCAACACCTTTTAATGCAGGACCAGCGCCACCTTCGTAGTTTTCCCCATGACAGCTAATACAGTTCTGCTTATACAATTCTTCCGGCGTTGCATTTGCGGTCTCTTCTTGCTTTTGCTCTTTGCCCCCAGAGGCAATTTTGTCTTCATCTTTCAGCCCCTTCATTGATAAGAAAAAAGTGAGTCCAATACCTAAAATGGCAATCAATAAGAATGGTATAAGTGGATTCCGTTTCATTTCTTTCATCCTCCCCTTTGTGAAAAACCCCTTTGAGACTATGCAAACAATTCTAATTCTACTTTAATTTTACAAAAAGTAAACGAATTATGATACAAAACTTTGGTCAAGTTCACAGATTAGACAAAAATGATTCAAAATGAGAAAAGAAGCCTTCAGCACATTTAGATGTATTTTTTATACATCTTTTCTCTAAGAACGTTGCAAATTCATTTGTTATTCAGTAAAATATAATCAGATCAAAAAAGCGTTTTCATTTTGATGAAGAAAGAACGGATCTCTCTCAAGATCCGTCCGGTTTCTATTCTAAGAAGTCTTTTAATCGTTTACTTCTGCTTGGGTGTCTTAATTTACGAAGAGCTTTCGCTTCAATTTGGCGAATACGCTCTCTTGTTACGCCAAAAACCTTTCCTACCTCTTCTAATGTGCGTGTTCTTCCGTCATCTAGTCCGAAACGCAGTCTCAGCACATTTTCTTCACGGTCCGTTAGCGTATCTAATACATCTTCAAGCTGCTCTTTTAAGAGCTCATAGGCAGCATGGTCTGATGGAGAAGTCGCCTCTTGGTCTTCGATAAAATCACCAAGATGCGAGTCATCTTCCTCACCAATAGGTGTTTCTAAAGATACTGGCTCTTGCGCAATTTTAAGAATTTCTCTTACTTTCTCTGGTGTTAAATCCATGTCTTCCGCAATTTCTTCTGGCGTTGGTTCTCTACCTAGATCTTGTAGAAGCTGTCTTTGGACACGGATTAATTTATTAATGGTTTCCACCATATGAACCGGGATCCGGATTGTTCTCGCCTGATCGGCAATCGCACGTGTGATCGCCTGTCTAATCCACCAAGTCGCATATGTTGAGAATTTGTATCCTTTGCGGTAATCAAACTTCTCAACCGCCTTCATGAGCCCCATGTTTCCTTCTTGAATTAAGTCAAGGAACAGCATACCACGACCAACATAACGTTTCGCAATGCTGACAACAAGACGAAGGTTCGCTTCCGCTAATCTTCTTTTTGATTCCTCATCGCCTTCTTCAATCTTTTGAGCATACGTAATCTCTTCTTTCGCAGATAGCAAATTGACGCGCCCGATCTCTTTTAAGTACATACGAACAGGATCATTAATTTTGACACCTGGTGGTACGCTTAAATCATTCAGGTCAAATTCCTCTTCTGCCTTAGCCAGCTGCTGAACATTTGGGTCTTCAGTCTCTTCGTTTTCACTGATGAGTTCTACACCCTGTTCGCCTAAGTATTCATAGTATTCATCCATCTGGTCTGATTCAATTTCAAAGCTAGACATACGCTCTGCAATTTCTTCGTATGTTAAAACGCCCCGTTTTTTACCCGTTTCAGTGAGCTTATCTCTCACCTGTTCAAAGGTTAATTCAGTTTCAGTTTCGTGGGCTTGTTTATCAGCCATTATGGATCCCTCCTTCCAAAGCTTGCAACGAATTCTAAAGTAACTTGCGATTTGCTTCTGCTCTGCCTTTCTCTCTCTATCAAACAGAATGAGCAAATAGGAATAAAATAAATAATGATGAAGGCAAGATGCTTGCGGTCTTATGCTCCTCCCATTAAAGGATTCATTGCCAGCCGTAAGTCTTGTCATAAATAGTAGACGTATTACTTCAGCGAACGGTTCAACTGAATAATTTCTTTTGCAAGTGTTGCCGCTTTGAAGAAATCTTTTTGCCTCTCCGCCTCTGCACGTTCTAGTTCTTTTTCCTTTATCATTGACAAATTCCGATGATTCAACACTTTTTTTACATAATCACTTAATTCAGCTTCACTTAGTTCGTCTCCAACTTGAATCATGAAAATATCCGTCAGGAGCTGATTGATCACATCATCTTCTATACGGTTCATCAGATGCTGCGGGGTCGGCTCCTTGCCTTCTTCATACAATGCATAAATGTATGTTGCCAGCGCTCTGTGCGAATCTATATTAAATTCAAACCCTATCCTATCAAGCACTTTTCGGATCACGTCATCATTTTTCAACATATGTGCAAGGAGCATTCGCTCTGCGTTTTCATATGCCGGCCTTAGACGTTTTCGTCTTACCTGTGTTGACAGATGTGCACGCCGCTTTTCAAGCCCATTTTCTTCTTGCGAGCTCTTGGCCTCTTGTCGCTGCTGCTTTTCAAAAAGCTCCAATTGCTCCTTTAATGAGTCAAGTGAAATGGAGAACTCCCCGGCCAGCTGCTTCATGTAAATCTCTTGTTCCAAGGAACCGTTTAATCGGCTGATTTCTCGGAGAACCTGCTTCATGTAAGTCAGGCGGTCTCCTTCGTCAGACAAATTCTTTCCTCTTCGGAAAAAATTCATCTTAAATGTCATTAATGTCACACTTGCATCTATGATGTCATTCCTAAATTTCTCGCCGCCATATTTACGAATGTAATCATCTGGATCAAGTCCATCTGGTATCATGGCAACGCGAACTTTACATCCTCTTTTTCCAAGCAAATCTGATGCTTTCATGGTCGCTTCATACCCGGCCGTGTCAGAGTCATAACATAAAATGATCTCTTCAACGTTCCGCCTAAGAAGCTTTACGTGCTCTTCTGTTAAAGACGTACCCATTGTTGCAACACTTTCGCCAACACCACTTGTGACAGCCGAGATGACGTCAGCAAATCCTTCGAAAAGGACTGCACGTTCGCGTTTTCTAATATGCATACGCGCGTCATGAAAGTGATAAAGCAGCTTACTTTTATGAAAAAGTGGCGTTTCAGGACTATTCATATACTTTGGCTGCTGATCACCAAGTGATCTTCCAGAAAAAGCGACGACCGTCCCGTGATGATCATGAATTGGAAACATGACACGATCTCTAAAGCGGTCAAAAAAACCTGTGCCGTTTTCTCGTTGAATCAAAAGACCAGCCTTCTCCATCATCGCAGGATCAAACCCTCGTTTTTCTAAAAACTTGGTCACGAAATCCCACGAGTCGAGAGCATACCCGATCTCAAACTTGGCAATTGTTTCATCCGTAAAGCCCCTGGACCTTAAATAATCGAGTGCGTTTTGACCTTCCTTTGTATTTACCAGCAAATGGTGGTAAAATTTCTTAAGAAGCTCATGCGCCTCAATCATTTTATGATCTGCTGTATCCTCTTGCTGTGAGGAACTGATCTGCGCATTCGCTACATGATCCGGCAAATCAATATGGTACTTATCAGCAACATGTGAAACGGCTTCAATAAATGAGTAGCCTTCCATTTGTCTGAGGAACGAAAATACATTGCCTCCTGCACCACAGCCAAAACAATGGAAGATTTGCTTATCTGCTGAAACAGAGAATGAAGGAGTATTTTCACCATGGAATGGACAAAGACCGAAGTAATTCCGACCTTGTTTTCTAAGCTGTACGTATTCTCCAATCACTTCGACAATGTCTGCGTTTTTTTGGATTTGCTCCAAAAGTTCATCTGGTATACGTTTGCTCATCCTAATAACACTCCGTCGTACATTATTCGCCTTTTAATTCAAAAATCCTTCATGATTCGACAGGATTTTTTGTAGTTGGGCAATAAATCGCTTTTTATCCTCTTCTAAAAGCTTTTTGGGACCTTTTCCGTATACACCTTTTCTTCGCTGTTTACTGGAAACATGCCTGCGTTCCAAATCAAAATCAATTGTTTCGTTTGTGTACATTCGTCCTCTTTCAGACAGAACAATGACTTGTCTTGGAAGCAGTAAGGAGGCCAGACCAATATCCTGGGTGACAACAATATCGTGCTTGACAGCTAAGTTCGCAATGACTAAATCTGCTGCTTCCTTATGTGTATCAACAAACCGCCAATCTTCAAGTGGTGATCGTTTGGTTTGAAAATGCTCATATGAAGCAATGAAAGTCACAGGTACTTGAAATTGAGATGCGACAGAAAGGATTTCGTCTTTTACAGGACAAGCATCTGCATCGACATAAATCGTCCTTTCTTTTTTACGTTCATTCAGGTGACTAATTCTCCATCCCTCCACCTTATTCCTGCTTTAGAGAAGCAAAAAGACCATACTTTTCCCCCATAAAGCAATCAACAGTAAAACTCATTTTGTCGAAAAGTTATGTTCAGAATCACTTGACTTCTGCCAATATTAGTTTATTCGTTCTTGACTTAACTTAAACCTAAAATCAATCATTTTATCACAATTTTTTATTATAATACAAATGCAGCAAATATGCTATTGTTTTTGTTTACCCGTTTCCCACCATAGGAAAAACCCAGGAGGAGCATCCTGAGTTTATTCGGAACCTCTTTTGGTCAGCATTTGATGAATGACATTTGCTGTCTCCTCAACTGCTTTATTCGATACATCAACAACTTGACAGTTAATGCGGTCAACCACTTTTTCAAAATATTCTAGTTCCTCTTTAATCCGCTCGATATTCGCATAAATGGCACGGTCATTTAAACCGAGTGATTTTAAACGTTCTTTACGGATATGATTTAGTTTGTCTGGACTAATTTTCAGGCCGATGCATTTTTTTGGATCAACTGAGAATAACTCCTCTGGCGGATCAACTTCAGGAACAATCGGAACGTTTGCTACCTTCAAGCGTTTATGTGCTAAGTATTGAGAAAGTGGTGTCTTAGACGTACGTGATACACCAATCAGCACAATATCAGCCTTTAGAATACCTCTTGGGTCCCGGCCATCATCATATTTCACAGCGAACTCAATGGCTTCTACCTTTTTAAAATAGTCCTCATCTAATTGACGTACACGACCTGGCTCATGTTTCGCTTCATTTCCATATGCCGTCTCCATTTTATCAATAAGTGGACCGATAATGTCATAGTACACGACGCCATTCGCTTCTGCTTCTTCTATTAAGAATTGGCGCATTTCTGGCACAACAAGAGTAAAGCAGACGATCCCATTATCTGCTTTCGCCAGTGAAATGACTTCTTTAATCGTACCAACATCCTCTACATATGGGATTCTTCTAATATTTGAATGGTCAGATGAGCCGCCATCAAATTGGCTAAGTGCCGCTTTGACCACGAGCTCTGCCGTTTCTCCTACTGAATCTGATACAACAAAAATTACGCGATTACTCATAACATCCCCTCGCAGTCTTCTGTAATTAGATAATTTCGTTCTCTGATAAGCTAACAAGTATTTTCGTCATGTTTGTTTTCGTAATTCTGCCGACCACTTCAAAGCCTTTATCCGTATCTTTTATAACAGGAAGTGCATCTATTTGCTTTTCAATCAAGTGCTTGGCCACATCCATAATAAAATCTTCTTTGCGGCAAACGGTAATGTTCGGCATTCTTGTCATAATAATATGGACAGGTATAGATGGAAGCTCTTGTTTCCCAATACTTGCTCGAAGGAGGTCTTTTCTTGATAACACGCCTGTTAAAATAGAGTGATCGTCCACAACGAATAATGTGCCCACATCCTCTAAAAACATCGTACAAATCGCATCATAAACCGAAACATTCTCGTGTATCACGACCGGAATGGACTGAAAATCTTTCACTTGAAGTTTTTTCAGCTTATCTGCCAGAAGCTGCGTGCCTGTTTTGCCTGTAAAAAAGTAGCCGACCCTTGGTCTTGCTTCTAAAAAGCCAGACATCGTTAAAATGGCTAAATCCGGTCTGAGGGTAGCCCTTGTTAAGTTCAGCCGATCGGCGATATGCTCTCCAGTGATCGGACCATTCTCTTTGACAATCTGTAAAATCTGCTCTTGCCGTTTATTTAACTCGATTGTACTCACCACCTTTAAATAGAGAGAGCGAATCCTTACTTTATGTATATCAATTTCATAACTCATCATATTATAGCGCATCTTCGTCCGAATGAAACAAAAATCCACTCAAAAACCGTGAATTAAATGAGTAAAAAACGATTGCCCTTCGAAAAAGGCAACCGTTCTTAGGTATTTATTTTACAATTAAATTGTTCATATTCGCAAATGATTGAATGACTTTTGCAAGTTTGACCATTTGTGCCAAACGATTTTGTTTCAGTTTTTCATCATCGGCATGAACCATGGTATGGTCGAAATAATGAACAATTGGTGCTTTTAATGTATCTAGCGCTTCAAGTGCTGATTGGTACTGACCTTTTGCCATATACTCGTTGACGGCTTTTTCCGCTTGCTGATACGCTTCAAATAGCTTTTGTTCGTGTTCATTTTCAAACAGTTCAGGCTGAATCTGTGCGTCTTCCCCTTTTTTACTGATTGAAATGACGCGGCCTAGTGCCTCAGCCGTTTCTTTGAAACTCTCCTGTTTCACGCTCTCTTCAAGAACAGCCGCTTTTTTCACAACCGCATATGGTTCAATATTTTCAACATCAAGGACTGCTTCCACCACGTCATGACGGATATGTTCTGCTTGGAGAACATATTTCAAACGGTGTGTTAAAAATTCAATGAGAGCCGCTTCATGTTTTGTCTCTACTTGAGCTAGTGCTAAAAGCTCTTTAAATGAAAGATTCCATTGGCGGTCTAGCAGGATTTGAACGATACCGCTCGCTTGTCTTCTTAATCCATAAGGATCTTGAGAGCCTGTTGGAATGACATCAATTGAGAAGAATGAACAAATAGAATCTAGCTTATCCGCCACTGCAACAATCGCCCCAATAAGTGTTGACGGCGCATCGTCACCGGCAAAGCGCGGCATGTAGTGCTCGTTGATACTCTTTGCCACTTCTTCATGCTCGCCAAGTGCTCTAGCATATTTTTCACCCATGATTCCTTGCAGTTCTGGGAATTCATAGACCATCTGAGTCACAAGGTCAAATTTAGAAATACTGGCTGCTCTTGCAGCGCGTTTAGACGTTTCTTCATCTGCACCCACATGATCTGCTAGGCGGACGGCAATGTCTGTTACTCTTTTCAGCTTGTCGCCAATCGTGCCAAGTTTCTCATGGAATACGACTTTATCAAGCTTTTGAATGTTGTCTTCAATGACGAGTTTTTCGTCTTCTTTATAGAAAAATGCCGCATCTGATAAACGTGCGCGAAGGACCTTTTCGTTCCCTCTTGCCACATTTTCAAGTGCCTCACTGTTTCCATTTCTGACCGTAATAAAGTGCGGCAGTAATTCCCCTTGTTCATTTTTCACAGGGAAATAACGCTGATGCTCTTTCATTGTCGTGACAAGCACTTCTTCTGGCAGCGCAAGAAATTCTTCTTCAAAAGAACCAAATAGAACGGTTGGATATTCAACAAGATCGTTCACTTCTTCTAGAAGCTCAGGATCAACTGGAATGACCCAGCCTTTTTCGGAAGAAAGGGCATGTAATTGCTCAGTAATTAATTGTTTTCTTTTATCTGAATCTACAATGACAAATTGATCTCTTAATGTTTGCTCATAAGAAGCTGGTGTGTCAATGCTGGCTGTCGTTCCTAGGAAACGATGTCCTCTAGTCTCCCGTCCGCTTTTCACTCCTGCAATTTCGACAGGGATGATCTCTTGACCAAATAAACAAACAATCCATTTAATTGGACGGATATAGCGTAAATCCTCGCTTCCCCATCTCATGTTCTTTGGAAAACTCAATGAAGCGGCAATGTCCCCCAATGCTGGAAGAAGGTCTTTGACTTGCTTACCTTCTTGAAACTTTTGGACATGGACATAATCCACACCTTTGATGTCTTTGAAATACAGATCATCAGTTGAAGCGCCTTGTCCGCGGGCAAAACCTTCGGCAGCTTTTGTCCAATTGCCTTCAGCATCTTGAGCAATCTTTTTAGCCGGTCCTTTTGCTTCTTCTTTGATGTCCTCTTGTTTTTCTGCAACACCTTTAACGAGTACAGCTAGACGTCTTGGTGAATTAAATAAAGCAACGTCTTCGAATGAAATATTTTGCGCTACGAACCAAGCTTTTACTTTGTCACCTAGCTGCTTTGTGCTTTCTGGCATGAAACGAGCCGGCATCTCTTCTAAGCCGATTTCAAGTAATACATCTTGTTTATTCATGAGAAGCCGCCTCCTCTTTTAGCATAGGGAATCCTAGTTTTTCTCGTTCTTCGTAATATGTTTTGGCTACTTTTCTCGCTAACTGACGTACTCTTCCGATATAACCTGTTCGCTCAGTCACAGAAATCGCGCCTTTGGCATCAAGCAGGTTAAAGGTGTGAGAACATTTGAGTACATAATCATATGCCGGGTGAACAAGTCCTTTGTCCATTTGGCTATGTGCTTCTTTTTCATATGTTGTAAATAAATCGAACAGCATATCCGTATTAGATGTTTCAAACGTATACACAGAATGCTCGTATTCAGCCATTAAGAATAAATCTCTTACAGTAAAGCCATCTGTCCATTCAAGGTCAAACACATTTTCTTTGTCCTGAATGTAAGAAGCAAGGCGCTCAATTCCGTATGTGATTTCAACAGAAACTGGCTTACATTCTAAACCGCCGACTTGCTGGAAATACGTAAATTGCGTAATTTCCATTCCATCAAGCCAAACTTCCCAGCCAAGTCCTGCGCAGCCAAGAGATGGGTTTTCCCAGTTGTCTTCAACAAAACGAATATCATGTTTCAGCGGGTCAATGCCAAGCGCCTTCAATGATTCTAGATACAGTTCTTGAATATTGTCAGGTGATGGCTTAATGATCACTTGAAATTGATGATGTTGATACAATCTGTTTGGGTTTTCTCCATATCTGCCGTCAGCCGGGCGTCTTGAAGGTTCTACATAAGCTACCTTCCATGGCTCTGGCCCAATGCTTCTGAGGAACGTGTATGGACTCATCGTTCCAGCACCTTTTTCTGTGTCATATGCCTGCATTAATACGCAGCCTTCATTTGACCAATGCTTTTGCAGTGTCAAAATCATGTCTTGAATATTCAATGATCGCACCTCCATCTTTTTTACACCATCCGCTATGTATGGCGGTGGGGCCTAGAACCTTTTTGCAAAACACAAAAACTCCCGTCTCTATGCTCACAAGGTTCCTTGCAAACATAGGGACGAGAGTTTTTCCCGCGGTTCCACCCTATTTGCTGGTGTCGTAGCACCCAGCCGCTTTGTTTTACGTTGCTCAAGAATGCCTTTCGTTACGTGTCCATCCTTAGCTCACACCGCCCTAAGGTCGCTTTTATGGCTGATACGTAAGTACTTCTTTCTGTCAATGCAACATATTTGATCTTAGATGATCTTACAAAAAGTCACGAGAGATGTCAACTTTTGTTTTCACCGTCCATTAGCTTTTTCATGGATTCCATTTGATTCATGAATTTTTTTGATTTTAAATAAAGACCTGAATACTCTTCATAATAATGATCGAGCACTTGACGAATTTCTTGTTTCGTCTGTGGTTTCACGTCAACCTGACCAAGCCTTGATAAATCAAAATAATGAAACAAACGGAGCAGTCTTGCTGCTGCTGGGGATAAGGGCAGTTTATATGGATCTTTAGAAAAGCATTGCCTACAGATGAATCCGTTATCTCTAATTGAGAAATGGAACTGCCCTTCTTTTTGACCGCAGTGTACACATTGGTCCAGTTCAGGCTTCAACCCCATCACTGACAGCATTTTAACCTCTACGATAAATAAAATAATATCAGCATCTGTGCCTTCATTGAGATGGCGTAAAGATTGAAGAAGAAGTTCAAACAAGTAAGGGTTTGGCTTCTTTTCTTCTGTTCCTTTATCAAGTAATTCTGTCATATATGCGGCATATGCAGTCAGAAATAAATCTTCCCGAATGGTTCGCATGCTTTCCATCATTTCACCTTGCTGGAGCGTTCCAAGTCCTGTTGATGATTGGATCAGGAAGGTTCCGTATAAAAACGGCTGGCTTATGGCTGACAGGCGGCTGTTCGATTTCTTAGCGCCTCTTGCCATCACACCAATTTTCCCATGTTCTCTAGTGAGCAGCGTGACAATTTTGTTTGTTTCGCCATAATCTGTTGTTCTAAGGACGATTCCTTCACTTTTAATGAGCATTTGTCTACACTCCGAGCATTGGAGGGGGTCAAGAATTATAAGATTGGAAAATCAAGTCGTGCTATTTCTTCTTCAAGTACATCGGGTCTTTCCAGGTTCTCCTTTTCTAACTCTTTGAAAAGCAGATACGTGTCAACGCTTCCTGTTTGTGAAAATACGTTCCATGTAAAATTCAACATAAAAACCCCACCTTTCTTTATTAGAAGCAGCAACGCTACATCCAACATATTAATTTTATCTTGACCAGGCTACCTCCATTTCATGATAAACAATTTTTACTAATCGAACCGCACCATTGTCAGATCTACTAACAACTGTATCGGTTTTTAATATTCGTCTTCTCTAAATCCGAAATCACGAAGATGTGTGGATTTATTACGCCAGTCCTTCTGCACTTTTACCCAAAGCTCTAAATACACCTTTGAGCCTAAAAGTGCTTCAATGTCTCTGCGCGCTTTTTGTCCCACTTCTTTTAATAAGCTGCCGCGCTTACCAATCACAATCCCTTTTTGTGAATCACGTTCTACGACGATGGTCGCTGCAACATGAATCTTGCCGTTTTCATCTGGCTTGATCGATTCAATTGCAACCGCAATACTGTGAGGGATCTCTTCTCTCGTTAAATGCAGCACTTTTTCACGAATTAATTCAGAAATAATAAATCGCTCTGGGTGATCTGTTACTTGATCTGCCGGATAAAATTGAGGGCCTTCTGGAAGATAACCTTCAATTTGCTGAAGAAGCGTATCAATGTTGTTGCCTTCAAGTGCTGAAATTGGCACAATTTCCTTAAATGGGTAACGTGTACGGTATTCATCAATTAAAAGGAACAGTTCATCCGGATGAATTTGGTCAATTTTATTGACGACAAGGAACACCGGTGTCGATGTTTGCTTTAGTCGTTCAATGATGAATTCATCACCTTTTCCATAGCCTTCCTGTGCGTTGATCATAAACAAGATCAGGTCGACTTCCTTGAGTGTATTTTGAGCCACCCTCATCATAAAATCGCCAAGTTTGTGCTTCGGTTTATGAATTCCTGGTGTATCGATAAAAATCGTTTGTGACGTGTTCGTTGTCAGAACACCTTGCACTTTGTTTCGAGTCGTTTGAGGCTTATCACTCATAATCGCAATCTTTTGTCCAATTACACGATTAAGAAAGGTCGATTTCCCTACATTTGGTCTTCCAATAATTGATACAAATCCTGATTTGAAGCTTTCGTTAGTCATTTAAATCCTCCGGTGAAAATGCGCCTGGCAATAGTTCGTTTACTGTCGTTTCGTATATATGACCTTTTAAGTTCGTTAGAATCACTGGCATATCAGGTGCACATAGCTCTGAAATGACCTGTCTGCATGCGCCGCATGGTGAAACAGGCCGATCTGTATCAGCCACTACTGCAAGCATTTGAAAAGATGTGATGCCCTCTGAGTACGCTTTAAAAAGTGCTGTTCTTTCCGCACAATTACACATACCATATGCTGCATTTTCAATATTGCAGCCGCCATACACTTTTCCGTCATGCGATAATAATGCTGCACCGACTTTGAATTTAGAATAGGGTACATATGCAAAATCTCTTGCTTTGACTGCTTCTGAAATCAACTCTTGTTTGTTCATTCTAGTTCCCACTTTCAGAAGAAATGGTACCACTGTCACATTTATATTTTACATAATTCACGTGACATTTTCACGCCCATTTCTAAAAATGTTAATAAATAGTAATATTGTTCTATTGCATGATCTTCGGTAAGAAGATCATCAACCCAATCATAACCGAAATGGCGGCGTAAACGCAAACAGCGCCTGCTGCCGCGTCCTTCGCTCTCTCAGCAAGAGGATGCTTCTCTTCTGTGAAAAGATCTACTGTATGTTCAATCGCTGTATTCACAAGTTCTAACGCAAACATCCCGCCGCATAAAAGCAGAATGATCATCCATTCAACCGGATGAATGTGAAACCAAAAGCCGCAAATCACCACGATGATGGCTGCGACTGTGTGAAACCGAAAATTCCGTTCATTCAAGAAAGTTCGCCATATTCCTCTAAATGCATAATAAAAACTCCGAAAAAAACGGACAAGCGGCGTTCGCTTCTTACGATGATCTCGAAAGGCCATAATCATCCAAGATTTTTGTCTGTTTGGCGAACATTTCTTTTTCATCTTCTTCTGTCATATGATCATAACCAAGCAAATGAAGAAAACCATGAATCGTTAAAAATCCTAGCTCTCTCATGAAGGAATGTCCATATTCCTCTGCTTGCTCTTTCGTACGATCAACACTAATGATAATGTCACCAAGTACAGGCGGAATGTCATCAGCTCCAATGATTTCAATTTCCCCTTCGCCTTCTTCCTCAAGGGCAAATGAAATCACATCTGTTGGTGCATCTTTTCCTCGGTATTCTTTATTAATTTGATGAATTTCTTCATTTGAAACGATCGATACTGATACTTCTGCTTGATCTTTTACTTCAAGAGCATCCGCAGCAAATTGAAGAAGCTTTTCCACTTCTTCAAGCTGCTCTTTCGATACTTGTCCTGTTTCATCTATTAAATCGATTAACAATGTCATTTACTTCACCTTCTGCTTCGGGGCATCTGGATATTCAATCCGAGAATGGAAAATCCCCTTTAATGTTGTACAAATTGTTTGGCTAATAATATTTAATTCTTTAAATGTCAGATCACATTCACTAAATTGTCCATCCTGCATCTTATCTGAAATGATGCCCTTCACAAGCTTTTCAATCCGCTCAGGGTTTGGATTATGCATCGAACGAACCGCCGCCTCCACGCTGTCAGCTACAGAAATAATGGCCGCTTCTTTCGATTGCGGTTTTGGACCAGGATAACGAAATTCTTCTTCTGTCACCTGATCATCCCGTTCTTTTGCCTTATAGTAAAAGAACTTCAGCAAGGACTTTCCGTGATGCTGTTCTGCAATGTCCACAAGTTCCTCTGGAAACTTCTTTTCTCTCAGCATTTCAGCACCATCTGTCGTATGGGCAATAATAATATTCTTGCTCAGCTGAGGAGAAAGCTTGTCGTGCGGATTATCAATGTTCATTTGGTTTTCAATAAAGTATTGTGGTCTTTTCGTTTTTCCAATGTCATGATAATAAGCTCCAACCCTTGCTAACAATCCATTTGCACCGACTGCTTCACATGCAGCATCCGCTAAATTCGCCACCATGACACTATGATGATATGTACCTGGCGTCTCTGTTAAGATCTTTTTCAGCAGCGGATGATTCGGGTTCGATAATTCAATAAGCTTCATGGTCGAAAGAATGCCAAACATGCTCTCAAAGACTGGCATTAACCCAATAACCAAAATAGCCGATGCAAACCCTGACACAATCGCCATGATGAGGTTCACACCTATTTCAAGCCCTGATGGAGAAGAATTTTGAATCAGCATAATGGACAGCACAACAAGTACATTCACCAAAGCTACCCAAAGCCCCGCCTGCAAAATTTTTGATCTCGCATTATGTTTTCTCAAAAATAAAATCCCCGCCATCCCGCTTATTAAATAATAAGCACAGATGACATAGTTAAAGACGCCTGTTACTCCTTGATTAAACATCATACTGCCGCAAAGGGCAAATACAAGGCCGGAGAAGATCGCCAGCCGCTCATTGATCAGCAGCTTAATCAGCATCGTGCCAAGTGCCACAGGCACGACGTAGCCGATGGTTGTATATTTGGTTTCCTGGAAGAGACTGAATACTTCCATGATGATTAAAATAATGGTGAAAATAAGCGAGTACAGCAGTAACGATTTATTCTTATGGACGAGCGACTTTTTCCTCGATTCCAGTGAGTGGACAATCGCCGCTAAGAAGAGACCAATTAAGATGATAAGACCGCTTACAGGCTTAAACAAATTGGAGCTGTTTAAAAGGCCGGTCAGTTCTAATTTACGATACACTTCGCGGTCAATGAGCTCTCCTTCTTCCACTAAAATTTGCCCTTGCTTAATTTGAACCGGCTGGATATTATCAGCTGCTTCTTGTCTTTTCTTCTCTGTTGCGACCGGGTCAAATACATAGTTTGGAATAATCGCAAATTCACCAATTTCTTTCGCTGCATTTAAATATTTTGACGGAATCGAATTGTTTTCAAGCTCTGCTTTCACTTGTTTCTTTTCATCTTGCAGCTTAGAAGCTGTGATTTCTTTACTCATGAGAGAATTGACCACTGTGATGATGGAATCTTTTGTAAAAGAAAGATTTTCGTCACTTGCTTGGAGCAGCGCTTTAATCGATTGATCCGAAACAGCTTCCTGCATATCGGTTGTGAGTTTCTCTTTTACACGCTTCACCATCTCTTGATCTGTTGGCGGGTTCTCTTTGTCATCAGCTGCTGCTTTCTTCTCTTCTTTAATGGCTTCAAAGAGGGATGAAATGAGGTCAACACGATTATCAGAATACGCTTTTTTGAGTGTATATTGGTCTTCCACTTGATCCGTTGCTTCTTGTTTCTTTTCTTCTGTTGCTTCTTGGTCATCAACGGTAGACGGAGAATAGATGGTCTGTTCGCTCACTGAAAACAAATCTAGGTCGAGCGATTCAGGCTTTACATGGAAGAAGAGCACCACAAACAGGATGGCCGCTAAACCAGCGTATAGCAGTACGTTTAAATAGCGTGAGCGCTCCATTTTCTGAGGTTCTTTTTTAGACAGCAGCCTTTTGCGCTTACTGCCTTTCTGATTCTTTCTCAAGGAAAGTACCTCCTTTTTTACTTTAAACCACGATCGAAACAAAATGACCCGATTAAGGCGATCGGGTCACTCAGTTCATTTTTGCTTTTCGTATGCTCCAATGATCTTCGCCACAAGCGGGTGTCTGACCACATCTGTCTGATCTAATTCAATGAATGAGATACCCTTGATCTCAGCAAGCATGTCCTTTGCAGCTGCAAGGCCTGACTGCATACCTTTAGGCAAATCAATTTGTGTAATATCTCCTGTAATGACCATTTTAGAACCAAAGCCTAGTCTCGTCAAAAACATTTTCATTTGAGCTGGCGTTGTATTCTGCGCTTCATCTAAAATCACAAATGCATCATCAAGCGTCCGCCCTCTCATATAGGCAAGAGGGGCAATTTCAATCACTCCGCGCTCAATTAAACGTTCCGTATGATCACTACCAAGCACATCGTGCAAAGCATCATATAGCGGTCTTAAATAAGGATCGACTTTTTCTTTTAAATCTCCTGGCAAAAAGCCAAGACTTTCTCCTGCTTCAACAGCTGGCCTTGTCAGGATAATCCGTTTGACATGTCCATTTTTCAGGGCATGTACGGCGTTGACCACTGCTAAATACGTTTTACCTGTACCAGCAGGTCCAATCCCAAAGACCAGATCATCTTTTTTCATTGCCGCAGCATATTCACGCTGGCCGATCGTTTTGACTCTGATCGACTTGCCTTTGGCATTTTTCGTAATTTCATCTTCATACATATTTTCAAAATAATTGAGCTTGTCTTTTTGCGCCATTTTAATGGCATAGACGACATCCCGCTCAGAAATCTCAATTCCTTTACGAATGAGATGTAAGAGAGATGTAATCAAACGGCTCACAGTATCTCTTGATGCTTCCTGACCAGAAACATACACTTTCTCTCCACGTGTGATAATGGAGACATTCAGCTCGTTTTCCATCAGTTTCAGATAAGCATCTTGATTGCCAAATAAAGCAATGGCTTCGTTTGGGCTATCCAATTTTTGTTGAATCTCAAGTAAATGTTCTGTCATTCTCTAGTCTCCCTGAACAATAGGTGTTGGTTGAACAATATCTTCTATTACTTGGTAAAGGATGATTAACTTAACTTTACCATTCCCTGTTGTCTCGTGCAAAACTTTTTCACTTTTCACCTCACCTGTTTGACCTAGCTTTTCTTCTAATTCTTTTTTACCCATTTTAATCCCTGCTTGAACCGCTTCTTTATTTGTGTATTCTCGATTTATTTTTTCACTTTCTCGTGTGATTTCCTTTTCATAGGAGAACGGCAATTGCATATTCAAAAAATGAAGCGGATGAACTTCTGTTTCTATTTTCGGCTGCTGAAAATCATCTTTTTTAAAGGAAAATCCCCAAAATGGGATGGAGCCTCCAAACAAGGAGAGCTTGTGCTTTGTCTTCATTTTACCCGTAAAGACATCAAAAGATGTTCGAAGAGGGACAGAAACTTCAGATCGGTACCATGTTTCACCATAGATTTTCGCTTTAGCTCCGACCGTTTTTTTCTGATCTTCACTCCCAATTAAACCTGAGACGAGCATCTGCCCTTTTTTCACATGCTCATCGACCTGGGCAAGCGGTTCTCCCTTTTCTACATACATTCTCGTGATAACCGCCTTTTTCTTGGCAACGATGTGCTGAGGACTTGTATATTTCTCCTTTTCAGGTTCATTTTTTTCGACCACTTTCATTTGAAACGTCGTTCCGTTCAGTTCAACTCCGACCCATGTAATGCTCTGAATATTGGTCGTCAATGACTTTTGTATTTTTTCAGGTGTCCCCATGAGAAACTGAAAACGCCCTTTTTGTACCCCTATTTCGTCCAGATGCTTTCTCATTTGGTGTTCTGTTTCTGGATTCGCACCTTTAATCTCAATTTTCCACACCATATTTGAAAGAGCCAATATCGTCACTAGGAAAAAAGCCATCCCGAGGGTGAAGCCAATATTTCTTCTCGACCATAGAAGAAGAAACGGGAACCCTTTCTTTTGATGAAACGAACATTTCACCTCATGATGTCTGCGCACTTTTCTAAAGGCATGTACATCTGAGAGGCGAATAAATAAGCGCACGCTGTCTTGACGGCGGCTCACTTGAAAAATTGTGATCCCCTGTCTCGTGCACTCATTGATTAGCCGCTCAATACCGCTTCCTCTTATCTCCACTTCCACTCTGCCAATAAAATAGGAAAACCATTTGTTCTTCACGTTTCTCCCCTCCGTCAGTTAAGAATCAATATAACGGACCTCATCGATTTTCCCCTCTAATAAGATCTCTTCTGGCAAAATCGTTTTAATCACAAAGTCTTTTCCTGAAATAATGCACTGTCCTTGCTTGAGCATCAGCCTTACCTCTTGATCACTGAAAAGTAAAAGCCCTTTATGGTTCTCTATGTAAATATGGAGTCTGCCAACCATCGTAATACGGGGAAGATCCATCATCACGTCCGGAGGGATTTCAAGTGTTCTTGTCAGCCATGCTTTAAGTTGATTTTTTCTTTTTCCCATTCAATAAGAACCCCTTCCCACCTCATGTGTATGAGATCAAACTGAAAGATGGTGAGACTGATGAGAAAGCCTCTATATCATCCTATTCCTCAGCGGTTCATATCATGCTAATGAATCCCGTAAAACAGCCGTTTCATCATTTTGACTAAGAAAAGTCTCCATTACACAACAAAAAAGCCCCCTTAAGGATGAGGGGGCTTACTTCTTTATCTTTTATATGGTCGTTTCATCGTTCGATGCGGCTTTTTCGCACGAGGCTCTCCAAATACTTCACCAAGGATCATCCCTTGAACGACCGTATCTTGGTTGAGTTTCTCAATCATTTTCGGCTTCATTCCAGCAGATGCTGCCTTTGGCCTTGTAAGTTCTCTTTCAAGCGATTGAAACTCTTTATTCAGCTCGCTTTTTCTTTCTTCCATTTCGGCAAGTGTAGCTGTATAACGATCCTGTAAGGACTGTGAACCTTGTTTCTTCATCCCGCCATGATCATGTACATCGCCGAAATCGTCCAGCTGATCCGTCACGACTGAATCTGGACTCGTTTGCTTTGTTTGCTTTTGCGGCACTGGTTTACGCTGAGGAGCCGGTTTGTTTTGCTGGTTCTTTTGTTCGTTCTCCTCTTGTTTACCGATTTTCCCAAAGACCGCAGAGATAATACCGATGATAATCGCTATTAGTAACGGATTTTCAAATAGAATGTCCAATGGGCTCCCTCCTTAAAGCGTGAGAGGATGCTTATTTGTTTTCATTATCAGATGGACCTTTTGTCATTTTGCCAAATGAATCTCTCATATCCGTATCAGCATCGATATTCTTAATGTTCATGTAGTCCATAACTCCAATATTACCTTCACGTAGTGCTTCGGCCATTGCAAGTGGTACTTCAGCCTCTGCTTCTACTACTTTCGCGCGCATTTCTTCAACTCTCGCACGCATTTCTTGTTCTTGTGCAACAGCCATCGCGCGGCGTTCTTCTGCTTTCGCCTGTGCAATGTTTTTGTCGGCTTCTGCTTGGTCTGTCTGCAGGATCGCCCCGATATTCTTACCGATATCAACATCTGCGATATCAATCGAGAGAATTTCAAATGCTGTACCTGAATCTAATCCTTTACCAAGAACCGTTTGAGAAATCATATCAGGATTTTCAAGAACCTTTTTATGATTATCTGATGAACCGATTGTCGAAACAATCCCTTCACCTACACGAGCAATGATCGTTTCTTCCCCTGCACCACCGACAAGTCTGTCAATGTTTGCACGAACTGTAATACGTGCTTTTGCTTTTACTTCAATCCCGTCCATCGCAACACCTGAGATAAATGGTGTTTCAATGACTTTAGGGTTTACACTCATTTGGACAGCTTCAAGTACGTCACGGCCTGCTAGGTCGATTGCCGCACAGCGAGCAAAGTTCAATTCGATATTCGCACGCTGAGCTGCGATCAGTGCGTTGACAACTCGGTCTACGTTACCACCTGCAAGATAGTGGCTTTCTAATTGGTTAATCGTCGCATCAAGACCTGCTTTATGCGCTTTGATGAGCGGGTTGACCACTCGGTTTGGAATCACTCGGCGAAGCCTCATTCCTACAAGTGTAAAAATGCTCACTCTTACGCCAGCCGCTAGGGCAGAAATCCACAGCATCACCGGTACAAAGGTGAAGAAGATCGATAGAACGATCAAACCTGCTGCGATAATCACAAATAATAGTAAAGTAGATGGATCCATTTTATTCCTCCTATAAAATCAGTATATCTATACTTTCCTCACGACAATGCGTGAGCCTTCCGCTTTCACAATTTTTACTTGTTCATCCTTATCGATAAAAGCACCTTCTGACACAACATCAATGCGCTCGTCTCCGAATACAATCGTACCAGATGGACGAAGTGCTGTTGCTGTCACTGCGATTTGTCCTACAAGATCATCTCTTGTTTCATTTGAGACATAACCACTTTCTTTATTGGTTGAATCGGTTAAAATGAACTTTTTAAAAAATTTCATACGTTTCCCCAACACCTTTGTCAATAAAATAACTGCTATGATTGAAACAGCAGTGGCAATCAAGATGGAAATCGCCATTTCTGTAAAGCTTCCAGCTGCTAAAAATAAGCTGACAACGACACAGATTAGTCCAATGACACCCACGATTCCCCCTGGCAAAAATAATTCCAGAATGATCAACACAATCCCTGCCAAAAACAGGAACAATGTCTCATATCCTGCAAAACCTGCCACGAGATGACCATAAAAGAATAGAAGAAGCGCTGTGACTCCCATGGTGCCTGGGACCCCAAAGCCGGGAGAATATAATTCAACAATTAACCCTAAGCTCGCGATGGATAAAAGGATAGGAATGACGATCGGATGCGTGAGAAAACGCGCAACCTTTTCAGCAAAGCTCACTTCATCGTATTGAACAGAAGCATCTGCTAAGTTCAGCTTCTGAAGCAAGTCATCCATATTTTTCGCTTCTCCTTCTGCATAACCGAACTGAAGTGCCCGATCTGTGTTAAAGGTCAGCAATTCTCCTTTTGGTGCACCAGCTTCTTTTGCGTCTATATCTACATCTGCCATCGCAAGAGCATATTTTGGATCACGCCCCTGCTTTTCAGCAGCGTCACTCATTTCAGCAAGCCATAGAGATTCAGATTTTTGATCGGCAGCGTTGCCTTCACCATCAATAATCGCAGCAGCCCCCATCTTTCCGTTTGGGGTCATATAAATTTGATCGGCATTTAAGGCAATGAATGCCCCGGCTGAAAGCGCTCTATGATTCACAAACGCTGTCACTGGGATATCGGATGCACGAATGGTATCGGCTATTTCAAGCGCCGCATCGACTGCACCACCTGGTGTATTGATGTCGAGAATGATGTGCTTCGCCCGTTCCGACTTTGCCTGCTCAAATGATCGTTCAATGAATTTAGAAAGTCCTTTTTCTACTGTATCTTCAATTGGGATAACATGAACTTTCTGATCTGCTGATTTCGCGGTCAATTGAACCCCTAATAACAAGCATATTATAAAACAACTGAAGAGAGCAATAGAAATTTTCATTTTTTTCATCTATTTGGTGATCCCCCCTCTCTTTCTTTCATTTTACCGTTCCTTTACATACGTTACAAATGTATCATAGGTTTCATTTTTATATGACAGGTTTATGGAGGCATAAAAAAAGTACCCTTCTAACATGAGAAGGATACTTTTTTATTGAGACAGTTGCTCGCTGACAAGTCTGTTAATCACAGCACCATCAGCTTTACCTTTTACTTTTGGCATAATAGCGCTCATCACTTTACCCATATCAGCTTTCGATGAAGCACCGGTTTCGGCGATTGTTTCTTTCACAACCGCCTGCAGTTCTTCTTCAGAAAGCTGTTCAGGTAAATAAACGTCTAAAATGTCAATCTCTTTTTGAACTTTATCTACTAAATCTAAGCGATTAGCTTTCGAAAATTCATGGAGGGAGTCTTTACGTTGCTTAATCTCGCGGGAAAGGACGGTTAGTTCCTCATCTCCGGTCAAACTGTCTTTCTTAAGCTTTATTGCTTCATTTTGCAGTGAAGCCTTTACCATACGAATGACAAGAAGCTTGTCTTTCTCTCGGTTTTTCATAAAAAGCTTCATATCAGAATTTAATTGCTCAAGAAGACTCATAAAATCCACCCTCTTTAGAATTTACGTTTTCTAGCAGCTTCAGACTTTTTCTTACGCTTTACGCTAGGCTTTTCATAAAATTCACGCTTTCTTGCTTCTTGCAATGTTCCAGTTTTGGATACACTGCGTTTAAAGCGACGAAGAGCATCTTCAAGCGATTCGTTTTTTCTAACGACCGTTTTTGACATTCTCTTTCCCTCCCTCCGAATACACCAATCGACTGCATTAAAAAAAGATATACATGCAAAACATGTACCTAGACATTATAATATAAGCCTAGGTTGAGGTCAACTAAGTGATTTGGAAATATATTTTCGTCATGAGCAGGTAGACAAGTCCATATATTCATTGGTAAGAGGAGGACTTTTCTATGATGGCGATCATTTATTTTTGTGCACTTATTTTCATTTTTTTATGGGCAATGGGTTTGCTTAGGAAAGGATTAATGACGCTCACGTCGTCTCGTATTGAGAAATCTCTTCTTCTCTTTACAGATCATCCAGTCAAAGCATTCTTGGTCAGTATTGTGTTTACAGGGGTTCTTCAAAGCAGTTCGGCGTTTATGGTCATCGTTATCGGCTTTGTGAGTACAGGCATTCTCACGTTTAAAAAATCCATACCCATGATTCTTGGAACGAATATCGGCTCAACATTTACGACAGAATTTATTGCCATTAAGATGGACGTGTTTATGTGGGTTCTGATTGCAGCTGGTCTTTTATGTATCATTTTGGGCAGGAAGTCTTTTCGATATGCAGGAAAAAGTTTATTTGGGCTTGGCATGATCTTTTTTTGTATTCAAGGTTTTTCAAAAATTGCAGGTATGATGACCAGTCAGCCAGAGACACTGCGTTTTCTTGAAATGATGCAGAACTCCGATTGGACAGCTCTTCTCTCTGGTACAGTTCTCACCGCGATTGTTCATTCAAGCTCTGTATGTATCGGTATTTTGATGGGATTTATGAATGAAGGGACTGTCGCTCTAAAAGAAGGCATTAGCTTTGTTTTAGGGTCCAATATCGGAACATGTATCACTGCCGTGATGGCTGCTATCTCTGGCGGTTATGCAGCCCGCCAAACCGCGTATGCACACGTCGTGTTTAATGTTCTAGGTGTTCTTTTATGTCTTCCTTTTCTCGCCTTTATCACAGAGTTTGTTGCGCTTTTAGCAAGCTCTCCTGCCCAGCAGATTGCGCACTTTAGTCTGCTGTTTAATGTTGCAAGTTCTCTCCTCTTTTTCCCGTTCATCCGCCCTTTTTACGCCTTGATTTTGTTCCTTCTTCCGAATCGGTCAACATAAAAGAAACCGGCTTGCCTAATGGCTGCCGGTTTTTCATTCATTATGAGGTCATTCTCACTTGATCCGTCTGCACGTCATCACTTATACGGACGAATTGTCCTTCGTTATAAGGATAACCTGCTTTCGTAATCTTCACTTTCACCAAACGGCCGATCATGTCCTCTGTTCCTTCAAATACGACCTTCATGTAGTTATCAGTATATCCTACATACAGATTGTGCGTTCCGTCTTGTTCTTTGAAAGATTCTTCTGGAATAATCTCTAAGACATCGCCTTCATATGCCGATGCATATTCTTTCGCAAGCTGATCAGAAAGAGCGATTAGACGGTGAACGCGTTCGTTTTTCACATTCTCATCTACTTGATCTTCCATTCTTGCAGCAGGCGTACCTGTCCGTTTGCTGTAAGGGAACACATGGAGCTCAGAGAATTGATGGTCTTTGACAAAATTGTAAGTTTCCATAAATTCTTCTTCTGTTTCTCCTGGGAATCCAACGATCACATCTGAAGTGACAGCAAGACCTGGCAATGCTTTTTTGAGCTTCGTTAAACGCTCTGCAAAGAATTCCATTGTGTATTTACGGCGCATTCTTTTCAGTACAGTATTAGAGCCAGATTGAAGCGGAATGTGCAAGTGTCTCACAATTTTATCTGACTGATCGAGCACTTCAATCACTTCGTCTGTAATTTGACTTGCTTCAATGGATGAAATGCGGATTCGTTTTAATCCCGCCACACGTTCATCTAATTCTTTCAGAAGCTTAGCAAAGTTATAATCCTTTAAATCTTCACCGTATCCACCTGTATGAATACCTGTTAATACAATTTCTTTGTAGCCAGCATCGACAAGCTGCTGCGCTTGATTGATGACTTCTTCTGGATCGCGAGAACGCAGTAATCCGCGAGCCCAAGGGATAATGCAGAATGTACAGAAATTGTTACAGCCTTCTTGGATTTTTAATGAAGCACGTGTTCTGTCAGTAAACGCAGGAACATCTAGTTCTTCAAAGACCCGTGCTTTCATGATATTGCCAACTCCGTTGATCGGCTGTCTTTCTCTTCTGTATTCTTCAATATAACCAAGCAGTTTATGTCTGTCTTGTGTGCCAACCACAATATCAACACCAGGAATCGCCATGATTTCTGCCGGAGACGTTTGTGCGTAACAGCCAGTTACACATATGACACCATCCGGATTATGACGAATGGCTCTTCTAATGACTTGGCGGCTTTTTTTATCGCCTGTATTGGTGACAGTACATGTATTAATGACATATACGTCTGCTTTTGATTCATAATCTTTTCTTTCATAGCCAGCTTCTTTAAACAGTTGCCAGATGGCTTCTGTTTCGTAGTGATTGACCTTACAGCCAAGTGTATGGAACGCTACTGTTCCCATCATGATTCACCTCTTAATAACTCTGTTTGATAAGATATAGCAGAAAGCGCGTAAAGAGGAGCTGTTTCTGTTCTTAAAATGCGTGGTCCAAGCCCGCAAATGACTGCACCATGCGCTTCAAGTTCTTCAATCTCCTTTTCTGCTAAACCGCCTTCTGGACCAAAAACCACTAATAAGGTTTGTCCGCCCTTCATCTGTTGGAGCACCGTTTGAAACCGGCTTTGCTCGCCTTCTTTCGATGATTCTTCGTATGCAACGACACATTTATCGAATTCACCGGCCAGTTGAATCAGCTCTTTAAATGTTGATACTGGATGAACGCGCGGAATGATATTCCGGTAAGACTGCTCGGCAGCTTCTTTCGCAATTTTTTCCCAGCGATCTCGTTTTTTTAATGACTTTTTTTGGTCAAGTTTTGTAATCGAACGAGTCGCTTGAAACGGAATAAAAGCACTTGCGCCAAGCTCGGTGCCTTTTTGGATAATCCATTCAAGCTTATCCCCTTTTGGCAGACCGCTTGCAATCGTCACCTTGATCGGAAGTTCTCGATTCTGATTCGTCCAGCCTTCCAAGTGACAAATCACTTCTTCCTTTGTTATTGTATCAATTTTACTGAGCGCTTCAAAGCCGTCTGTCGTTAAGCAAAGGATGTCTTCTCCTGCTTTCATCCGCATGACGTTTGCAAGGTGATGAACATCTTCACCCTTTATGACGATGTGTCCCTTTTCCGTCACTTCTTCTTTTGTGAGGTCGATAAAATATCGTTGCATACGTGTCCTGACACCTACTCGCTTTATTTTTTCGCTATAATGCTGACCCAATCTTCCATTGACAGCACTTCAACAATCTCAAAACCGGCTTCTTCTAAAGCCGTTTTGACTTGTAATTTCTTTTGTCCGATAATGCCTGATGTAATAAAGTAACCGTCTTTCTTCAATAGATCATACGCTTGATCTGTAAAGCGCAAGATGACCTCTGCAAGGATGTTGGCCACAATCACATCGCGTTCACCTGAAATCCCATCAAGTAAATTGTTTTGTTTTACCGTTACTTGGTCGCTCACACCATTTAATTCGATGTTCTGCTTTGCACTTTCCACTGCAACGGTGTCGAGATCAAATGCATGAATGTCTTTTGCACCGAGCATTGCAGCGGCAACACTTAAAATGCCAGATCCTGTTCCAACGTCAATCACCGTGTCGTTTTCCTTCACATAGCGCTCAAGCGCCTGAATGCAAAGAACCGTTGTTGGATGTGTACCGGTTCCAAATGCCATTCCAGGGTCCATTTCGATGATCAATTCATCAGAATGAACGGGTGTGTACTCTTCCCATGTTGGGACGATGGTAAATTTCTCAGAGATTTTCACAGGATGATAGTATTTCTTCCATGCAGTCGCCCATTCTTCTTCGTTTACTTCACAAATTGACAGTGTATTTCGTCCAAGGTCAATATCGTATAGAAGAAGATTGTTGATGGCTTCTTTGATCTCATCTACCGTTTCCATCAAAAAGCTATTCATCGGAAGGTAGGCTTTGACGATAACCCCTTCCTCAGGATAATCATTCGGATCGAGCTGGTAGATCTCACCGTATACATTTTCACGTTCCTTGACTAAATCAAGCGGGTCCTCAATCACGACACCACTTGCACCTGCTTCATGCAAAATATTGGTGATCGGTTCCACCGCTTCATTTGTTGTATGGACGCTAATTTCTGACCACTTCAATACTACCAACTCCTTATCCGTCTTACTCGCCTTTAAATGCGCGTTTCACCTTATCGAAAAAGCTCATTTCTTGTTCGTCCGGTTTATTTCCGCTCACTTCAGCAAATTTTCTAATGATATCTTTTTGATTTTCAGTTAAATTCGTCGGTGTTACGACGCGTACAACGATATGCTGATCGCCTTGACCATAACCGCGTACATTTTTTACACCTTTTCCTTTGAGTCTAAACTTCGTACCCGTTTGTGTGCCCGCGGGAACTTTTAATTTGACTTTCCCATGTAATGTCGGCACTTCAATTTCATCACCTAGTGCAGCCTGCGCAAAGGTAAGCGGCATTTCGCAGTAGATGTCATCTCCATCTCGTTCGAAGAATTCATGCGCCCTCACATGGAAAACAACAAATAGATCGCCTGGAGGTCCTCCATTTACACCTGGTTCACCTTGACCAGATACTCTAAGCTGCTGACCATCGTCCACACCTGCTGGGATCGTCACATTGATTTTCTTACGCTTACGCACTTTACCAGATCCACCACATGTTGAACACTTATGTTCAATTTGTTTACCAGTTCCGCTACAGTAGTTACATACTCTGCGGTTGACTACTTTACCAAATGGCGTGGATTGCTCGACATTTAGTTGACCTGATCCGCCGCAATGTGAGCATGTCTTCGCCTGTGTTCCAGGTTTTGCACCTGATCCATGACACGTTTCACATGATTCCTCGCGGGGAATCTCGATCGTTGCTTCTTTCCCAAATGCCGCTTCTTCAAATGAAAGGGTCATTGTATATTGAAGGTCCGCTCCTTGACGCGGTGCATTTGGATCTCTTCTTCTGGCTCCGCCGCCAAAAATACTAGAGAAGATGTCATCAAAGCCGCCGAAGCCGCCAAAGTCTCCTCCACCGCCAAATCCGCCGCCACCAAATCCTTGGTTTGGATCGGTGTGACCGAACTGGTCATAATGTGAACGTTTTTGATCGTCAGAAAGGGTTTCATAGGCTTCTTTTACTTCTTTGAATTTATCATCTGAGCCAGCTTCTTTATTAATATCAGGGTGATACTTTTTTGAAAGCTTGCGGTATGCCTTTTTGATTTCGTCCTTTGAGGCGCTCTTACTCACGCCAAGCACTTCATAGTAATCACGCTTACTCATCTCTTCACACTCCCGATTTTCTCACATAAATACGATTGTATCATTTTAAATTGATCTTTTTCAATTCCTTTTCATCGTTGAAAAGAAAAAAGTCAAAGCCAAGAGATCCTGACTTTGACTTTCTGACGAGTACGTTTCAGCAGTCTTTTTCAAAAGTAAAGGTGATTATTTTTTCTCTTGATCGTCGTTTACTTCTTCGTATTCTGCATCCACTACATTGTCATCTGCTTTTTGAGCACCTTCAGCGCCTTCTTGCTGAGCTTGTGCTTGTTTTGCAGCTTCTTCATAGAGCTTTGTCGTTAGTTCTTGAACGATTGTTTGTAGCTCATCTTTTTTCGCTTTGATGTCTTCAAGCTCGCCTTTTTCGATCGCAGCTTTTAGTGCATCTTTTGCATCATTCGCTTTTTTCACTTGCTCTTCATCGATTTTGCCTTCAAGATCTTTTAATGTTTTTTCTGTTGTAAACACTAATTGATCTGCTTCATTGCGCACTTCGATTTCTTCTTTTTTCTTTGCATCTGCTTCAGCATTTTCTTCTGCTTCTTTGACCATTTTTTCGATCTCATCATCAGAAAGACCTGAAGAAGATTTGATTGTGATGTTTTGCTCTTTGCCTGTACCCATATCTTTCGCACGTACGTTGACAATACCGTTTTTATCGATATCAAAAGATACTTCGATTTGTGGTACGCCGCGTGGTGCTGGCGGGATATCAGTCAATTGGAAACGACCTAATGTTTTGTTGTCTGCTGCCATTGGACGCTCACCTTGTAAGACGTGAATGTCTACAGCAGTTTGGTTGTCAGCAGCCGTTGAGAATACTTGAGATTTACTTGTTGGAATGGTTGTATTACGTTCAATCAGCTTTGTGAATACGCCGCCCATTGTTTCAATTCCTAAAGAAAGTGGTGTGACGTCAAGAAGAACAACGTCTTTGACATCTCCAGTGATAACTCCACCTTGAATTGCCGCACCAAGTGCAACTACTTCATCAGGGTTTACGCCTTTATGAGGCTCTTTACCTGTTTCTTTTTTGATTGCTTCTTGTACTGCAGGAATACGAGTTGATCCACCAACAAGGATGACTTTATCAATCTCGCTAGCAGATAGACCAGCATCTTTCAGTGATTGACGTACAGGTGTCATTGTACGCTCTACAAGGTCTGCAGAAAGCTCTTCGAATTTAGCTCGCGTTAGCGTTAATTCTAGGTGAAGAGGACCTGCATCTCCAGCTGTGATAAATGGCAGTGAGATTTGTGTAGATGATACACCAGAAAGATCTTTTTTCGCTTTTTCAGCAGCATCTTTTAAACGCTGAAGCGCCATTTTATCTTTAGAAAGATCAATGCCGTTTTCTTTTTTGAATTCAGCCACTAGATGATCGATGATGACTTGGTCAAAATCGTCTCCACCTAGACGGTTGTCCCCAGCAGTTGAGCGTACTTCAAAGACGCCGTCTCCAAGTTCAAGGACCGATACGTCAAATGTACCGCCACCAAGGTCATATACAAGGATCGTTTGATCTTCATCTGTTTTATCTAAACCATAAGCAAGTGCAGCTGCTGTTGGTTCGTTGATGATACGTTCTACTTCAAGACCAGCAATTTTACCAGCATCTTTTGTTGCTTGGCGCTCTGCATCGTTGAAGTAAGCAGGAACTGTAATAACCGCTTTTGTTACTTCTTCGCCAAGATAAGCTTCAGCGTAAGATTTAAGGTGTTGAAGGATGATTGCAGAGATTTCCTGCGGCGTGTAGTTCTTGCCTTCAACTTCTACTTTATAATCTGTACCCATATGTCTTTTAACAGACATGATGGTGTTCGGGTTTGTAATTGATTGACGTTTCGCTACTTCACCTACTTGGCGCTCTCCATTTTTAAAAGCGACAACAGATGGTGTTGTACGTGCTCCTTCAGCGTTTGCAATAACTTTTGGCTCGCCGCCTTCGAGTACTGCAACACATGAGTTTGTTGTTCCTAAGTCAATACCAATGATTTTACTCATATTCGATGACCTCCCATTATGTAGTTATTGATTTACTTTTACCATTGATGGACGAATAACTCGGTCTTTGAGTTTATAGCCCTTTTGCAATTCTTCTACAACGATGTTTGAATCGTAGTTTTCATCTTCAACTTGCATGACGGCTTGATGAAGGTTTGGATCGAACTCTTTGCCGACAGCTTCAATTGGTTCAACGCCTTCATTTTTCAACGCTTCTACCAGCTGGCGGTAAACCATTTGCATACCTTCTAACAAACTTTTCGTCTGCTCATTGTCTGGATCGATTCCAAGCGCTCTTTCAAAGTTGTCGAGAGCTGGGAGAAGGTCGCTGACAACATGTTGAGAACGATATTTTTGCACGGTCTCCACTTCAGTTCGAGCACGGCGTTTATAGTTTTCAAAATCTGCTTGAACACGCAGAATTTTGTTTTCTTTTTCATCTAGAAGCTGCTGCAATTCATCAATCTTCTCTTGGAAGGCAGACTGTTCATCGTGCTTTACTTCCTCAGTTTCTGCTTGAACTGCTTCTTCTTGTGCTTCAACCTCTGCTGCTTGCTCAGGTGTCTGTTTTTCTTCTGACATTGTGTTCACCTCCCTCAAAAGATTCAATTATACGAAGGGGCTGTGCCCCCACCTTTTATCACCCTACTCATCATACAAATTGGAAAGTGCGTTTGACAAGTCTTTTGATACATGATGCAAAAGACTAACGACTCGCCCGTAATCCATACGGGTTGGACCAATGACAGCGATGGAGCCGAGTGATTTTTGATCAATCGCATAAGTTGCTGTGATTAAACTGCAGTTCTCCATTGCTTCCAAATTGTTTTCTGAACCGATTTTAATGGTGATTCCTTGCTGATTTGGATGAAACAGCTGCATGACATCGTTCTTTTGTTCAATCAGCATCATGAGTGAACGAATGCGGTCAATGTCATGAAACTCTGGCTGGTTCAACATATTAATCTTCCCGCCAAAGAAAAGTTTTGATTCATTTTGTGTTGAAGTGAATGTGTTACCAAGTGCATCTAAAATATGATCATAGTCTTTTAAATGCGTGCGAAGGAGCATCACTACTTCTTTATACATCCTGTCCTTCAGCTGATCCATCGGGACTCCGGCTAAGCGGCTGTTTAAAATATTCATTAGCTTCTCAATATCGGAGACATCAAGATGCTCAGAGAAGGTAATGGTTTTGTTTTCAACATGCCCGCTGTCTGTAATCATAATCGCTACTGCTTTATTAGGCTGGACAGGGACAAGCTGAATTTGCTTCAATCGATTTTCACTTAGCTTTGGACCAAGGACAATCGATGTGTAGTTTGTGAGATCTGATAAAATTTCCGCCGATTTTTGAACTGTTTTTTCCAGCTCAAAAATTTTCTCCTGAAATACTGACTGGATGAGCACAAGCTCTTTAGATGACAGTTTTCGCGGAGAGAGCAAATGATCTACATAATAACGATATCCTTTTTCGGAAGGAATTCTTCCTGATGAAGAATGGGTCTTTTCAATAAAACCGAGTTCCTCCAAATCAGCCATTTCGTTTCTAATCGTCGCAGAGCTGAATGTAATGTCTTCTTTTTTGGAAAGAGTCCTTGATCCAACTGGCTGCGCCGAACGAATAAAGTCATTAATAATGACTTGTAGAATCAAAAGCTGACGATTTGTTAACATCATCATCACCCCTGTTAGCACTCTCTTTCAACGAGTGCTAATTGTATAAACAAAATTACCAAACTCAAATTAAAATGTCAATTATAACTCACCGAGAAACGCTTGAAATACTTCATTCCCTAACAATTTTCCTTTTCTTGTTAAACGAATGCCAATCTCATCCTGTTCAATGAGACCTTTTTCTGCTAATTCTTCAAGAATGGCGGGAAAGAGTGCTACTGGTGATGCTCCAAATTTCGCTTGAAAGTGAGCACTTTTCACGCCTTCAATTTTCCGCAAACCTAAGAACATTTCTTCTTCAATCTGTTCTGCTTTTGTCACCTGATGCGTTTCCTTATATGGAAACCCTGTTTGTTCAATGAGCTCTAAGTAGTGCTTCACTGGTCCAGCGTTCACATTACGGACGCCATCTACATACCCGTGCGCTCCTGCGCCAAAACCAAAGTAATCTTCGTTGCTCCAATAGGTGAGGTTATGCTGGCTTTCAAAACCTGGTTTGGCGTAATTGCTAATCTCATATTGTTTGAGTCCATGCCGCTCCATTTCATCCATGACGAGCTCATACATTTCAGCCTCACGTTCTTGCGGTGGTAAATGCAGTTTCCCTTTTTGCATCAAATTGTAAAAGACCGTCTTTGGCTCGACAATCAGCGAATAAACCGAATAATGTTCTGCACCTAATGAAAAAGCGGTCTGTAGTGAATGCATGACATGATGCTTCTCTTGATGAGGCAAACCAAACATAAGATCAAGACTAATGTTGTCAAACCCAACTGCTCTTGCTCGCTCGAAAGATGTGAGAACATCTTTCTTTTGATGAACCCGTCCGATTTTTTTGAGCAGGTCATCTTCAAATGTTTGAACACCAAAGCTCAGCCGATTAACGCCTGCTGATTTTAAGACATTCAATTTCTCAAGCGATAGTTCGTCTGGGTTTGCTTCTACTGCAAACTCGATTAAGTTTTTGGTTGGTTTTAATACGCGGTGAATACTGTCCATAAGCTGATCTAACTGGCTGGTTGTGAGTGATGTCGGGGTTCCTCCGCCAATAAAGATCGTCTTTAGTTCTTGCTCCCCTTTTTGATCGATCGTGTGCTGCATTTCTTTTTCAAGAGCGGCTAAGTATTCATCGACCGGCTGGGTTTTAATGAAAAATTTATTAAAATCACAATAGTGACAAATGTGCTCACAAAATGGAATGTGAATGTATGCTGCTTTCAATTATTGACACCTTCTTTACAGGTAAAGAGCCGCAGTTTATCGCTGCGGCCTCTTCGTTTGTTTTCGACTATAAACGTCAAGGCGAGCATTGTAAAGCAGGTTGCCTTGAGGATGTTATTTTTTCGGTGTGCTGTCGTCCATTTTCAGCACGGCCATAAATGCTTCTTGTGGGACTTCTACAGAACCCACTTGCTTCATGCGCTTTTTCCCTTCTTTTTGCTTCTCAAGAAGCTTTCTTTTCCGGGAAATATCTCCACCATAACACTTCGCTAGTACGTTCTTGCGCATTGCTTTAATGGTAGACCGTGCAACAATCTTTTGACCGATCGCTGCCTGAACTGGTACTTCAAAGTGCTGGCGCGGAATCAGTTCTTTCAGCTTTTCTACAATGATCTTTCCGCGTTCATATGCATAATCGCGGTGAACAATAAAGGAAAGCGCATCGATTTTTTCGCCATTAAGCATGATATCCATTTTCACTAGAGTGGATGGGCGATAGCCGATCAGCTCGTAATCAAAGGATGCATACCCTTTTGTATTGGACTTTAATTGATCAAAGAATTCGTATACGATCTCTGCCAGAGGAATTTCGTACACAATACTTACGCGGTTTGCATCAAGATATTGCATATCAATGAAATTGCCGCGCTTTCCTTGGCAAAGCTCCATCACAGAACCAACATAATCATTTGGCACCATCATTGTTGCCTTCACGTATGGCTCTTCAATTCGCTCAATCTTTTGCGGATCAGGCAAATTGGATGGGTTATCTACGACGATTTTTTCTCCGTCTGTCATATACACATCGTAAATAACACTTGGCGCTGTCGTAATAAGGTCGATTTTAAATTCACGTTCAATCCGTTCTTGGATGATTTCCATATGAAGCATGCCAAGGAAGCCGCAGCGGAAGCCGAAGCCAAGTGCTTGGGATGTCTCTGCCTCATATTGAAGTGAAGAATCATTTAATTCAAGCTTTTCTAACGCTTCACGCAAGTCGTTATATTTCGCTGTGTCAATTGGATAAAGGCCGCAGTACACCATTGGGTTCAGCTTTCTATATCCAGGCAGAGCTTCTTTCGCAGGGTTTACCGCACTTGTGATCGTATCCCCTACTCGTGTATCACCAACGTTTTTAATGGCAGCTGTTAAATAGCCAACATCTCCAACAGTGAGTTCGTCTGTTGGCATTGCTTTCGGTGTAAATACGCCGACTTCAAGCACTTCAAATTCTTTGCCTGTCGCCATCATCTTGATTTTTTGACCCGGTTTGACGGTTCCTTCGACAATTCGTATGTAAGCAATGACGCCACGATACGCATCGTAGAGAGAATCAAAAATGAGGGCTTGAAGTGGTGCTTCCGGATCTCCAGCTGGTGCCGGCACCTTTTCGACGATTTGTTCTAAAATATCCTCGATCCCGATGCCCGCCTTAGCAGAGGTAAGAACAGCTTCAGATGCATCCAACCCGATGACATCTTCAATTTCTTGTCTTACACGTTCAGGTTCTGCACTCGGCAGATCAATTTTGTTAATGATCGGCAGGATTTCTAAGTTGTTATCAAGAGCTAAATAAACGTTCGCTAGTGTCTGTGCTTCAATGCCTTGTGCTGCATCCACCACAAGAATTGCACCTTCACAGGCAGCTAGGCTTCGAGATACCTCATAGGTGAAGTCGACATGCCCTGGTGTATCAATCAGGTGCATAATATATTCTTCTCCATCCTTCGCCTGATATTTCAGCTGGACAGAGTTTAATTTGATCGTAATGCCGCGTTCACGCTCTAAGTCCATGGAATCAAGTAATTGTTCTTTCATTTCTCGTTGCGTAATCGCCGCTGTTTTTTCCAAAATACGGTCAGCCAATGTGGATTTCCCATGGTCAATATGGGCGATAATGGAGAAATTTCGAATTCTTGATTGCCGTTCTAATCGTTTTTCTTTATCTGTCACAATCTATCACTCCTACTATAAAACGCGGGTTGCGCTAGGTTAGATTATATCAATAGGGCTGTAAAGATTCAATCGAAATCAAGAAAAGCCGCTCATCGGTTAGCGGCTTTCACGAAAAGGTGTGATATCTTATGAAATAACATCCAACATGATGCTTACAACAGTTTATTTACCATTCACCCAATCATAAAGTGTACGGGCTGCATGCGTCATACCTTCTGATAATGCTTTTCCGGCCTTAGAGAAGGCATTAAAGCTCTCCATTTCTTCTAGCTGCTTTTGTTTTTCTGCTAAGTCTTTTTGTGTGACAGCTGTTCCGAGGATAGAAGCTTCTTTTTCTTGATCATCATTCGTTTGGACAGTGAAGGCCCCTTTTAATTGCGGATCATGATACCCTTTCATTTGAAGCATGCCATTATTAGCTTGCTGCATTCCTAAAAAGACACCGAATAGCAATACGAGCGATAAAATAATGGTTTTTCCGATAAATGAGCCCATGTCCTCCACCACCTTAAGACCGTTTTTTCTCATCCTTTGCTTTGCCGTCTACCTTTTCTGCGTCCCAGAAAATTTCACTGAACACATCAGCTGCTGCATTGGATGCGTTTTTCAGTTCTTCCATATTATTATCCACACCGCCAAATTCTAATAGGAGGGCTTTGTCAGATAAATCTTGATTATAGATTCCATTATCACCAATTTCTCCTTTGGCAAACACACCGACACTAAGTCCTTTATATTTTTTCTCCATCAAATGGTGGAACTCTGTCGCCAGCTTTAAGTTTTTCTCATAGCTTTGATTCTTCTTCCCTACAACAAACGCGATTCTCGCATATTTCTTGCCTTTGATTTCTACTGTCGTATCTTTCTTTCTTCTTGAATCCCGGTGAATATCGATTAAGTAATCTAGGTCATCATTTTTAGCGAGAGCCTCTTTTACAACCAATCTGGATTCATTATATGATTGAGGATACTTCAACCCTTTTTTCAGCAGTCTTTTTTCAATTTCTGTTTTATCCACTGTGTTGCCGATTCCTTGCTGATCGAGCGCTTTACCAAACATCTCCCCGACAAGGGTGACGTTCACTTTTGAGTGGCGCGCATTGTTTGGGTTTGTTTCTCCTTTTAAAAATGGTAAATATGATTCCGTATTATGTGTGTGATAAATGTATACAGCTTTTCGTTTTCCTGTCGACTGGTCCGGCTCTTTTGCAGGCGTTTTCGGTTCATCTTCATCAAGCTTGTCCAGCTCAGCTAGATTTGCTTCTTTTTCATCTTTGATGACTTCACTTGGAGGCGGCGATTCCATTGGCATATTCGTATAGTCTGTACCTTCACCTGCTAGGATGATTTTTGTATCAAAATGTTCAAAGCCTGGCAGCTCTCTTCCTAGAAAACTGCGGGGGTCTTCTAAATTGATACTTGTGGCAAGTTTGAGTGACAGCCCGGAGAAATGAAATCCTTTTTGATCTTCAGGGACTGCTGAGGAAAAATATTGATTTTCCATCCCCATTAGAGTTGCAAAGAATGCCCCTGACAGCTCATCTGCCACACCATATAATGATGCTTGAGGCCTAAGCTCAGGTTTTAAAGACGTCAAAGCCCCTGACATGACAAACACAACCACCAGAGAGACAATAAACAAAAAAATACTCTTCACTACTTTTGTTCCATTAATCGCAACGACCAACTGTCGAGGACGGCGAGGTCTTTTTTTCATGATTTACTCCCTCCAGCACGCTTTCTAGTAATTACACTATGAGCGAGCTAGAGAAAGTAGAACTGTTTAATGATTATAGGAACCCATGTTGTCTTGAGAGATTTTTTGATGAAGTGCTGTATTTAACCCATTGGCGAGTACGTTCGCCATGTCATCAATGAATGTATCCACTTCCTTCGGTGTGACCATTAGATTTTGTCCAAGCGGTGCAAGCACCTCATGGATCAACTGTCTTTTTTCTTCTTCAGGAAGCGTTCCGACGATTCCTAAAAAGGATTGACGCGTTTCATCATCTGGTAAATCCTCTTCATTCAGCACTTTTTTCTTCCCAAATGTCAGACCCGCTGGTACTAAAGATCGGGAAGGTCTATCATCTTTCAGTTCTCTACCAAAATGCTTTAACACGTAATCAATCGTGTCACTTGCGATCGTGACTGCATCGACCACTGTCGGTACACCAATGGCAATGACTGGAATCCCCAAGGTCTCTTTGCTTAATTCTTTTCGTTTATTTCCGACACCCGATCCTGGATGTATACCTGTATCAGAAATTTGAATTGTCGTATTCACCCGTTCTACTGCACGTGCAGCTAGTGCATCGATGGCGATCACAAAATCTGGTTTAGATCGTTCAATGACACCTTGTATAATGTCACTTGTTTCTATACCAGTCAGTCCCATGACTCCAGGCGATAATGAAGACACTGGGCGATAGCCTTCCTGCACATTCTCAGGCTGTAATTCAAATAAGTGGCGTGTCACCAGCAAATTTTCAACTGTGAGCGGCCCTAAAGCATCCGGCGTGACATTCCAGTTTCCGAGTCCTACGACAAGACAGCTCGCATCCGCCTGAATGCCGTGATCTTTTAAAAACTGAGCAAAATGATGGGCAAAAACTTCGACCACTTTTTCTTGCATCTCAGAGTCTTTCTCACGAATTCCTTGCGCCTCAAGCGTCAAGTATGTCCCTGCCTTTTTTCCGGTCAACTCTTCTCCTTCTGTCGTAATCTCCACAGTGCGGATGCGGATGCCGTGCTCTTCCTTCTCATTCTCAACAATTCCTTGAATACCGTCCTTTTTGACCACATTCGGATCGTTCTCTTGTTCTAGTATCTCTTTTGTTTCAACGGCCAAATCGGTCCGGATTTGATAAGCGCTTAAATCGAGTTTCTGTTTCTTCATGAAAAGGCTCCTTCCATCAAGTAATTAACAGTAGTCTTTCCATCTCGTTCAAGAAACATTCGAGCGCTTCATCAATGAAAAATACTTTACATTTATATTGCATTCTAAAGGTGTGTTTGATAGAATACAATTTGTTCTATTGTGAAGATTTAACCTTAAGACAATTGTGTTTAGGTTGTATCTTAGGAGGTGAAACACATGCCAAATATTAAATCAGCGATCAAACGTACAAAAACGAATAACGAACGCCGTGCACACAACGCAACAATCAAGTCTGCGATGCGTACTGCGATTAAACAAGTTGAAGTTTCTGTAGCTAACAACGATGCTGAGCAAGCAAAAGCTGCTCTTTCTTCTGCTGCAAAACGCATTGACAAAGCCGTTAAAACTGGTCTTGTACACAAAAACGCAGCTGCGCGTTACAAATCAAGACTTGCGAAACAAGTAAACGGACTTTCTGCATAATGTTTGCAACGCCTCAGTGATGAGGCACCTGTTTAACTGTACGTCCGTCCTGAACGGCTCAGCCATAAGGACAGACTGGCAATTATACATCTAAACAAAAACGACCCTCTTTTGAGAAGGTCGTTTTTTTATGTTCAAGCCCCTAATAACCGAAGCAGGAACAATTCTAATAATAGCTGCTTGTCCTTTTTACCCGTTTTCATTTCATAATCAATCGTGGAGAGCTCTTTGACGATGTACTTTAGCTCTTCTTCTGAAAACAGTCTTGCCTGATCCATCGCGAGTTTGACCCGAAAAGGGTGGACTTTCAGGTTTGACGCAATTTGTTTTTGCCCGTATCCCTGCTGAGCAAAGTACTTTGTCTGCAATATCAACCGAAATTGATTTGAAATGAGTGCCAATATTTTAATGGGTTCCTCATTTTGCTTTAGGAGGTCATAAAACATTTGCATCGCTTCAGACCGGCGCCTGTTCACGATTTGGTTAATCAGTTCGAAAATATTCTGCTCCAAACTTCGTGCAACGAGCTGATTGACATCCGCCAGCTCAATTTCCTCTCGCTGCCCAATATATGTACTTAGCTTTCGAACCTCTTGAAAAAGTGAGGACAGGCTCCCGCCACATAACATGACAAGCTGTTCTGCCGCTTCAGCCGAGATTGTTTTTCCTTCTGTTTTCACCAGCGTGATGGTGAAATCTGTTGTTTCTTTCGGATTTAACTCTTTCGCCTCAACTACAGCCGCTTTCTTTTTTAACAATTTGGTGATTTTCTTACGTTCGTCCAGTTTTTCATATGGGGCCAATAACACGAGAATCGTGTAGGGTGCTGGCTTTTCTAAATAAGCTTCTAACACAGAAAGCTGATGCTCGATCTTTTCTTTTTTCTTTTCTGCAGTGAGGAAATAAGGGTTCTTGATCACAACGAGACGCCGCTCTCCCATAAACGGAAATGTTTCTGCGTCCGTCACAGCCTGCTCAAGCGGCACCTCTTCCATATCGAAGACAGAGTAATTAAAATCCTTTGTTTCTTCGTCGACGACAGCTTGTCTCAATTTTGCAGCTGTCTCTTGAAGTAAATACGTTTCTTTTCCATATAAGCAATAAACGGGGTGAATATCCCCTTTTTTTAAATTGTTCCATACTTCAAAGACCATTCGCTTAAATCCCTCTCTTTCACTTCCTCCTCTATCCTAAAGTGTGTAGAGACATTAGTAAAGAGGAAGCTGAAAGTGCCGCCTCCTCATTTATAGTAAACGTCTCACGTAAGCTCCCGGGTCAGCTTACAGTCAGACGATATTCACAAAATGATCATGAAAATGGAAAACGGTTACTTTACCTTCTAGCAATTCCAAATGAGTTCAAGTATACTAAAAATAGCCAGGAGGGATGAAAATGAATGAATTTGAAAAGAATGTTCAAAGCAAGCGGAATGATGTGACCGACTCAGCTGTTGGTTTTATCGTCACATTCGGATTTTTCGCCTCAATGTTTATTTTGGCAACTGTGATACACCTCGTTGGATCTTAACTACATGAATGCAAGATGACTGCCGTTTTGGCAGTTTTTTTATTGATTTTGTAAGATATCATATGGAGGATGAGCGTAAAATGTTCCATCCTCTTCAAGAAATTCATAGGTCACACTTCCATCGATATCTGTACGATACACCCTTGTTTGATGATCATTTAATTTTTTCAAAACTTCTTGATGAGGATGCAGATACCGATTTCGTTCACCTGCTGAAATCAGTGCATATGACGGATTCAAATGCTGAAGCCATTCTTCACTTGTTGATCCTTTACTCCCGTGATGCCCAACCTTCAAGACATCCGCTCGTAGCTTGGGGTAAGCTTGAATGATGTCTCGTTCCCCTTCTTGTTCAAGATCCCCAGTCAGCATAAAACGCTTGCCGCCAAGCGTAAAGGTGAGGACCAGTGAATCATTATTTTTACTCGTCACCTGGTCACGAGCTGGATGCAGAACGTCAAATTTTTGTCCTCCAATTCTCAGCTGATCCCCTCTTTCCAACTCATCTACAGGAATCCGTTGATCAGCCGCTTCCTTTAAAAGCTGCGCATCCTCTGGATTTCGAGCAAAGCCTTTTGGGATTGCAAGGCGTTTGACTTTATTTCGCTTTATTAACCGCATCGCTTCTCCCATGTGATCTTGATCTGCGTGGGTAAGGATGAGGACATCAAGTTTTGCTATGCCTTTAGAATGCAGAAATGGAATAAGGGTTTGATCCCCAATTGTAGATACTTTACGTCTTTTTTTCCATGGCTCTTCTTCAAAAGAAAGCCTGCCTCCTGTATCAACTAATATATGCCCGGTTCGATAAGGTAGCTGAATAAACAAACTATCCCCTTGTCCTACATCTAACATCGTGACCTCTCCTTTTTGAAGAAAATTCGGCGTGAAATAGTGTACAGACAGCACACAAACGAGAATCAAAATCGGCACAAGATAAGATTTGATAGAAGTTTTACATTCCATCACAATGAATAGAAAAACAATGGAGGAAACCTCTAGGAGCACATGCCACCATGTCGATTTCATAAAAATGAGAGTAAGACTATCGTAAGCAGCCATGTGTGCAGACAATTGATGACTAAACTGGATCACCCAATCAAGCAGCTGAAACAGTGTTTGTCCAAGCGGAAGATAAATGATAGATAAAAGAAAAAAGAATAAGGACAGAGGCATGACAACCATTGTATAAAAAGGAACAAACATCATATTTAAAGGAACACTCAGCAAGGAAAATTGTTGAAAATAATATAAAAGAACAGGAAGCGAAGCAAGCTGTGCAATCAAGGAAATGAGGAATAACTGCATCACCGAACTTTTTGCTTTTGATAAAATACTAGTGGATAGCAAAATAAATAAGGTCACCACAAATGACAGTTGAAAACCGACATCAAATATATAAAGTGGTTGAATGGCTAATAAAAGCAAGAACGCTGCACTTAACACGACCGCAGAAGGCTGTTTCATTTCTTTTGGCAGACTTGTGATGACTAAATAAATTCCAGCCATGAGACAGGCTCTTAACACAGACGGTGCAGCACCTGTTAAACAAGCATAAACCGGCAAAAAGGATAATAAAAGAATACGCGCTGTCTCTCTTGTCACGCCAGCGCGAAGTAGACACCAAAATAGACAAGCGAGCAATGTTTGAACATGAAGTCCTGAAATGGCTAATAAATGAATGATGCCAAGCATTTGATAATCTCTTAATGTATCAGGGTCTATTAAATCACGATCGCCAAAAATAAGTGCCTGCACAATCCCAACAGAACTCTTCGGGACATGATCTTCTAGAAATTTCAGCCCCTTCTGCCTAATAGATGAAAGGTCATGTGAAGGACTGTCATGTTTCGTGCAGCTTTTCATAGACTGCGTTAAGAAAATAGCATCAATGCCTTTTGTTTTTAGAAATTGATCATATTGAAAGCCATTCGGTATGGTAGCATGTTTAGGTAACCGAACCTCACCTGTCATATGACAGCTCATACCTGGCTCAACATCTTTTAACGCTTCTTTTTCACGCTCCGTTTGAATCGTATAAAATGCCGCTAGTCGACCATTCTCTGATGAAACAGTCGCTGAAAAGCGATTGCCATCTATTTTCGGAATCGTTTCAATCACAACCGAATGAGAAAATACTTTTTCTTGTATGGGATGATCCGTTTCAAAAAACTGATGCACCATAAAAATGAGCATATAGATCGTTCCACACAAACTGACCATTAAAAAGAGCTGGGGTGTTTTTTTCAGCAGACTGAAAAGAAGACATACAAGAAGAAAAAGGAGAAAATACAAATGAAGATGATATGCGGCCAGAGCAATTCCAGCAGCTGCTGAAATCGCCCCGAACGGCAAATACTTAGACATAGGAAGTAAATAATTGATTCGCCTTTTCATGCATTTGACGAATCTCTGTTTCGCTACGTCCTGATTCACTTAGTTTGCCTATTAAATCCGCAACAAAGGCTAATTTTTCTTGGTTTTTTAAGTCAATAATCATCTCATCTAGTTCAACCTGTTCTATTTGAACTCCGGCTTGTTCGAATAAATCAACAGCATATGGATGATTTTTATAATCCTTCGCATAATACACTGTTCGAATACCTGCTTGAATAATCGCTTTACAGCACTGCAAACAAGGAAAATGCGTCACATATATTTCAGCATCAGCCGTTGGTGCACCAAATTTGGCACATTGTAAAATAGCGTTCATCTCCGCATGGATTGTACGAACGCAGTGATGATCTATCACATAGCATCCTACATCTGCACAATGCACGTCACCGGCAATGGATCCATTATATCCACCTGCGATGATGCGCTTGTCTCTTACGATCGTTGCCCCAACAGCTAGCCGCTCACAGGTGCTTCGCAAGGCAAGCAAATGGCTTTGAGCCATAAAATATTGATTCCATGAAATTCTCTCCACGAGCTGATCCCTCCAGAATGATGGTTGGTATTAAGTGTACATGCCTTTCTTCTATACCGTCAATTCTACTTGACCGTCAGTTGATTTTTCAGCCGTTCAATGGTCTTCTCTCCAAAACCCGAAATATTCCGTAAATCTTCAATTTGCTGAAATTCTCCATGTTCTTCTCTATACGTAATGATGGCTTCCGCTTTGGCTGGGCCTATTCCGTTAATGGTCTGCAATTCCGCTGCATCAGCTTGATTGACATTCACCCCTTGACTCTGTTCATTTCCCGGCGGCGCATTAGCCGCTGCTGTTTGTCCCTGCTTGTCAGCTTCCCCCTTCTTTCGTACATAAATCATCATACTGTCCTCTAATTTTGCTGCTTGATTGATGTCAACTGTATCTGCCTTGCTCGTAAAACCACCTGCTCTTTTAATGGCTTCTTCAACTCTGTCCTCAGCCATAAATGCATAAACGCCCGGCTTCCGTACAGCTCCTTTGACCTCTACTACGATGGATGTTGGCTCTTTTTCTGCACTCTCTTGTTTTTCTTCTAATGTGACTTGCGTTTCATGTTGTTCTTTCAATACACCTGGCTCGGCGCTGTCTTTCTCTTTTCCTACTAAAAAGCAGAAACAGATGATGAGGAGGATGATGATTCCCGCTATCAGATAGAGACTGTATTTTTTCAACGAAATGAGCTGCTTCACTTGTTCACGCTTCTTTCAATCATATTTTCACGCTGCTTCACATACTGTTTAGAAGATAACAGATCCTATGCGTCTAAGGAGGGAGAACGTTTGAATATAGGGTTAATCGGTACAGGAAACATGGGTACCATACTTACTGAGGCATTTATTGAATCAAAAGCAGTCAATCCCTCATCCATCACCATTACAAATCGGACCATCGAAAAAGCGTTCAATATAAAAAAGAATCACCCAGAGGTCGAAGTGACGAAACAGCTTTCAGGAGCTGTAACGGATAAAGATTTCATCTTTGTTTGTGTCAAACCACTTGATATTTATCCGCTTTTAAAAGAGCTGAGCCCACTTTTAAAAGAACAGCAAACCATTGTCATCATTACAAGTCCGGTTCATCCTGAACAGCTTCAAGATATTGTTCCTTGTCAAACAGCCAGACTGATCCCAAGCATCACCAACCGCGCATTATCAGGCGCATCACTTTTAACATTTGGTTCATCATGCAATGTCACGACAAAAGCAGCGCTCAGACAACTCGCTTCCCGCATTTCAACACCAATCGAAATTCATCATTCAATCACACGGGCAGCCTCAGATATTGTCAGCTGCGGTCCTGCCTTTATTAGCTTTCTTGTTCAGAAAATGATCGAAGCCGCCGTTGAAGAAACAGATATTTCAAAAGAAGAAGCCACCACCTTATCAGAAGATATGCTTGTAGGACTTGGCCGTTTGATTGAAAAAAGGGTGTATACCCTGCCTACACTGCAAGAGAAGGTGTGTGTAAAAGGCGGCGTCACCGGCGAGGGTATTAAAGCACTTGAAGCAGGTGTTCAAGATATGTTCCATCAGCTTTTCCAGAACACTCATGACAAGTTCGATGAGGATGTAGAAGCGGTTGCGCATCAATATCCACCGAGTGTGTTTACTGATGATCTCAGAAATTAAACATCTTCGCAACAAGCGAAAAAAGGGTTTTAAAAAAACCATCGTCCATTAAACGATGGTTTTTGGTTTCTTCGCTGAAATAAAATATCTTTCTGCACATTCCTGAGGTGCTTCATTTGTAAAATCAGCGGTCACTTCAATCTGTTCAAAGCCAGCGGACTCAAGGAACGCTGCATATGTCTCAAAAGGAAATGTACGTTGTTCGTGCGTTTCATCATAACGCTCATACACGTCTCCGTCTTTTACAAAAAAGCTTAAATCATGAATGACCGAAAATGGACGATCTCCTATATCACTTTGCCAAATATAGCTGATTTCTTCATCTTGATCGGCATAAGTAGAACCAGGAAATACCTCTTCCATTTTATAAGGGGTATGAACATCAAACAATAAAACCCCACCTGTCTCTAAAAGCTGAAACATGTTTTTAAAGGTTTTTTTGACGTCATTTTCGTTTTTTAGATAATTCAAAGAATCACAGCAAATAACCGCTGCTTGAAAAGTTTGTTCAAACCCCTCAAGTTCTCTCATATCTTGATGTAAAAATTGAATAGACTGCTTATGAGCCTGTGCTTTTTGCTGCGCAAATGCCAGCATCTCTTCACTTAGATCAATTCCTGTGACCATGTGGCCTTTTGCAGCTAACCGAAGAGAGATCTCTCCAGTTCCACAACCTACATCGATAATCGCACTATTCGGCTTGATATGCCGCTGTATCCACTGAACCCATTCATCATAAGGGGCATGTGTCATGAGCTCATCATACACACCTGCAAACCCTTGATAAATCATGAGTTAATGCCAAGCGAAAGCGTTTCTCTCGGCGCATCTCCCCAAAGCTTCTCTAAGTTATAGTATCCTCTTTCCTCTTTGTGGAACACATGAGCAATGACATCTCCTAAATCAATCAAGACCCATCTTGCTTCGTCAAAGCCTTCCATCTTTTTAACTTCGATGCCGCCTTCTTCTGCAAGGTTTTTCACTTCTCTTGCAATGGCCTGTACTTGTTTGTCAGAATTCCCGTGACAAATGAGAAAATAATCTGCAACAAGTGAGATCCCTTGCATATTCAGGGCAATAATGTCCTCTGCCCGTTTATCATCGCACGCTCCTGCTGCGATGTTTAAAATTGATGATGCATCCATCAAAATTCCTCCTTAGTTGTTCTTTTGCACAAGTGAGTTATAAGTAGCAAGTGTATCTGGGAAAACTGGCTGATTCTTTTTCATTAAAAAGCTGACGGTGTTTTTTAAAGATTGAATCAAGGCAAGGTCCAAATCCTGCTCTGCTAACTCTCTTACTTCCTCTACACCAGGAAAATGGCGTCCTGGCTCTATATAGTCGGCGACATAAATAACTTTTTCAAGCAATGTCATGTTCGGTCTGCCGGACGTATGGAATTCAATGGCTGTTAAAATATCTTGGTCGTCAATTCCAACTTCTTTTTTGACCAAATAGGCACCAACTGGGGCATGCCAAAGCTCAGGTGAATATTTAAGCAATAGAGGGTTCATCTGTTCTTGCTGGATGATGCCCTTCATTTCTTCTTTCGGTCTAAATTTAGCATAATCGTGGAAAATAGCCGCGACCTCTGCTTTTTTCACATCTGCACCAAAACGTTCAGCTAATGAAATGGCCGTCTCCATTACCCCAATTGTATGTGTATATCTATGCTCTGTTAACTGCTGTTTGACACAGTTTAAAGCTTCTTCACGATTCATATAAATGATGCTCCTTTATATAACACTCAACCGCTTTCGGAATCAAATAATCAACAGGTTGCCCCTGCTTCATTCGCTGCCTAATCAATGTCGATGATACATCAAAAGCCGGAACATCTGCAAACAAAAGAGGATACGCCGTATTTCCTTCATAACCTGGTCTTTTCATCCCAATAAAGGTGATCATCTGAAGCAAATCATCGATTCTGTGCCATTTCGGCAAATACTCGACCATGTCCGCTCCAATCATAAAAAAGAACTCATCTTCAGGATGGCGCTTCTTCAACAGCTCAACCGTATCTACTGTATAAGATGGGCCCTCCCGCTCCATTTCAATAAGCTCAACTCGAAAATGAGGATTTGTCTGAATCGCTTTTTCCACCATTTTTATGCGGTGATGACTCTCTGCTCGTTTTCGGCCCGTTTTATGAGGGGGCTTGTGATTTGGGATAAACCAAATTTCATCAAGCCCTACTTGGAAACGCACCTCACTTGCCATCAGCAAATGCCCATTGTGCGGGGGATCAAACGTACCGCCGAACAATCCTATTTTTTTCATATCATATCCACCTTTACGGCAGCTTAATTTGTTTATTTTCCTTTGATTCCTTATAAAGGACAATCACATTTCCGATCGTTTGAACGAGTTCAGCTTTTGCACCTTTTACAAGTGCTTTTGCAACCTCTGTTTTGTCCTCGTCGCAGTTTTGCAATACGCTGACTTTCAAAAGTTCTCTTGCTTCAAGCGCCTCGGAAATTTGCTTGACCATATTGTCATTTACCCCGCCTTTTCCAACTTGAAAAATAGGTGATAAATGATGTGCTTGCGCACGTAAAAAACGTTTTTGCTTACCTTTTAACATGGTGTTCCTCCTAATTTCTCTATGACAATTGACTTCATTTTTCGGGCGTCAGGTGTAATGCCCGTCCACAGTTCAAAGGCTCTTACCGCCTGACCAACAAACATGCCGACGCCATCGACTGTTTTCAAACCTAACCCGGCTGCTTCGCTTAGCAGCTTTGTTTCTATTGGATTATACACAATATCACAAACGACCGCTGTTTTTTTTGCGTTCGCTAAAGAAATGGGGGTTTCTTCAACATTCGGATACATACCAATTGAGGTCGTATGGATGATGACATCATATTCCCCAAGCCGCTCTTCTGCTGTATTTAATGCAATGGCACGAGATGTGATTTTCCCATCGGCACTTTCAATTAAAGCCTCAGCTTTTTCAATCGTGCGGTTGGCGATATCAAATTGTTTCGGTGCATACTCAGCAATTGTCGTGTAAATCGCTCTTGCTGCTCCACCAGCACCAAGCAGGAGAAATGACAGCTCTGATAACGGCTGATCCAACGCTTCAAGCAATGAATGAAGAAAGCCTTCTCCATCTGTATTGTACCCAACGAGCTGATCTCCTTCGAGACGCACCGTATTGACGGCACCAAGGCGTTCAGCTGTCACATCAATTTTGTCGAGGTACTTCATGATTTCTACCTTGTGCGGAACAGTGACGTTAATGCCGCTGATTCCTAACGCTTTCATGCCGCTAATCGCATCTTTCAGGTCATCATTTTCTACTTGAAAGCCATGATAATGTCCATCAATTCCAGCATCCTTTAATGCTGCATTATGAATATCTGGAGACATTGAATGGCCAACAGGGTTACCGATTACTCCGTATAAAGGTTTCAAGGTCTCTCCCCCTCTGAACATTTAAATTAACGAACGTCTCATAAACACGTGCACACCTTTTGGCGCATACACTTTGATTTGTTTCCCAGCATCATTTGCCGTCACCCAGCCTAATCCTGAAAAGACAATGTCCATTTTTGGCTGATCGATGGTGAAAGTGTGCGGAACGAGCGGCGGGAAATCTTCCATTCCCTCTTTTGATGGCGGTGAAAGCAGCTCACCTGCATGCTTTTCATATAACTCATCTGCATTCTCCAACTTTGTCCTGTGAATGTTGAGTTCATTAGGCATGTAGCAAACAAAGGATGTTCTGCCGCCTTTTACATAATCAAATCGAGCCAGTCCGCCAAAGTAAAGCGTTTGAGCTTCATTTAACTGGAACGTTCTCGGTTTCAATTCTTTTTTCGGCGTTAAAATCTTTAAGTCATTTTTGCCGACATAGTGCGCCATTTGATGGCGGTTGATGATCCCCGGTGTATCGAATAAAGCAGACCCGTCATCAAGCGGGATTTCAATCGCATCAAGTGTTGTCCCTGGGTATTGGGATGTGGTGATCACATTCTCTTCTCCAGACACCTCTTTGATAATGCGGTTAATAAATGTTGATTTCCCAACATTTGTACAGCCGACAACATAGACATTTCTGCCCTCACGGTAATGATCAATGGCCTCCATAACCTCAGGCACACCTTGTCCTCTGCTCGCACTGATTAAAAACACATCAATCGGATTGAGCCCATTTTCTTTTGCTTCCCGCTTCATCCATTGAACAAGACGGTCTTTTTTCACGGATTTCGGTAAAATATCTACCTTGTTGCCGACCAGTAAAATGGGATTACCACCAACAATACGGCTCAGTCCATTAATCCAGCTTCCGTTAAAGTCAAAAATATCAACGAGCTTGACGATCAAAGAATCAGTCTCGCCAATGCTGTGTAAAATATTTAAAAAGTCGTCTTCTGTTAAAGATACATCCTGAATTTCATTGTAGTTCTTTAACCTAAAACAGCGCTGACAGATCACATCTTCTTTCAATAGAGATGCTGCCGGCGCATATCCTAATTGATCTTTATCTTCCGTCTGAATGGCTACACCGCAGCCAATACAAACAACCTTTTCCATTATTACTCTTCCTCCCACTGAATGTGGCCCTTACGCTTTAAGGCTCCTAAAATTCTGCGTTCAATCTGCCTGTTAAACTTCGTGAAAAATCCGTCCGATGCCGCAACAGGTACAACCAAAATGGTATGGAAGCCATGCCTGTTTCCGCCAAGCACATCTGTCATAAGCTGATCGCCAATGACAACCACATCTTCTTTCTTCAATTGCATATCAGCGACGGCCTTATTAAAGGCTCTTCCCATCGGTTTTCTCGCTTTATAAATAAACGGGATATGAACCGGCTCAGAAAAAAGCTTGACCCTTTTTTCATTATTGTTCGATACAATCGTCACCTGTATCCCGTGATCTTTCATCTCTTGAAACCATTCAATTAAACGCGGGGTCGCACTTGGACGATCCCATTCTACTAGTGTGTTATCTAAATCCGTAATAATTCCTTTTACATTTCGTTCTTTTAGTTTTTGCGGCGAAATGTGGAAAATACTTTTCACAAATTCATCCGGTAAGAAATACTTCTTTAGCACAATTTGCACCCTTTCTTCCATTGGTTTTTCAGCGATTGTGTCGAATCAAATCACAATTTGTCTGTCTATCGAATACAATGAAAAAGTTTTCGACATATGATGAGGACCTTCAACAGGTGTGGATAATTTTACACACATTATCCACCTATATTTCATCACGCTTTCATTCAATTATAAACACTCTACCCACAAGTTATCCACTTAACCATGTGGATAACAGAACGATTGTTCTTGTTTCCCATTCATGGTAGATTAAAGGTACTTCAAAGACATTCGATCAACCTATGATGATATGTCTTTTCCTCAAGTTTTATGCCAACTTTTTCAGGGGAGGTGTTTTTCCCATCATATGGGTTTCTAGTATGAAAAAGCTGTCAGATGATTTACTTATAGAATCGTATTATAAAGCAAATGAAATGAACTTAAATCGCGACTTCATTGAATTAATTGAGACAGAAATGAAAAGACGTTCGCTCGGGCATATGCTCTCTGTTTCCTCTTAATTCCATATATCCAGGAACCATGCCTCCCGAGCACTCTCCTTTTTTAAACTCAGGTGACTGATATTATATCACTTGCGCTATAGGCTTACTACTATTTTCCGTAAAAAACACCCCTTCTGATCAAAGAAGAGGTGTCTTATTTGCAAGGCTGTTCATTCCAAAACCATAACCCTCCACCTACGACCAAAATGACGACAAGGAACACAACAAGAAAAGCGTAACCGATTCCTGCTCCTTGAGCTGGATAAGGCGAACACGCAGGGTAAGGATAAGGACATCCCCACATATCAGTTACCTCCTTCTAAGAAGATATACTGTTAGACTATGCTGGATGGATCGTCTTGTTTAGGCAGATGGCCTGCATTTAAAAATGTTTAATGACATCACGCTCTTTGATTTCGTTATAAATGATTCTTGCCCCTTTTGGTGTCATATGATTGCCAGAAGGGTCAATGAGGCCAGACTGAATCAAGGCGTTGTCACTATCTTCACCTGCTTCTCGGATGAACGCTTTCCAATTGTCGACAAGCGGCACTTGCTGTTTTTCAGCTACTTGTCTTGTGATGTCATTGTATGAGTTTTGCCAAGCTCTCGCCCCGCCTCTCTCAGCAAAATAAGATGACTTATATCTAGAATAATAATACAAGCCCTTTTTGCCTCCTTCCACCACAGGCACGCACGTCATGAGGATCGGGGTAATTCCCTCTTTTCTACTTTCAGAAATGAAGTAGGATAAGTTTTCTTTAAATCGTTTTTTGGTCACACGGGGATGTTTCCCGTCTAGAATCGCCGCATCATTTGTACCGAACATGATGAGGACGTAAGTTGGTTTTGGTTTTAAAATATCCTGCTCAAAGCGCAGCTTCGCATCTTCCGTTGTCTGCCCGCCAATTCCAGCATTCTGTACCTTGATTTGGCCGCGCTCGACATTTTTCATGAGATTCACCCATTTTTCAGATGTGGGATAATCTCGAAAATCCCAGTTCGATCCTCTTGTGTTACTGTCACCAAATGCAATGACACTTTCCTGCGCCTGCTTCGAGCACCCAGCAGCAACACATATCAGGATAAAAAGGAAAACAAATTTCTTCACAACATTCACCTCCAAAAGCCCTCTTCATATAGTAAACGACAAGACTTTTGGTTTCAATGAATGACTGTTTCTTATTGTAATTGAACCGGCAGATAATCTCTGTCATGGTGCAGCAGTTCGCTCACTTTCACAAACTCATAGCCCCTCTTCTTTAGTTCAGGTACGACTTGTTTCAGCGCTTCTACTGTCTGCTTACGATTTCCTCCGCCATCATGTAAAAGGATGATATCACCGCCCTGAATATTCTCAATAATACGGCTGGCAATTTTGTGTGCACCTGGCCTTGACCAGTCCTTCGGATCTTGCGTAAAGGACCACATCACGACATCGTATCCTTGCTTAGAAAGAATGCGGAATGACTTCATCGTCAAGCGCCCGCCCGGAGGACGAAATAATAAGGGTCCGCCAGGCTGGAGAGAAGCGATATGAGCCGCTGATTCTTTTAATTCTCGCTTGATTTCTTTCGATGACAAAAGGTCAAAATACGTATGGTTCATCGTGTGATTGCCAAGCTCATTTCCTTCGCTCACAATCCGCTCTGCGAGGAGGGGATATGCATGAATACGGCTTCCGATGACAAAAAAGCTGGCATTCACTTCATGCTCTCTTAGTACATCTAGTATTTGACTTGTGTATACCGGATGAGGCCCATCATCAAAGGTTAACGCAATCTTTTTCCGTTCCTCTCTCATGTCCCAAAAGGCTCGTCCCGTTTTTTCTAGGTCGATTCTTTTTAATGTACGCGCCTCTATGTTATCAGGAACAAAAGCGCATAATACCAATATACATAACAAGATATGCAACCCTTTCATCAGACCGCCTCCACAGAACATCATTACACATTAAATTGCCCGCTTTCTGATGAATTCATTCAAGTTTCGTGATCGTTTACGCTTCTTTTTCACATAAAAAAAGCCGGCCCATTAGGCCCGCTTTTTGTCTCACGTTTGGTTTCTCTCTTCAACTGTCGAACGTTGCTTAGAATTCATACAGACACTCTCCTTCTTGGATTTGATTTTGAGCCCATAGCAATTTTTGATAATACTGGTTGGATTTCTGGTATTGTTGAGAGGTTTCTAAGGCTGTCGCAATTTCTAGTGAGATATCCTCTATATAAGAGTATAGGCTAAGTTTTTCCAAATAATCAATGGTTTTTTGCAGTTGTTCTTCATTGATTTCCTGAACATATAAAGCATCCAGATACTCAAACATATGACAGAACAGCTGGTCTTCATGCTTCTTTGCGGCCAATTTCCCATCCTCTAATATGCGCCTTGCTTCAGTCTGCTCATTTTGTCTAAAAAGCAGCTTGGCCAGTGTATAAAGTGTATGAGGCAGCGTGGGAAGCAGCTCTTTTTTGGCGAGGTCAGCCGATTCGGTTAAATATCGTTCTGCTTCTTCTCGATAACCTAACTCCCCATAACATTTCCCTAAATTATAGAGCGCTGAGCTATAAATGCGCGGGTGATCAATTACGGATGCGAGTTGTTTCGCCTTTTTCAAGTGAGGCAGTGCTCGATCTTTACGTTTTAAATCTTGATAATTTCCCGAGATGACAAAGAGGCACTGAATAATGCGAATGGAATATGCATCATGCTGATCGTATATTTCAAGCGCTTTTAAAATATGGTGCATGGAGACATGCGTTTGTTTCATTATATAGTAGGCTTCTGCTACTTTAAAATGAAACTCGGCCTGCTCAATATCATCAAATACCATAGACAGCTGTTTTTCTGCCATACGATAATATTTGACGGCCTCCAAATATTCTTTTTGACTGAACTCATGCATGCCACGAAAAAATGCATGGTAATAATGCAGCATATCAGATAACTCATGATTGGAATTTTCGATTTTATCGACAAGGTTAGATACTGAGAAAGGTTGATATTTTGAAGGGTGTATATAGTCGAGCATAATTTGGTGTCGAAAACACATGAGCTGATAATAAATCAGTAAATGCTGGTCCTCTTCCATACGTTCAATTTCCGCTTCTACTTCTGCTTTCAAGATTTCCGCATCTGGAACACTGAACTGCCGTATCATTCGATACCATTCATTAATTTTCATACCGACATGTGAAGAAAGAACCTTCCCCATGTTCCGAAAAAACCCCTTCCTTTTCGGTCTAATATTACATATTTTAGCACGCTTCTAGACCGCCAAGCACCGCAAAGAAACCGCAAACATATGAGATGTGCAGCAAAAACATACCCACAGAAGCACGTTTCTTTCAAATAAGATGATTTTTTCATCGTACAGACACAGACAATCCTTCCTTCACATACATTTGAGGATATAGGCAGCGGCCTAAACATGGTGGAGGTGAAAATCGTGGCAGGAGTATTTACAGCGATGGGATTGATGGTCAAAGAATTGGTGTTTTTAGTGTCCTATGTCAAAAACAATGCCTTTCCACAACCCCTTTCGGGAGATGATGAGAAAAAATACTTAGCCCTCATGGCAGAGGGCGATGAACACGCAAGAAACATGCTGATTGAACATAACCTTCGGCTCGTCGCCCATATTGTCAAGAAATTTGAAAATACCGGGGAAGACGCTGAAGACCTCATCTCCATCGGGACGATCGGACTCATTAAAGCCATCGAAAGCTATTCCTCTGGAAAAGGAACAAAGCTGGCAACTTATGCGGCGCGGTGTATTGAAAATGAAATCCTCATGCATTTACGCGCACTTAAAAAAACAAAAAAGGACGTCTCTCTGCATGACCCCATCGGTCAGGATAAAGAAGGTAATGAAATTTCATTAATTGACGTCTTAAAATCAGAAAATGAAGACGTGATTGATACCATTCAGCTCAACATGGAGCTTGAAAAAGTAAAAGAATATATCGACATTCTCGACGGCCGGGAAAAAGAAGTCATCGTCGGCCGGTTCGGTTTGGACTTAAAGAAAGAGAAAACGCAGCGGGAAATAGCCAAAGAACTTGGCATATCGCGGAGTTATGTCTCTCGGATTGAGAAGCGAGCGCTGATGAAGATGTTTCATGAGTTTTACCGGGCGGAGAAGGAGAAACGGAAGCGGGAGAAGGGGAAATGATTTGAAAGATGTAAAAAAATCCATTCATTTTGGGTTGATAAAAAAACAGACCACATTAGGTCTGTTTTTTTATTTTGACCATTCTTTGTTTCTTATATAAGACTGACCCTTATTAGATTTAAAAATACTCTAAAGGCTAAGAGATATCTGTTCACTCCATTGACTTCAATATCCCGTTTTCTTTTAAAAAACGCTCAAACAACTGATTTCCTTCACCTTCAATTTTGTCATCTTCAATAGAATACTCGCCAATCAACAGCCCTAAATCTTCATATTGTTCATACTGCTTTAAAAGCGTGATCCCATACCATGTATGATCAAAAAATAATTGCCACTTTCCTGTTTCTAAACTCTTAAAAAACACCCCTTCAAAATCAAGACCATGTTCGTAATAGCCAACATGTACATGCATGGTATCATCTAAACGACACATTTTATTCTCCTTCTCGTTCCTCGTAAAACTTTACAGACCTTGCTGAAAATCAATCGCCCTCAACTCCACCCATTCAACACTATCAGGTATCGATTTTGTTTTTAGAAAATGTTGAACGATTTCATAAGCTTGATGTCGATCGACGTAGCTGCATGAAGGTACATACAATGGTGCGCCTGCAACGACATGCTTGATCGTTTCTATCTTCTCTACTTTTTTAAAAGGAACCAAAAAATCTGGATATCTCATGAGAAAAAAGCCATAAGGTTTATGATAAAAGAAAACAAGACTTTCCGTTTCCCAATCTTCATCCACTTCAATAGAAGATTCTCCATTCCCTTGTTTCCAATAGTCTTCATCCTTATGGAAGAAGATTTCTTTCATCCATTCTTCTCCCGGATTTTCCACTGGAGCACCGGTTGGTCCATAATACAAAAACATTCCATTCTCTCCTTGTTTTATTGATCCCTTGTTCTCTTTCCTTCAAATGTGTAAAATGCATGCGTCTGTTTATTTAATTTTAGCATGCTGAATAACTGTGGATTTAATTTTTCAGCATCTTGGGTGCTTACCCATTTTACTTCTTCAATATCATGATCAGGATCTAGAATATTCATCTCTCCCCCGATGATTTCCGCAAAAAACGTAAAAATAAGTGCATGATGCATGTTATCTTGAAAAAGTATTTCTCTAACAGAATGAAGTTCATTTACTTTAATCACATATCCTGTTTCTTCTCTCACCTCACGGATCACAGCTTGCTGCAGATGTTCTCCTTTTTCCACTGCACCACCGGGAAACTCCCAATAACCTTTCACATTTTTCACCATGAGAATATGTTCATCCATGTCATAAATCAAAGCTGACACCACGTCTACTCTCTTCAACTGAATCCTCCTCACCCATTGTCGAAAATATAAAACGAGCTGTTCATATCAATCTTTTCTCATTATACTGTATCCTTGTTACGAAAGATTGGAGGGCTTAGCTCGTGGATCATTATGCTCTTGCTGATTGTCCAAATCAGCTTTACGAGGAACATCGTCTCTCTTTTGAGACAATTCAAGGAGTCAAACGAGAAAATCATTGAAAAACGACAAGTAAAAAACCTCCTTCATTTAGCGGGAGGTTTGTTTATTTGATTCTCTTTCAATTGTTTCTCATCACATAACATATATCTGATCCGCTGTAGATAATGGAGCGCAATATGACCGAGACAGAACATAAGCCCGATCATCGCGAGAATATAGATAGGCAGCATCAAACCAGGTACATTGTTTATGACAAAAGCCAAACCAACTACTGTCAGCATAATGAGGCTAATAAACCTTATCAATACCACTTGAAGTCCCCCTTCATATTCACCTTAACAGATTTTCCCTTTATTTTCATGACCTGCTTAAAAAAAGATGCGAATCCACTAAGATTCACACCAAAAGGGGTATTACCTATTCGGCTCATTTCTCTTCTCACGCGCTTCCTTCCACTGCTCAAGCTCAGATACCGTCAATAATTGATATCCCTGTTTGGTGAGTTCTTTGATAATCGTGACGGCTGCGTTGGCTGAAGTGTCATAGATGTCGTGCATTAAGACCGTTTCACCGCTAGATGCATGGGCTAGAATGTAGTCTGCGACGTATTGGCTGTTTCGATATTTCCAGTCTTCAGGATCCACATCCCAAAGGGTCACTTTCATGTGAAGAGCTTCGTTGATTTGCCCGTTTGTCCCGCCATATGGTGGTCTAAAATGAGTCGGTGTGAACCCGCTCGCTTTTTCAATGATTTGCTGCGTGTCTTCTACTTGTTTGACCGCTTGTTTTAAAGGAAGTCTTGTAAGCAAAGGGTGGTTATAGGAATGGTTTCCAATTTCATTTCCACCCTTTCTGATTTCACTTAACATATCGGGATAATACTGAACCCTGCTGCCTAATACAAAAAATGTAGCATGTCCTTTGTTCTCTTTTAATGCTGTTAAAATTTTTGAGGTCGTTGATGGATTGGGCCCATCATCAAATGTGAGTGCAATGGCTTTTTGATTTGGATGAAATGTGGATGGTTTTGGCAATTTCACAATCTTTCTTGTTGGAATCGGTTCTTTTTTCTCGTTTTTGTTCAATTCTTTCTTAATATATTCAGGTTTTAATATTCCTGTCAGTAGTGTTTTCTTAATCGCTAACACTTGAGGGCCTTGATGATTTGGAGCGATTTGTCCTCTTGGAAAGTAGAATTCGATATAGCGATCCTTGATGGCAAAATACTGATAATTCTTCGCCACAGGAGACGTTCCCTGTTTGAGCAGCGGCTGATTTTCAGCTAGCGTTCGATCTTTTTTTAATTCCTCAAAAGTCATATGAGATAATTTTTGAAGATTGTCCTTCTTTGATAGAAAGATATCGTTGATTGATAAAAATGTCTGTTTCTTGAAATCAAAGTTCATCACCTTCGTTTGATTGACGCCTTGCTTTCCGCCCTTCACTTCATATGTATTGAATTTGATTGCGACGGTTTGCTTGGCATAATGAATGATCTCATAATCGATGTTTAATTCGTATCGTTTTTCTTCATTGACATCACTCGCTTGACTAAATGATGTTTTAAACTTTTCTAACGCTGTCTCTGCAAATCTTTTGATCTCCTGATCTAGTTTTTCTTGATGAAACAGCGGATAGTTGACAGCATATCTCATGAATTTCCCGTCATTCACAAGTGTGACAATTTCAACTTGTTTGTAGCTCGCATCTTGTTCTACTTTTTTCCTCTCTGTCCCGCTTGCTTGCTGGTTATGATAAAACGCAGCGATACCGATGACGATCGCAAGTACACATAGGACGAGACTGACCTTCCCTTTCATTGACACAATGATTCTCCTCTCGTGATGCCGTCATGTCTAAATGGCGTGTGTTTGTAGGATAGACTTTTCGCAGCCCCTTTTTAGTTTGCGAAAAACACACTTGTCACATTTTCGACATATTTTACAAGAGACATATAAAAAGGGCTTGATCGCTCAGCCCTTATTTTTGCATATACAGTTGGAATAACTTTGTTTCTTCATCAATAGAGCGTGCCTGGTCAAAAGCTGCTCTGACTGTTTTTGAGTTGTTCACCAGCTCATACAGCATGGTGAGAACAAAAATAAATGACGCATTTCCATCAATGTAGTCATCGGGCGCTGTATAGGAGATCGCCCCTGTTTCTAAAAAAGCTTCTGCCACCTTTTTTTCACCTAGTGTACAGCCTGTACATATAATGTGGACTCCATTTAACGAAGCATACCGCTTTATGTCATCCGCACCAAAAGCAGTACCTCTCGGCTCACCCTCTTCGTATACATCTTCTCCTAACTCCGGCATGAGAAACGCTCCTTCTTCTCCGTGAAAGGATAAAAGAATGAAATCCGTCTCGCCTCTATTCCTCCCGGATAATACATCAATCAGGTCATTCGGTCTGCCTATCCAATGCATATCGACTTTTGCGCCAAAGTTTTCAAGTGCTGCACGAAGCGCAAAGGATTCCAGCTCACTATTTGGTCCGGCTGCCAATGTGATGCGCATAACTGGCTGGCTCATTTATATCCCCTCCAAACGATGATAAACATAGCACCATTTTTTCCTCATCTACATAAGCACCATTTATTTTTAGTGCTTTTTCCTCTACCGCATACGACTTAAATCCAACAGACTTGTAAAGATGTTTGGCTGGGTCGTTCGTTGTGACCACTGTTAAATATAGTTGTTCGATGTCTTTTTTTTCGCGTGCAAAAGAAAGTACTTTTGTCAGAAGTGCCTTCCCCATTCCTTTTCCGCGTCCATTAGCCGTTACATACATCGCTGCCACATTGGCACGGTGCTTTAATTTCTGCAAGGTTTCTTGTATGAGTGTAACCGAGCCGACCAGCTGACCTTGATGAAAGGCACCGAATGTCCACATAGATTGTGTAGAGGCAAAACGAGCCTTATATTTATTCTTCGTATCTAGCTTCTCTTCCTCGTAACTCATAGCAAAACTCTCTGGATTTAATCGGAGTGCTTCTAATCTCAAGTTCGCATATTCTTGAGCATCTTCTGGTGTTAACAATCGAATATTCAGAAAATCGCCTCCATCAGAATGAATTGATACTTCCAATTTTATCTTGAAAGAAGCTTTTGATCAAAGAATATTGGTTCATTTACATATAGCACATTTCTTATAGACTTTTAGGCTCTCTTTCGTTTTTGTGAAAACAAGGTCATTTTGATCATGTTCACTCGATATTCCCTATCCAAAACGATTCTTTTCTCACTTATCTTTTCACTTATTTTATATTAACCTATAACTAATTCATGAAAAAAAAGAAAAAAAAGGATTGATATGAACAAAAACATATCATAAGATAAAATAGTAATAAAAAGACAAAAAAGGGAGGAATTTGATATGACAGAAACAAGAAATGAAATCAAACTACATGTTCTTTTTGGTGCTTTAGCAGTAGGATTCCTTATGCTAGCTCTTTTTTCCTTCTCGCTACAAGTACTGCCAGTTGCTGATCTAGCAAAAGAATTTGGTATTCCAGGCAGTGTTGCCGCTGTGGTTCTTAATGTGGTTGAAGCGGGTGGAGCTGTCACTACAATTGTCTCCATTTTAACTGCTGTAGGTTCAGGCGGTCTTTCTCTTATTGCTGCGGCTGGTAAAGAGACAATTCGTCAATACCTTAAAAACGAAATTAAGAAAAAAGGCCGTAAAGCCGTTATCGCTTGGTAATTTATTTAACGACTCAATAGAAGGAGACTCTGTTCTCCTTCTATTTAAATTTTTGTGCAGGTGAGAAGATGTTATATCCTTTATTATCACTACTTCTATCCATTAGACTGGAGCAGCAGTATTCTAATATCGCTCAGTACGTTATACGAAAAATTCCATTTCTCAAGTCGTTTTCTTCAAAACAGTACATATTTTTTTCTTGTATTCTTGATATCATATTCGGATGCATGATTGTATTCGTTATATCTTCATTTCTTTACTCCCCCGTCTATCAAATAGAATGGGAAAGTGCTTTTGTGATGTTTTTATTTTTATTTTCTATCGTCAAAGGAATTGAATCTTATAGAAGAACTCATCTTCTTCCTTTTAAAGAATTGATACAGCTAGCACCTGTTTCCTCTAGACAACTTTTTCAAACGCTTCTGTTTTCAGAATTGATTTGGCTTGTGTTTACGAGTTTGAGCACTTATTTGATCTATTTTTTGTTTCAATATGATATTGTTCAAACACACGATCTGGCATTCTGGTTAAAACATGTCAATGTGATGCTGACAAGTATCTTCCTATTTATCATCAGCAATAAGATATTCGGTGCTTATATTTATAACATCGTCGTAAAAAAAATCGGGGCCATTCGTGTCCTCTTTTTTGCAAGCATCGCTTTGCTTTTTTTCTTTTTCGGAAGGGTTCTCATATTAAACATCATTTTCCCTTTTTATCACACCTTCCAAAAACTATTTCAATCGATCTCATCGCTTGCAGAGGATTCGTTTTGGATCACTCTTTCAAACAAGCTGATCTCTTTATATCAACATGATCTTCAGCAAATGCATCATGCTTTATTTTCAGATGGCTCTGTTTTTCTACAATTTCAAGCCCTTTTTAATTCACCTATTACATTGATTGTTGTGATACTAGGTAGTGCGCTTGTCATGAGAAGTCCTGTTCGATGGATTCCAACGGAAAAAGATCAAGACCAAAGCTCAAAGCATTTTCGGGATTTATTTTATTGGTACTTTCAAGTACTGCATAAAATTCAGGGTTTGTTGTTTAGACAAAATGTGTTGATTCAAAAAGACATCAAGCTGCTGAAAGAAAAAAGGTGGCTCTTATCTAAAGAATTTTTTAATTATATGTTCATGTCATATGAAGCCTTCTTTTATATTGGTGTTTTTACCGGATTGATCTCGATCATCGATCATCAAGCCTTGCAAATTCAGCTGCTATTCACACTCAATATTATGATACTAGCGAATCAATCTTATGAGATGAGAATGCTGACACCTTCTATTTTTGCTTTAAGTGCTGAAAAAAAGAACATTTGGCTTTACGAACTTTCTCAAATATCACTTTTGCAATTTTTCTTATCAAAAATCCAGTTATTTTATTGTTTATTTTCCATACCAGCGCTCTTTTTACTATTCATTAATCTATCTATCATGACTGTGTATCAACTGTTTCATGTTCAGATGCTCATTCAACTGGTGGCATTAGGGATTGGCTTTTTCATTTTTCCTTTAATCCAACTGTACTTGTTTCCATTCACAACGAAATTCAATTTTATTCATGAGCATGAAATAGGGACAACAAATGAGGAACTAGAGATCATCGATAAAGGTCAGGCATTTGCCAGAAACTTTCTTGTGCTGCCTTTCATGTACTATTTGATTTTGACCTCTTTTCTCCCTATATTGCAGCAATCCTCAGGGCTCGTAAACGTGCTGTTTGCTATATATTTTGTGATCGTTTCAGTGATTTGCTGGATATTATGCCGCAAGACCATTTATAAAGGAATTGAGTATGTTGAAAAAAATAAGATATTTTCTATCGGAGAATAGATTGATTCTACGTCTCGGCTATCTTTACGCCGGTGTATTTATTGTAGCTTTGCTCATTGGAAGTCTCCTTCCTTATGATCAGATTCCTTATTTAAAAAAGGATGAAGACATGTTTTTTCTCTCTATTTTTTCAAACAATTTACAGGTTGGGCTTGCCATTCTAGGTATCGGGGCTTTTACTGGCGGCATTATGTCTGCTGGCATTCTTTTTTATAATGGCTATATCATCGGAAAACTCATTCAGTTTTTGATAGCTCAGCATGAAGTGAAGCAGTTATTCACTGGCCTCATGCCGCATGCTTTTGTTGAGGTTCTTGGTTTGATCCTCTTTTCAATCGTCAGTGCTTTTCCATTCATTTATCTTTACCGGTTTATGAAAGGTAAGGCCATTGATGTAAGAAAGCTGACTCGGACTGTGATTCAGTTAATCTTTGCTGCTGTAGTGCTCTTGTTGATTGCCTCTCTTTTAGAGGAATATGTCAGCCATGTACATCTATCATAGAAGAAAGGAGAATGTGGTTCTATGGATCTACTTCTACGCCCTAAGCAATTTTTTAACCAACATCAATCGACCAAAACCGTTATAGGCTTAGTCTTACTATCTTTATTTGTTTCAACTGTTTTTTTAACATTTTTCATTATTGATTTGTTAGTAGAGGAGCCTTTATCTGCTGGAAAACAATTATCCAGCATTGTGTTTATCTTTTTACTGACAATCCCACTTTATTTCATATTGAATTTTCTCGGTACTGTCGTGACTTCGATTTATATGTACTTTTTTCATAAAACGTTTATTTTGCGCAAAATGTATTTTGTCATCTTGCTTTATAATGCGTTTCTTCTATTAGTGAATAGCGCAGCAATCTATTGTGTGATGGTACTCGATTTAGATCATTATTTTATCTTCATCCAAGCGGTTTCGTTTTTGATCAACTTGTACCTTTTACGCATCCTATATGATGGGATCATTTATTATGCTAAAGGATCAAAAAAAGCCGCCCTTGCGACCGTCATCTTGTATATGCTGGTGACCACTGTTTTTGTTATTGGAGGATTTATCAATGGCTAGTTTGCAAGTGTCTCAGCTATCTTTTCGTTATGAAACAACTGAAGAAAGCTCTCCCCTCCTTGATCAAGTATCCTTTCATCTGAAAGAAGGTGATCGTGCTTGTATTATCGGAAAAAACGGCAGCGGTAAATCGACACTTTTAAAGATCATCGCAGGTCTGCTTCCTTCAGTATCCGAAACGGTTTTACTCAACGAACAGCATCATCCTGGGTCAGCTCTTTATAAAGGGTTGGTCGCGTACATTCCAGATAAGCCTTTGGTTTATGATGCGCTGACTGGTATTGAGCATATGACTCTTATACAGTCACTATGGAAAATGAATCAGTCAGAAAAAGAGGTATACAAAAAGACCTTTCTCTCGCTTTGTGATGCATTTGATTTAACTCATGCACTTAAGATGCCTGTCAAACAATATTCACTAGGTATGAGATATAAGCTTTTCTTTAATTGTATGGCAGCCAGATCACCAGAACTAATCATTCTTGATGAACCTTTTACATCTCTTGATGAGGCATCTCAAATGCAGTCTATTTCTTTATTAAAAGAAGAATTCTCTGATCAATGTGTTTTATTTACAAGCCATCAGCGCTACCTTTATTCAGAATTAGGAAATCGTTTTTTCGAGCTTGATCACGGACAACTAAATGAAATAGAGCGTTAAACATACAAAAGGCATCCCATCACAGGATGCCTCACTTCTATATACCATTATCTTACCATTTACAGCGTTTGACCGGGCGGCAGCAAGGATTCTTGATATCACTGCCACAGTCATATTCTTCCACAATATACTCATTTCGAGTAGATTGCGTCACAGGGTAGTAGTTTTCAATTCTTTTGATGTTTTTATTGACGTTTGTGATATGAGTTGGATGAATTTTTCTGATCGTTTGTACATTTGTTGTCGTGTTGACAATTTGACGTGTAGGGGATACAACCGTTTCAACTTCTCCATGATTCCCTCTGCGAGGCCCAAAGAAAAAATTGTCTAATCGATTCCGGCTCATCTCAACACCCCTTCAAGTTGTCTTTCACTTACACTCTATCGTATGTCAGAGGCACGATTAGTGATTAGATGCTTGTCTATTTTTGATAAAATCCGCTGGTGATCTAGTAGTCTCACCCTTTACAATAGGACAATTTTAACATATTATACAAATGATCTCTTGTGAAGGAAAGGACATTCATTGATGAAAACAAGACATAAGCTTTTTTCATTTTTCATTCTGCTTGTCGTGATGATCACCCTTCCCTTGCTGTCGCCTATGGTTTTTACAAATGCGACTGAAAGAGGAGCGATACGGCATGCCATTTATCAAGAAGGCTACCCTTACCAAAGCTATTTTGCTATTTTGCAAAAAAAGGACGATGTAGACCCTCAATATGGTCAGCTGTATGATGTGTATTGGCAGGCTTGGAAAAGTGAGACGGGAATGACGCCTTCCGTCTGTTATTCAAAAAAGGTAGAAGACCATGAATATAAGGTCAGCTGCGGAACTGCACCGTAACATTTTTCAATAACTTTAAAATAAGAGGTGAACGATTTGATCAACACAACACAAACCATCGAACGAAACAAACTGGACATTGCACTTGAACTGACGCAATTGCATTTGAATCGATATGAAGCAAATCATCCTGATCAGCTGAGTGAAATTTATGCGAAATATTATGCGCTGCTTGAAGTGCTGGACGTATCCTCACCTGATCAATTAATGGATTTACTGCCAGATGAACTGAAACAAATACTTGATTAAAAAAGCCATCTATCCACACAGGATAGATGGTTTCTTTTAGACTCGTGCAGCCATATCGGTTTCGATTTGTTCTAAGCTTCTTCCTTTTGTTTCGACTAATACAAAGCGGGTGAACAACAGGCCAATTAAGCAGATGACCCCAAATGAGGAGAAAATGACGCCAAAGCTGAATTGGTCAGCCAAGATTGGGAACACAAGGCCAACTGCTAATGATCCCGTCCAGTTAAAGGCAGAGGAAATGCCCGCTCCAATACCCCTTACAGAAAGTGGGAAAATTTCACCAATGATAATCCATGTGATCGGTGCCCATGAGAAGGCATAGCACAAAATAAAGCAGCAAAGTGAAATCAATGTGACCCAGTTTAATATACCTTCACTCACTCCGAGCGCACCTAATGCCGCTGGTGCAAAGAAAGACAGGGCCATCCCCGTTCCCCCAACTGTGAGAATCGTTCGGCGGTCGAACCGGTCGACGAATTGTAAAAAGATTACGGTTGTCACAACAAATATGACACCAACAATGACGGTAAAACCTGCGGCAACTTGCGGAGCAAGACCTACATTTCTTGCGATACTCGTTGCATAATACACAATGGAGTTCGCCCCCTGTATTTGCTGGAGTGTCGCCATTCCGACCCCAATAAAGAGAGCCATTCGGAATTTCTTTTGAAATAATTCACGAATGCCTGAGCGTTCTTCTTTTGCTACTTCTAAAATTTCTTGCATTTCTGCTTCAATCTCTTCACGTGATGAACGAAGTGTTCCTAATACTTCACGTGCCTTATGAGCCATTCCGTGTTTAATTAAATATCTTGGAGATTCAGGAAGTTTCAGCATGCCAATATAAAGCACGATCGCAAATAAAGCAGCACTTCCCAGCATCCAGCGCCAGCTGTCTGGAATGGGTTCAAACACAAATGCGACGATATAGCTAAGCAATAATCCACTCACAATCATCAGCTGATTCAAGCCAGACAATTTCCCGCGAATTTTAGCTGGCGCGATTTCAGACATGTAAGCAGGCACGAGCGATGAGGCTGTCCCTACAGCTGTTCCTAAGAAAATCCGGGCAATGGTTAATGAGATTTCTTCTGGTGCAATGGCTGAGCCAAGCGCACCGACAAAAAAGATAATCGATGACACCAAAATGAGCTTTCTGCGGCCAAACTTATCCCCCATCAGACCGCTTAAAATGGAACCAATGATCGCCCCGCCCATTAATGAAGAAACGACGATGCCAAGCCATAACGGGCTGAGCTGAAATTCTTCCTGAATGTGCCCTTCCGCCCCTGCGATAATGCCAATATCATATCCAAATAAGATACCTGCAAAGGACCCGAAAAAGAAGATAAATTTACTTGATACTTTTTTCTCCAAGTGGATGACCCCCCTCACTTAATAAACCGCTTTCATTTCTCCCTGCCATTCTACCGTTCACAGTAGAATGCATTTCACCCTTCTTTATAAAACCACATATTCTGCATTCACAAGCTTTGCAAAATGAACAATTTGATCAACCGTTAAATTGAGAGATACGACTGTATGATGACCTCCGCCGTGCTTAATCCATGCTTTGACGCCATCTTGAAAGTTCGGTTTGATTTTCCAGAGGACTCGTGCCACCGGTAATTGAGGTGCTGCTTCCTGCGGCTCAAAGGCTTCCACTTCTTGAATCAGCCATTTGAAATGTGTTCCAAAATCAGCAATGGAGACAACAACGCCCTCGCCTGCTTTTCCATCAAACACAAGACGTGCTGGGTCTTCCCGGTTTCCAATGCCTAGCGGAGACACGACAATAACAGGTTTTGTATGTGCAAGCGCTGGATCTACTTCTAACATATGAGATTGCAGCACTGCTTCCTGACCAGAGGTCATTTCATATGTGTAATCTTCCATAAAACCTGTGGATTGATGATGGCTCATCACCTTTAATAAACGATCCAGTGCGGCGGTTTTCCAATCCCCTTCACCTGCAAAGCCATACCCCTTTGCCATCAGCCGCTGAACGGCTAAACCCGGAAGCTGCTTCATGCCATGTAGATCTTCAAAGTTTGTCGTAAAGGCATTGTAGCCGCCTTCATCTAAGAAACGTTTGATGGCAATTTCATATCGTGCTTGCACTTTTACACTTTGTTCCCATTCTTCCGCCGAATAACTCCCATAATCCACGTCATATAACGTTAAGTACTCAGCAAACAGAGCATCAACTTCTGCTTCTTCCACGGCATTTACATAGTTCACAAGGTCGCCTATTCCAAAGTAATCAACGGTCCAGCCCAGCTGGATCTGCGCTTCAATTTTATCTCCTTCTGTCACCGCAACGTGGCGCATATTGTCACCAAACCGGGCCACTTTGATCTGGAAGCTCTCATGATAGGCAGCCGCAACGTCCATCCAATCAGCGATTTGCTGCTTCACCTCCTGCTTCGACCAATGACCTGCAACGATTTGGTTTTGCTTATTTAAACGTGCATTGATATAGCCGTACTCTCTGTCTCCATGTGCCGATTGATGGAGATTCATATAGTCCATATCAATCGTGTCCCACGGAATGTTTTCATAGTATTGCGTGACGAGATGCAAAAGAGGCTTTTGCAAAAGAGACGTACCACGTATCCACATTTTTGCTGGAGAAAACGTATGCATCCAAGTCATCACACCGATGACCTCATCACGATAGTTGACCTCTTTCATCAGCTGTGTGATTTGATCCGCACTAACCGCCAGTTCCTGCAGGATAATTGGATAAGGCAGCAAACCGCTCTCATTTAAGGCATCTGTTATCTTTTGCGCATCTGCCTTCACTTGCTTCAGTGCCTCGTCCCCATATAAGTGCTGTGAACCGACGACAAACCAACATTCTTTCTTCTGACTTGTTAACATAGAAATCCCTCTTTTCTTTATCTTGAAGGTTTTTGTCCGTAATACGCATGTGTTCCATGCTTTCTTAAATAATGTTTATCTAAAATCACCTGCGGAAGAGGCTCCGCATATTCGTTCAATTGCTTTGCAAACAGGTTCATTTTCGCTACTTCATCTAAAATGACACTGTTCATTACCGCACTTTTTGCATCTTTTCCCCACGTAAAGGGCCCATGACCTTGTAGCAAAATACCAGGAACCGCCATGACATCTATCTGTCTTTTCTCAAACGTTTCAATGATCAGGTGTCCTGTTTCCACCTCATACCCGCGATTCACCTCTTCTTCTGTGAGAAATCGAGCGCACGGAACAGGTCCGTAAAATGTATCTGCATGTGTTGTGCCCATTGCTGGTAAATCAAGTCCAGCTTGCGCCCATACCGTTGCCCACATTGAATGGCTATGTGAAATGCCGCCAATTTCCTCAAAGTGTTTGTAAAGAACAGCATGTGTGGCAGTATCGGAAGAAGGATTGAATTCCCCCTCGACCACTTGACCGTCAAAATCGACCACGACCATGTCTTTTGCTGATAATTTGTCATACGCTATGCCGCTTGGCTTAATGACAAACAGTCCACTGTCACGATCGCACGCACTGACATTGCCCCATGTAAATTTCACAAGTCCGTACTTTGGCAGATCTAGATTCGCTTGAAACACTTCTTCTTTTAACCGCTCTAACATACAGGTGCCGCTCCTTTCTGTGGCGTCAAATGTTCTACTGCCGCTTTTTCTATCGGGAGTCCTTCTTGATAGCGCTTTATAAATGCCTCAAAACCTTTAACATCCAGTGGATCAGGATCAATAAGCTCTTCTAATGTATGGGCAAATACTTGATGCTTGAGGAAATGGCTCAGTGTTTGCTGCTGGTGATTGATCATATATGAAGCAAGGACCGCCATCCCAAACGCGCCGCCTTCTCCCGCCGTTGATACGACGGATACAGGTGTCCCGAGTGCAGCAGCGACCATTTTTTGCCCAACTATGGGTGTTTTAAATAAACCGCCATGTCCTAGTAAGCGATCAATCTTGACTTGTTCATGTGCTTTTAACCGATCCATCCCGATTTTCATTGCGCCAAATGCAGAGAAGAGATGCGTCCGAATGAAATTAGCAAGGGTAAACCGGCTTTGAGGAGATCTAACAAAAAGGGGTCTTCCTTCTTTTAGTCTCGTAATATTTTCACCAGAATAATAGCCATAGCTTAAAAGCCCGCCCCCATCATGATCTGCTTCTAAAGCTTGATTTAATAGAGTTTCGTACAATCTTTCTGTTTCAACTGGCTGACCCATTGCTTCAAACGCTTCTCTGAATAGATTCATCCAGGCGTTGAGGTCACTTGTACAATTGTTGGCATGAACCATCGCGACTGGCAGGCCATCTGGTGTCGTGACAAGGTCCACTTCTGGGTACACACCTTTTAGATGTTGCTCTAACACAATCATGGCAAATACAGATGTCCCAACTGAAATATTCCCAGTTCTCTTTTCCACACTGTTTGTTGCGACCATCCCTGTTCCTGCATCACCCTCTGGCGGGCAAAAAGGGATACCTGGCTGCAACTGTTTGCCTTGGTCTAAAATCGCTGCTCCAGCTGCTGTTAACACACCAGCTTCTTCGCCTGCTAAATAGATGCGCGGCAAAAGATGACGAAGCTTCCACGGGTAGCCTTTTTCTGCAATCAATGCTTCAAATTGATGAAGCATCACTTCGTTGTAATCCTTCGTTTTTTCATCAATGGGGAACATTCCCGACGCATCGCCAATTCCGATGGCCTGCTTCCCTGTTAACAGCCAGTGAATGTAGCCGGACAAAGTGGTCACATACTCTAACCGGGACAGATGTTTTTCCTCTTCTAATATCGCTTGATATAAATGAGCGATGCTCCATCTTTCTGGAATATGAAATTGGAATACATCTGTTAGCTTTTGACTCGCCTCGGTCGTTGTTCCATTCCGCCACGTTCGAAACGGGACGAGGAGCTCTCCTGTATGATGACAGGCGACGTAGCCATGCATCATCGCAGATATCCCGATGGAGCCAATGGTTTGAATCGTCACCCCATACAATTGTGCAGCCTGTTCTTTCATCTGACGGTACGCCACTTGAAGACCTGTAATGATCTCAATTAAGTTGTACGTCCATATTCCTTCTTGAAGAGAACTTTCCCATTCAAATGCACCTTGCGCAATTGGCTGAAACTCTTCATCTATTAAAATGGCTTTAATTCGTGTCGAACCAAATTCAATGCCCAAAGATGTCCTGCCTTCTCTAATGGCTTTGGCCGTCTCTTCACGATTCATTTTGTTCACCCCCATGATGATAGCGGTTTCAAATATCTATTTCGTTTGATCCATCTTTACCTGTGCACAAAAACAATATAATATTTGTACGTACATATGTCAATAATAAATATAGTTGTGCATACATAATTAGACAAAAACTTTTATATTCTCTAAGGATTAGACGGTAGACACTGCAAGCGCCTGTTTTTGATTAAGCAACCATGTTAAAATATGTCCATACAAGTTCTTCTCAATCCGAGTAGAGGATCAACTGTGAAAGAAGTGAAACGATGAAAAAGAAGTACCAGATCATTATGGATGATATAAAAAGCAAAATACTGACAGGGGATTACCGGATCGGGGAGCGTATTCCAACCGAATCAAGCTTACAAGAGATGTATCAAGTAAGCCGGCATACGGTGCGAAAAGCCATCTTAGAATTATCGAGTGAAGGTTTTTTACGAAGCGAAAAAGGCTCGGGCACATTTGTCACCAATCAATATCAAACAAAACCTGCTGGACATGCTCATATGAAAACGATTGGCGTCATCACCACATACATATCCGATTACATTTTCCCGTCGATCATTCGGGGCATCGAAAGCCGATTAAATGAAGAGAACTATTCTTTGTTACTGGCGAGTACAAATAACGATGTGGAGCAGGAGAAAAAAGCGCTTGAAATGATGCTGTCCTTTGGTGTGGACGGATTAATTGTCGAACCGACAAAAAGCAATTTATATAATCCAAATATTTCGTACTACCTATCCTTTAAAGAGCAGGATGTCCCGCTTATTATGATCAATGCCTACTATGAGCAGTTAGAGGTCCCCTTCCTTTGTTTGGATGATGTAAAGTCCAGCTATTTAGCGACAAAGGAGCTGATCACCTCTGGGCATCAGCACATTGGACTGATTTCAAAAACAGATGATTTACAAGGAAAATATCGAATGAAGGGCTATATTCAGGCACTTGGTGAAGCGAAGCTCAATTTCCTACCAGAGCATGTTCTTTTTTTCGATACAGAATCGAAGCAGTATTTAGGGGATCATATCAAAACCTTTTTACAAGCGCACCAGCATGAGCTGACAGCCCTTGTTTGCTATAACGATGAGGTAGGATTAGAAGTAGCAAATGTATGTAGTGAAATAGGTTTATCTATTCCAGATGATCTTTCCATTATTGGACAGGATAACTCGTATATTGCCCAAAAAAATGCCCATGTGAAACTGACAACGCTGACACACCCTCAAGAGCAAATGGGACGAGATGCGGCAGACTGGATGATTAAAAAAGTACAAGGGAAAAAGAACCTGCCTGATCAAACATTTTATGAGCCTGAACTCGTTCCTGGTGAAACGATTAAAGAGCTGAACGTAAGAAAAAATGAGCCCTCTTCATAGAAGGCTCATTTGACTTTAAGCTCTTGTTCAAGCATATTCATCACATCATAGGCAATTCGGTCGGGAGAATCTTGCGTGATACGATTGCGATAGTTAGACAAGACGACCACTCCTGCTTTTGAATCCGGGCGGAAGCCCATGAAGCTGGAGAAACCAGAAGTTGCACCATTATGGCAAATCAATCCCGTATCATCTATGACCCACCCGAGTCCCATTGACATGTTTTTCCCTATCTTCACCTTTGGCTCGTGGGTCATTTTCCATGGAGAAGCGACGTCTGCACTCATATGCGCAGAGAGAAATGAAAGCAAATCAGTGACCGTCGAACGAATCGCACCAGCCCCTTGATAGTCATGCATCTGAAGCGGAGGAACCTCTTTTCCATTCTCTTGATGACCTAGGATCATCTTCTCTTTGACGTCCTCCTTGATCGTAATAAAGGTGTTCGATAGTTTCAGCTCATCCACGATATATTCAGTCAGCAACTCTTCATATGTTTTGTGAAGAGACCATCCCATGATCAACCCGAGGAGCCCCATCCCTACATTGGAGTAACGAGATGGGTATTCCTTTCGCTCATTCCATTTTTTCGAGTGTAACAGTTTCATTAATTCATCAAGGGAGTATTGACAGTACATATCTCTTCTCACTTTTGGAAGAAACCTTAGTTGTAAATCTCTGAGAAAACGATGTGAAGGAAGTCCAGACGTATGGGTTGCCAGCTGTTCCAATTGGATGGGGTGATTCTTTCTTATTTCGGGACAATACAGTGAAATGGAATCGTCTAGCTTCATCTGCCCTTTTTGAATCATGCTTGCCAATATACTTGTCGTAAAGACTTTTGAAATAGAGCCGATTTCAAAAATGACCTCCTCAGGCTGCACGCGCTGCTGTATGGGGTGATCTCCGAAATGAAAAACGTGTCTTTCTCCTTGATGAATCAGTCCGATCACGAGCAGTGCCTGTTTCTTTTTCTCCGTATAAGAAGAGGCAATTCGCTGTACTTCTTGTTTGAGCATCATCAATGGATCATCATCCTTCCCCTTCATTTTGATCTACAATCAATTGATCAAGCTTTGTATAAATGGATGTCAATGTGTTGATCTCTTCGAGGCTTAATTTTGAATAGTATTTTTCAATGATCGCAAGTTCTATCTTTCTCATATTCTCCAAGTACGTCTTTGCCTTTTCAGAAAGTTCAACGTGCAATTCCCGACGATTTTGCGGGTTTATGCTGCGGCGAACCCATTCTTTTTTTTCAAGCGTGTTTAACAACTGGCTCACAGCACTTTGGGTGATGCCTAGTTGCTGAGCAATTTGAATAGGTGAGCTTCCCCCTTTGCGCTCTACGAAATCAAGGACAATATGCTGCTTATCAGTTAACTCATCTACAAATAACTCTTCAAACTCTAATCGGAGCTTTTGATGGATACGCGCTTCGATTTGGTTTAATTCTTGGATCATCGTTGTTTTGGATGTCAATGTCATCACCTTCATAATTAAGATAACTTAAGTATAAAGGTGTATTAATTATTAATCAACAAAAATCCCTATCTTTTATCAAAGATAGGGAAAATGCCGATTATAATTCTTCTTTTGGCGAGGGTACTGCACATACGCCATCTGCACATGCTTCTTCAAATGAAGCATCAGCCGCTTTCTCCGTTTGCGCTGCCTCTTCTGTCCAAGCCGTTTCAAGTGCACGAAGGAACGTATCTGCTGGCTGTGCACCAGCAACCGAATATTTGTCATTGATCAAGAAAAAAGGCACAGCAGAAATCCCGAGCTGTCTTGCTTCTTTTTCGTCTTCTCGCACATCGTCTGCAAATTCTTGCCCGTCTAGAACCTTCTGTACTTCGTTCTGATCAAGGCCTGCTTTTTCTGCAATATCTAAAAGGGTTTGACGATCACCAACATGCTTTCCATCTGTAAAATACGCTTGAAACAGCTCTCCCATGACGAGATCGCCTTTTCCCATTTTTCCAGCATATTGTGCGAGCTGGTGGGCATCAAAGGTGTTTGTCAAAACGAGTGGATCGAATTGAAAATCGATTCCTTTCTCCTTGCCCGCCTGTTTCACCTGTTCATTCATCGCGATGGCCCGGCTGCGGCTCATGCCATATTTTTTGACAAGCATATCATGCACATCATAATCCACTGCAACAGGTGCATTCGGATCAAGCTCAAAGCTTTTAAACTCTACTTCTACCTGTTCTTTATGAGGGAATTGCTCAAGCGCTGTTTCCAACTGTTTTTTTCCTATATAACAAAAAGGACAGGCGATATCTGACCAAATTTGCACTTTCATCTTCATCTTCCTTCCACTGCTTAGGTTTTTTCTTTCAAGATGTAACTATTATAGTTACATCCATTCCTTTATGTCAAGTGATCCTTCTTTTTAAGTACCATGTATTAAAAAAACCTTTCCTTCAAAAAAGGAAAGGTTTTCATCACGGCTATTCTAAGTTCGCATGGTGACCGTACATTTTATGGGTGTCGAGCTTCTTCATTTCCATCAATCTCAAGATGACCGCATCGTACATAAGAAGCAAAGTTTGCTCAAATAATGAGCCCATCGGCTGAATCGTATGATGGTTTCCTTCATGTTGATCCTTTGGCGCACCTGACAGTAAGATGACTTCATCCGATAGATCAGCTATAGGTGACTCAGCTGAAAGCGTGAACGACGCCACGCTTCCGCCAATCCCCCTTGCCTTTTTCACAAGCACAAGTAGCGTCTCTGTTCCGCCAGAACCGCTCCCTACAATCAATAAATCCTCAGATGTAAAAGCAGGCGTATTCGTTTCACCGATCACATAAGCTTCGACACCAATATGCGTGAGTCTCATCGCAAACGATTTCCCCATCAAACCAGACCTGCCAGCCCCTGCGACGAAGACCTTTCGAGCCGCTAAAATGCTTTTGACAAGCTGCTCTGATTGTTCGTCTTGAATAGCGGGCGAGTGCTCAGAAAGCTCGCTTAGAATGGCTCTCACATAGTCACTTATTTTCATGATTGTGCAATCAACTGCTTCATTTGCGCAGCCACTTCTGCTTTATTGTCTTGAGCCGCAATACCGCCGCCGACAATAATCAAATCTGGATTTAATTTGACGACTTCAGGTAACGTATCAAGCTTAATACCGCCTGCAATCGCTGTTTTTGCCTGTTTGACCACTTGTTTAATGGTCATGAGATCCGCAAATGAGTTTTGACCAACCGCTTGCAGGTCATAGCCTGTGTGCACGCAAATATAATCTACCCCAAGCTCATCCAGCTCTTTCGCACGGCCGGCGATATCTTTGATCCCAATCATATCAACTAAAATTTGTTTCCCTCTTGCTTTTGCTTCCTTCACCGCTCCTTGGATAGACATATCTTCCGCTGCCGCAAGAATCGTGACGATATCCGCTCCAGCTTCAGATGCCTGCTGCACTTCATAACCGGCAGCATCCATAATTTTAAGATCCGCCAGCACACGTAAATTCGGAAACGCCTGTTTGACTTCTTTTACAGCACGAAGCCCTTCGTTGATCACAACAGGTGTCCCAATTTCCACCACATCAATAGACGCTTCTACTTCTTTGATCAGCTCGATCGCTTCTGGTATATTCACTAAATCTAACGCTAATTGTAATTTCATGAACGTTCACTCCCGTTTTTTCATCTCATCTTCAAGAGCTCCGTGAATAGGGCTTCTTGAACGATGAAATGAGTATAACAACAGGATGGAAGCAATCCAAGTACGCACTTTTTTTTTACATACTATACTTTTTCGCATATGGGCACAAAAAAGATACTGTCTTTCGACCAGTATCTATTTGTAGGTATTTCTATTTATCGTCCTTTAAAAAATTGCTGTCGAGATATTGTTTGCCCCAATCATACATCGCCTCTAAAATTGGCATTAAGCTTTCTCCGAGTTCTGTGAGAGAATACTCAACCTTTGGCGGAACGACAGGATAAACCTCCCGGTGCACAATGTGATCTTCCTCTAATTCTCTTAGCTGATTGACAAGCATTCTTTGCGTAATCCCAGGCATTAACGACTTTAACTCACCAAACCGTTTTGTCCCTTCTCTGCCAAGGTGCCATAAGATCAGCATTTTCCACTTACCACCGATAATATTCAGCGTCAGCTCTTTTTCGCAATTGAACACTTTATTTTCCATACGTGATGACAACAACATACACTCCTTTAATTTCAAACCACTTTATCATATACTTCGGCAAAATGGATTGCCCTAGCATACAGTCTTTGTTATTGATTTTGTTTTTTGACGAAAGCCATCACAGCCTTTGTCATCTCTTGCGCTTCTTTTGGCGCTCTGTCAGATCCAAACCATTTATTTAAATCACTGTGGCTCAGCGAATGAACCCGAAACACAAACCGAGAGCCTTGATCATGATTGAGTTTTTCTGCAAATCGGTACACTTCAGGATTTTCCCAGCCTGTGACCAAATAAACAGGCGGAACATTCGTTTGATTCATATAAGTTACAGGTGATGCCTTTGTCCAGTTCTTCTCCTGTTTGCCAAACACTTTTTTATACGAGGGAATGGCTTGTATAAATTGATTGATGTTTAACGGTCCATCTAAAATCACGATAGAATTGATCGTTTTTGGCGACAGCCCCACACGTTTTAAGTAAGTCGAATCTGTAGCAACCAATGCCGTCAAATGACCGCCCGCTGAGTGACCCATGACATTGATTTTTGACGAATCGATTTGATATTCATCTGCATGATCCTTGACCCATTTAATAGCGCTTGCCGTATCATCTGCCATCTGCTCGAAGTTGGCATCAGGGTGAAGCCTGTAATTCATTGAAACAAACACATACCCTTGACCCGTAAAATAATCAGCCTTTGAAGCGACTCTATTCTTATCGCCGCCTGTCCAGCCGCCGCCATGGAGATAGATCATGACTGGATGCTTCTTCTTTTTGTCTTCATCTTTTCCCTTTGGCATATATATATCCAGTGTTTGCTGTTTATTTTGTGTGTCTGCATAATGGATGTTTGTCGTCGGCTTAGGCTGGTTGAAACGGAACACAAAGAATGCGCATACCAATAAGCCAGCGATGACTGCCGCAAATAAAAGCCACTTCATGATTCGATTCAATTTCATTGCACCTTTCTATATTGGGATGGGGAAGCATCATTCGCACATATGTAGAGAGACTAGCCCGATTCATTTGAAACGACTTGTATGACTTGAATCGTTTCACAATAAAAAGAAAAATACTGTTCTTCATAATCTTCGACAAAGTAATTCAAATATTCCCAGCCTCTATCCAAAAGTTGAGTGTTCAAAAAAAGAGAGGAATCGTTTGTTAACTCCAAATCTTTGATTTGAACAGAAGAGACGTTGGTAAATTTCAGATGAATGTCTGCTTTATGGGTTGCAGATTCGTATGGGATGTGTAGATGAATACAGTTGATCAAGTCGTAATGTTCATTATACTCTTTAAAGTAGTGAAATTCATTGATTTGCTTTAGATGGTTGATATCGAAATCAGGGATTTGTTTCTGGATTTTTTCATCTAAAAACCATGTCATCGTTTGTCCTCCAAGAGGTTATTGTAGAAGTGCAATGATTTGTTTTCTTGTTTCTTCATGGTATTGAACATAGGAGTGCAGTAAAGGATATGATTCAAGGATCTCTTGATACGATTTGATTTGGGGATATTGCTCTTCAAATGACTGACGCAGCACGTTTAACTGTTTTTTCGGTATTCGTTTATGATCGACCACATAACTTAAGCTGCCTGCAACAAGTGAAAAAAACATATAAAAATCATCTGAACATATACCAGTTTCCTCTTCAAAAGAGACGATTTCATCTGGATAAGATGAATCTAATAAGTATTGATAACGTTGTTTTACATCATCGAATAAACCTTGTTTATCTCGGCTGATTTTCATGGATTTTCCCCAATCTCTCATTGTTTTTAATTCTTATTTAGACGCTAATGAGATCTTCCTATACACTGCAAATAAATTCTTGTGAATCGAAACATACGTTTTTCGATTCTATTGCGAGTAACATCCCATTGATGTTAAATAGAAAATTTGCATTTGAATCAAATTCTTCAAGAAGTACATTTTTAAGGTCCCCTATCCCATTAGGATGGTAACTACATTCAAAAATTTGCCAATTCATCTCTTCTTGTATCAATTCTTCAAATCTATCATTACCTTCACCCCCATTATAATAAAGACTCGCCATATTCATAAATCGTATTTCATGTTGAGTAACTTTATTTAATTCTGATACTTTTACGCTCAGTATTAATTCTTTATGAAACAAATCAAATGTGACTCCGAGTACATTACAACCCCCATCTAGATAATCGATCCATTTTTGTACACTATTAAACATCTCATTCACTCTCCTATTTTTTCAGGATGAACTCTATTCTTATCGTGTCACGGAGTTTGTAAATATTCTTCAAATGAAATAAAGTCCGCTTTTTTTCGAAATTCGCTTAAGATTTTCTGATCTCCTGTAAAAATAACATCTGTCGAATCAAAAAATCCGATTTCAAACACGGCTTGAGGGATAACGGGTGTATAATTTACGTTCCAATATCGTTCATTATCTTCAATTTGAGGTATTGAAATAATATTCAAATGATCTATATGACGAGGCAATGCGGTCAAAACAGCGAAAATAAAAGAATAAGAATAGTCATGTAAGAATTTTTTGAAATGTTCACCCTTCAGAAATAAAAAATCCGTATAATCCGGCATGACTTCTGAATGAGATTGATTATTCCGATCATGAAGCATTGGGAGTGTCACATCACTTATGACCCAATGATACTCTTCTACGTTTAAATTGATTTTCTTTATTAATTCATTTACTTCGAATAGATTTTCCTCTTTTGCTAATACGATTCTCATTACTTGCTCCACCTCACCGATTTAAAACATCAGACGAAACTAAAAATATTCCACAGTATCAAAATCTGACCATAATCTCCAGTCAGTGTTCGTGTTTATATTTACAATGCATGTTGGATCTTGATAGATCAAACTCTTCGCAACCGATTGAAAAAAAGGAGATTGACTAGGGAGTTGGCTATGCGTTTCTGGATGAAACCATGATTCAGTTGTGTAGAGCGGTTTATCATATACATGCTGAACGATGTCAAATTGTTCTTGATCTGTCATCCATAAACTATCCAGCAAATCTCGATGTTTGGCCATTTCTCTTAACAGAGTAATCCATTCATTTTCCTCTGTTACATCAGATTGGCATGACTCTGGTATTTGAACATGAAAATAGTCTCCATTTAATCTAATTAGTAAAGGATGCTTTGTGAACCCATGTTCTATCTCATCATCATCTATTATTTCATGATGATGATCCACGAAATCAAAAAGCTCATCCAGTAGAAAATTGATTGATCCATTCTTCAAATCATGACCAATCGCAAAAAAATCAATAGACGGTCCTACCTTCGATAAACCGAATAATTGAATCGTGATCAGCCAATTTTCCTCTCTAGTAAATAGAGAAAGCTTCCCTTTGGCAAAATCAAAGTTCCCATTATCTAATAATGGAAACTCTTTATTTAGAAAAGACTCATCTAGTATAGATAACACATTGTCTATTTGATTCATGTCTTCCTCCTTATGAAGTTATTTCATTCTACGTTTGTATAATTTCGAATCAGTTCTTTTCTAAAATCATCAGGAAGTTTTTGATTCGGAAATACAACTGAAATCCAGCCTAATACAATCTCATCTAAAATTCTCCACGTTTTTAACAATTGTTTATTCATTTGTTCTAATTGAAGAATCGCTAGTACTCCTATCTCATAACCTCTGTCGCCATAAATGATCCATTTCGCAGAAGGGGAAACCCATATCACACGTGAAGCAATATCCATTATGCTATCATTTACACTCTCTATCGGATAATCCGTTAAGAGATCGAGGTAATCACTTGGTGTGAGGTTTAACGGTACTTTCACCCAAGGATAATAACCAAAATCATGATAATAATCATCCATGCTCTTCTGCTCATCTAATACAGCCATGAGTATATAGTCATCATGATGATTCAAAGCTAAACCTTTTAACATTTCCCAACCATCATCTGATAACAACCAATGGAATTCTTCGAATAAATAATGAGGGGTTTTCGTTTTCAACACTTGATCAGGGAATGTATTCGTACTGTGAATGAGCGAATGAACAAACGATAGAACATGTTCAAATTCTTTTGGATCGGATATAAACAAATGTTTCACTTTATGCTCCTTTCATATCTTCGGGTAAGTCTATCATCAGTCATTAATAATCCATTTCACCGCTTGTAACATGACGCATAATGAGAGAGCATTTGAGTGTAATAATCATTGAATGTTTTTTGATCCTTCAATAATCCTTCAAACCAATTTGCTAAAACAGGGTGATCCATTGGTTTCCACCCTTCTTTTAATAACCTATTTTTCACAGAATCTTTTGTTGATACCATTCCTATGATACAAATTTCCATATCTCTATCTGCCCAAATCGCCCACTGCAAAGAATGAGCTAACCAGACAACTATATTCGAATGCGTGATTATATTATCCGCTATGGAACCTTTTGGGTGCATCCATAGTGCATTTACATAATCCTCACCTGAAATGTTCACACTCGCTTTCAGCCAATGATAATAACCAAATTCCTTCAAATAATATGCGGTTGGATCTGGTTGAAGGACTGCAGTCAAAAATTCTCTATCTTGTGTAACAGTTGATAACTCTTTTATGGTTGGTAAAATATCATCACTCAATGCCCAATCAAACTCTTGAAACAAAAAACAATCAAATGTCTTACGAAAAACTTGTTGTGGCAGCTCTTTACTTGTTTCAAACACATGGTCTACTAAATTCTGATAGAATTTGAATTCTTTTTCTGAACGAATAAATAAATCTTCAAGCCGTTTCAAACAACTACCTCCACTCTTGTCGAACTAGTAGTTTTTTAATTCTTCCTCTATATCTTCTTTTAATGTTTGAATTTCAATTGACAACGAATTATTTCGATTATAGAAAATGGACGGATTGATTCCATCTGCTAACATTCCCGGCAGCCACTCTTCTATAAAATCGTCTAAATCAATCATTTCTGGCACTGTTTTTTCCCATTGGTCGATCGCACAATAAGCGGCATGTTCCTCTGTCGGCCAAAAATGAAGCTGCGGTACACGATAATCATCCTCTGACATCACCCACCCCTTCTCGTTTCTTAATGACCAAACCTCTTCAAAATCAACAATCTTTTTGATGAAATAGTCATAACACTTTTTCGCAGGTAATTGCATGGTGGTTTCTAATTCTTTCGGATGCATAGACATTGCGTCACGCCTTTTATTTATAAATGGGCTTAATCATAAGAATTTAGCAAGCTCATACATAGGAACTATTTGTATTCTTCTAACCAGTCATTCAAATCATCTACAGAATGTAAGTAAGAATTAGGTGAATCTTTCAAATCAATTCCACTTAAAAGAATCAGCATATCCCAAACTTCATCATCGTCTATTTCTGGATCGTCTGCAGAAACGTAAATTTCAGCCCAATCAGACACTTGTTCTCTTGTGATCGTCCCCTTTAAGACATTTCGTATTTTATTTAAACAGTCTAGCATTTTTGGTTCAGCCATTTATTACACCATTCCTTTCTCAAAACTCATTTTACGCTGTAAACTGCCTATATTTCATATTTAATAATATCCTCCATTGACATACCTTTAAAATATAAAGTAAGAATGTTTTTAATAGTGTATTCGCTACGTATACCCATCGGGTTAAATATAGTCTTAGCCGTTTTTGGATCAGCAACCTCTAAGTCCATAGCAGGTGTATCGGAACCTTCTTTACCCTCGCTTACGTAATAATTTCCATTTCGGTATTCCACGAATTTCAGATTTTGAAGATCCTCTTCTTTTATAAAATCTTGATTTATTTTTGTGATGACTTTCCATGAACCACTTAAAAAGCCTGTCAGGCCTGTATTTGCAACGAATAGTCCTTTCTCTTTTTTTATCAATTGTTTTAACTCATTTTTTTCTATTCTTTCATCAACAAACAAATCATAGTATTGGATTAAAATATCATCATATTGATTTTTCCCCTCACCCGAAATGATCAAAGCATAGCTCAATTTCCCAACTTCTTTTAATGGGAGTTCAAATATAGCTCCTGGTTCTACTTTACTTAAAGTTTTTACTTTTTTAGTTGTTATTTTAATATCCGTTACTTCTTTGTCGTTTAAATCATCAAAATAGTGACTACCTCCATTGTTTAAAGCCATCATAATTGTCAAAAGCATCTCATCAATCGTTGGCTTTCTCTTCAAATGTTCCTCAGTCATTTCATAGAATTGTTCAATCGCTTCTTCAAAAATATCTAATCCATCATCACCAATTATGATGTTCTTTTTCTTATGTACTTCTTCCCAAAAGCCCATTTAGAATACCCTCCTTATATATTGGGTTCTTTATTTTCTCATTTTGATTTATCACGATAAATGTATACTTGTATAAACTGTTTTATTTGCACGTTTGAAAAGTGCCACTTCATGATCAGTTAGCCACTTTAGCTCTCTCATGTGATACGAAATGTCTTCTAAATAGATATCGGTTTTAGCAATTAATTTTTTATTTAAGATATTTCTTTTATTGTCTTCAACTACAAGATAAAGAGTAAACTGCTTTAAATCTAATTCAATCAGAGGATATGCTTTCTTTGTTTTATCAGGACTTAATTTTCTTTATATTCCTTTTCTTTCATTTTTTGAAATGCCGCTTTGACTTGCTGACTTTCCCAATTTTTCAGTTCACACAGATAGAGCATCGCTTTTTCCAAAGTGTCAGCTAAGATCTTTTTCTTATTTATTGCATGTTCAAATTCACTGTAACAAAAGGGTACTTCTAGCTCATACGTATTTTTTAAAAATAACATGTTAGGTTCTTCTTTTGAGGTACTAATTAATTTGTAGTCTTTAAAAGATCCACATATCAAAACAATAGCCTCACAATCTTTCGTTTGAAATTTCTTTTCTAATTCGTATAAAAACATTTCAGTCATACAAAGAGATTGACTAGCTAAAATTCCACGATCGTCATCTGACATTAATTGTATATTTTTCAAATGCACTGCTTATAAGCCTCCTAATAAAATTTTAATCACCTTAGCCTTGAATGTTTGCTTATATTATTCCTTTGCTTTCTTTACTGCAAATGCTCTACTTTATCTTGTTCCCATTGAAGCACCATTTCTCTTCTTTTTAGACCGGTTGAAAAAATCCTAGCTGCTTAGAAATTGAAGAATTTCTGTTGCTTCTTCATAAAGTTCATCAATTAATGGTAAAATCATTCCCCGCAAATCTGCTTCATTTTCAAATTCTATTAAATCTCCTTTTTTGCTCACGAGATTATTCGATACACAAATCCAAATATCGAGATGGTCTATACAATAACCTTGATCACCTTCTTCACCATCATGAAGCTCTTCACCATTTAGATATTCTACTGAAAATATATGGATGAATGATATCCTGTTGTAAAACAATCTGAGACTTGAATTTCTCTCCCTCTATATTTTTTTCCATATACGAATCTTCCAAATTCAGCATTGATTGTTAAACCTAAATCTTTAAATTTTGCTTGTTTTTCTTTCACTAGATTCAGTGCGATATTTGTTATTTCTTTTTCGATATCTGCGATAGATTCTTTGGTCATTGTGTTTAATTTAACTTTCTTCAATTTTTTCACCTCAATTACTGTAGAAACTCAAATGATCTTTAAAGCAAACAAACCTCCTACTGATAAAGTGGAGGTTTGTTTGCTAAACGATAGAAAGCTATATTGCTTACTTTTTGAAATACTACTATTCCATAAGGCTTTTAAAACAAATCATCTTTATCAGCTGACCCTCATGATAGATGCCTATATTTCGTATTTAATAATATCTTCCATTGACATACCTTTAAAATATAAAGTAAGAATACTTTTAATAATGTATTCGCCATACATACCAATCGGGTTAAATATCATTTTAGCGGTTTTTGGATCAGCAACCTCTAAGGACCTAACAGGTGCATCGTGACCTTCTTTACCCTTGCTTACATAATAATTTCCATCTCGGTATTCCACGAATTTCAGATTTTGAAGATCCTCTTCTTTTATAAAATCTTGCTTTATTTTTGTAATGACTTTCCATGAACCACTTAAAAATCCTGTCAATCCTGTACTTGCAACAAATAGTCCATTCTCTTTTTTTATCAATTGTTTTAACTCACTTTTTTCTATTCTGTCATCAACAAACAAATCATAGTATTGGATTAAAATATCATCATATTGATTTTTTCCCTCACCTGAAATGATTAAAGCATAGCTCAATTTTCCAATTTCTTCTAACGGGAGTTCAATAATAGCTCCTGGTTCTACTTTACTTAAAGTTTTTGCTTTTTTAGTTGTTATTTTAATATCCGTTACTTCTTTGTCGTTTAAATCATCAAAATAGTGACTACCTCCATTGTTTAAAGCCATCATAATTGTCAAAAGCATCTCATCAATCGTTGGCTTTCTCTTCAAATGTTCCTCAGTCATTTCATAAAATTGTTCAATCGCTTCTTCAAAAATATCTAATCCATCATCACCAATTATGATGTTCTTTTTCTTATGTTCTTCTTCCCAAAAGCCCATTTGGAAAACCCTCCTTATATATTGGGTTCTTTATTTTCTCATTTTGATTTATCACGATAAATATATACTTGTATAAACTGTTTTATTTGCACGTTTGAAAAGTGTCACTTCGTGATCCGTTAACCATTTAAGCTCTCTCATATGATAAGAAATTTCTTCTAAGTAAGTATAGGTTTCAGCAATTAATTTTTTATCTAAGATATTTCTTTTATTGTCTTCAACTACAAGATAAAGAGTAAACTGTTTTAAATCTAATTCGATAACTGGGTAAGCTTTTCTTTTTTTATCGGGACTTAGTTTTGTTCTCCCTTTAATCTCCGCTTTATATTCCTTCTCCTTCATTTTCTTAAATGTTGCTTTGACTAGCTGACTGTCCCAATTCTTCAGTTCACAAAGATAGAGTATCGCTTTTTCCAAAGTATCTGCTAAGATCTTTTTCTTATTTGTTGCATTTTCAAATTCACTGTAACGGAAGGGTACTTCCAGCTCGTACGTATTTTTTATAAATAAGATGTCTGGTTCATCTTTTGAAGTACTAATTAATTTGTAGTCTTTAAAAGGCCCACATATCAAAACAATAGCCTCACAATCTTTCGTTTGAAATTTCTTTTCTAATTCGTATAAAAACATTTCAGTCATACAAAGGGATTGGCTGGCTAAGTTCCCATGATCGTCATCTGACATTAATTGTATATTTTTCAAATGCACTTCTTGTAAGCCTCCTAATAAGATTGTGAATGTTTGCTCACTCTTTTTTCAAAACTTGCTTTCTTAGGTGTAAATGCTCTATCTCATTCCCATTAAAATGCCCTTTCTTCCCTTCTAAATATAGCTAGTTTAAAATATTAGCTCCTTAGAATTTGAAGAATTTCTGTTGCTTCTTTGTACAATTCATTAACTAGTTGTATAATAATTCCTCGCAAATCCACTTCATTTTCAAATGCAATTAAATATCCTTTTTTGCTGATCAGATTATTTGATACACAATCCCAGATATCCAGATGGTCTATACAATAACCTTCATCTCCCTCATCACCATCATGAAACTCTTCGCCATTTAGATAATCTACTGAAAAATATATGGATGAATGATAACCTGCTTTAAAACAATCTGAAACATGAACTTCTCTCCCGCTAAATTTCTTCCCATATCCGAATCGTCCAAATGCAGCATTGATTGTTAACCCTAAATCTCTAAAATCTATTTGTTTTTCATTCACTATATTCAAAGCGATTTTTGTTATTTCTTTTTCGATATCTGCGATAAATTCTTTGGTCAAAGTATTCAATTTAATTTTTTTCAAATTTTTCACCTCTTGCATTGCCTATAGTTGTTAAGATAATGATTACTATTTCACTTCAATATATTTCTATAAATATACCATACTTTCAAACTAATCCATATATCATCAACTTATCTATATATCCCCTTTTTCACACATAAAAAAGCACCCTAAACGGATGCTTCTACCAAATGATATTTTTTCAAAATACGATAGGTGATTTCTTTTGCTTCTAGTCCGGTGCCTTCTATATTTGTGGTGAAGATGTAGGTTTTGTTTTCATGTTTGATGAAGCCTGCGTACCAGCCGATTCCTGATCCGGAGCCTGTTTTTCCGTATAGCGTGGTGTGTTTCTCTTCTTCTTGTATCATCATTCGTTTGACGGTTCTCATAACCGATAGGTCAAATGGGAGACTTTCTTCATATAACTGTTTTAGGAAATGGACTTGTTCTACTGGAGAAATGCGCAACGTACTGCTTAGCCAAAATTGATCGATTACGCCAGATATGTCTTGATTCCCATAATGAATGGCTTTTATCCAATGGCCCATGCGCTCTTCCCCGATGTCACGTGCCATAGCTTGATAATACCAGACGACTGAATCTCTCATGCCAGAGCCCAGTGTATGGTCCTTATTCCAATTATCAATCTCTCTTTTTACTCCGTCCCAATATTTAATGTCGTATTCATCTTTAACTGCACCTGTTTGAAGTCCGATTAAGGCATTTGCTATTTTAAACGTTGATTGAGGTGCAAAGCGCTTGTTCGCTCTTCTTTTGTTATACACCCATGGTGATTTTTCTTTTACTTCTTGAATCACAAATGTGCCTTCCCGATCTTTCATAAATTCATCGACGGACCATTTTGGAGATGTTCCTTCACTTGATGCAGGCTTGCTCATACAAAGTGCTGCAAGCATCGCGCCAGCAATCAGCCATTTCATCTTCTTTTTTTGCAAACAATCACCCTCTTTGCTCATGATTGCAATCGATTGTAGCATGCTGACTGATCAGAAATAAGAGCCGCTCGTCCTCTTTTTCAATAAAAAAAGCCGGTTTTATCCGGCTTTCTGTTTATTGTACGTTCAATTTTTTCTCTTCAATCGCTTGCTTTGCAATTTTCGAAATCGTCATATCGTCCATTGGTGGGTTATGAAGGCCAGCACGAATGTCTCGATAGTAACGTTGAAGCGGGCAGCTAAGGTTTAAGCTTTTTGCACCGACTAAACGCATAGCTTTATCGACCACTTGCAGACTATCATTAACGACTGTATGCTTCACAGCACCGAATTCATTGATTAACAGCTCTCTTTTCTCTGGCTGCTCATACAATGTTGTCGTTGAATAGATGACATGGCGTGCTTGCTTTAGTAGTAAATCAATTTCGCCAATCAGTGTTTGGACATTTGGCAGTTCGCTAATCGTTCCGCTAATACTGTTCGGTGAATGGGTGATGGCATACTGAACAGCATAGTCTCTTGCCGCTTGTGCAATCCCTAAATAACAGGAAGGAATATGTGCGATCCAAGGGTTTAACGTACCGCCCCGGGGTCCTTTTTGCACTTCAACCAACATGTCATCTGGAACTTCCACATGATCTAGAATTAAATCATGGCTCTCTGTTCCTCTCATGCCAACAACATCCCACGTTTCTTCTATAGAAACACCTTTTGTATCACGGTGAATTAAGAAGAAGCCCATCGCTTCTTTTTCTTCGATCCATACACCGACGAGAAAGTATGTGAGCGCTGGTGACATCGTTGTGAATGTTTTCCTGCCACTGATCACCCATTGATCTCCTGATCTCGTTGCAGTTGTTCCAGGTTTGCCCCCTCTTGTCGGACTCCCTGTTTGCGCCTCACTGACGGCCCGGTTCACAAGAGCCCCATTCTTGATTTCTTCAGCAAAAAATTGCAGCTGCTTCTCATTCCATAGTTTCTTTTCATAAATTTCACCAACAACTCCTTGGTGCCAGCCGATCGATAAGGCAGTTGCTCCATCCATACTTCCTAGTGTTTCTTGAAAAAGGACCATATCCTTTACAGATTGACCCCCGCCCCCGTACTCAACAGGCAGAGACAACGTTGTATAGCCCAGTTTTACTAATGATTCGATATTTTGTTTAGGAAAATAGGCACCCTCATCATGTTCTTTTGCAGATTGTTCGATCGTTTCACGAAGGGATTCTAGTTGATCTAGCCAATTTTTTTGAAAATCTGATTCGACAAATAATGCTTTAGACAAAACGTATCCAACTCCTCTGTTTCTCGCAATCTATCATATCCGATTTATCCAATAGGTATTATTAAAACACACTTTACTTATAGGATTTAATGTGTTAAATTTTATCAATATTAAGTACATATGTCAAAGGAACGTGATGCTTTTATGATTTCTGCTACTAATCTACATAAATCCTATGGGTCAACTCATGTGTTAAAAGGAATTGATTTCACCGTACAAGAAGGTGAAGTGGTCGCCATTATTGGACCGAGCGGATCAGGAAAAACAACCCTTCTCCGCAGTTTAAACAGCCTTGATATCCCAGACAAAGGAACGCTGACAGTTGGAGAAGCCACGATTCAATTTGAACAATATCGAAAAAAAGATCTTCTAAAACTCAGACAGCAATCGTCTATGGTGTTTCAGCATTATCACTTGTTTCAAAATAAACGAGCACTTGAAAACATCACAGAAGGATTGATTGTGTCTCAAAACATGTCTAAAAAAGAGGCGGAAAAAATCGGAGAGCAATTGTTAACGCGAATTGGGCTGCTTCATAAAAAAGATGCGTTTCCAAGTGAATTATCCGGCGGTCAACAGCAGCGGATTGGGATTGCTCGTGCTCTTGCCATGAATCCTGCGGTGCTTTTGTTTGATGAACCAACGTCCGCACTGGACCCAGAGATGGTCGGAGAAATCCTTGAAATGATGAAAGATATTGCGAGCCAAGGCATGACGATGGTCATTGTGACGCATGAAATCTCGTTTGCAAAGGATGTAGCGGATACAGTGATCTTTATGGCAGATGGGGAAATCGTTGAAAAAGGCTCACCAGAAGACGTCCTGATGAAGCCTCAGCATGAACGGACGAAACAATTTTTATCAAGAATTCATCGCGGGATGTGGCAAGGATTGGAGGAAGACAGATGAAGCGCAAGACTTTATTCACTGCCGCTAGTATCCTTCTGTTTCTCCTCTCTCTCATTGGCTGTAGCAGTGTGAAAACAACAACAGATGATGGCAGACAAATTGTCAAAGTCGCACTAAGCGCAGAAGTCAATCCGCCTTTTTTAGCCACAAATGACCGCAACGAGCCGATTGGCTATAACATCGATTATTTAAATGAAGTCGAGAAACGTTTGCCACACATTCATTTTGATTATATCTTTGGCGAGGAAGAATCCAATTTAATTGGGATCGGCGCTGGGAAATTTGAAATGGCGGCTAATTGGTTTTTTAGTAATCCTGAACGTGAAAAACGCTTTCTTTATCCTAAAGTTCCATACGGCTATTCGATGACAGGTTTAATTGTGAATGAATCAGAGCAAGATATTCAATCTCTAGACGATATGACATCAAAAAAGCTCGCTCCCGTCAGTCCTAGCGGCGGCCTTCGTTCCATATTAAATCAATATAATGAAGAACATGATCGAAAAATTCCGCTCACAACCATTGAAAGCCCTTCAAACGAACTCAATTTAAAACGAGTCGAAAGTGGACGGTCCGATGCGGCTTTTATGAATATTTCGACCTTTGATACGATTCAAAAACATCTTCACCTGAAAGTCAAAGTGGGCGGCATTGTCTCAAAGGAACCTATTTATCTTGTCTTACAGCCTAGTCAAAAGAAACTAGCATCACAATTGGATCGAGTGACACAAGAGATGATCGAAGACGGAACATTACCTGACCTTGCGAAGAAATGGTTTGGCGTTGATTTCTTTCAAGATATTGACTATATATCAGAGCAAGGCTATCAATATGAAGAAAGGAAGGAAGCGCCATGACGTTTACAGCTGGAGATTGGCTAAGAATCTTTTTACAGGTGGTTGATCGCCTGCCACTCACATTTCTTATGATTGTGGTGTCATTGTTTTTTGCCATCATCATCGGATTGCTGTTTGCTTGCATTCGAATCAAACAAATTCCAGTGCTGAAACAATTGGCGGTCATTTATTTGTCATTTACACGAAGTACGCCGCTCATTGTTCAGTTATTTCTGATTTATTTTGGCCTGCCTCAGCTTTTACTCATGACCGGAATTCAAATCAATCATTGGGATCGTGTGTTATTTGTGATGATCACATTCTCGTTACATACGGGCGCTTATTTATCTGAAGTCTTTCGCAGTGCATATTCCTCTGTTGGGAAAGATCAGCTTGAAGCAGCTTACATTGTTGGGATGACAGATACGCAGGCATTAATGAGGATCATTATTCCGCAAGCCTTTCTCATTGCACTTCCGAACCTTGGAAATTACACCATTGATCTCGTGAAAGATACCGCCATTGCATTTACAATCGGACTCATTGATATGATGGGACAGGTCAAAATCATCCTAGGTAATAACTACGGGATAGGGATGTTTGAAGTGTACGTCATCATTGCAATTGTGTATTGGCTGATTTGCATCAGTATTGAACTGATCACGATGCTACTGGAAAGAAAATTTGTGAAAGGCCGCACCAGCCTGTCACGCTAAGGAGGCGATTTGATGCAAACCATTGATATATCATTTGCAATTGACCAAATACCACATATTCTAAAAGGCGTTCCCTTCACCTTATTGATTGCACTTGTTTCTATGGCTGTGAGCCTTTTGATTGGATCTGTTTTTGCTTTCATTCGCCTCTTTCGTATCCCTGTGCTCCGCCAGCTGGTCACGCTCTATGTCTCATTTTTTAGAGGAACACCTCTCATTGTTCAGTTGTTTGCTTTCTTTTATGGCATTCCATTTGTTCTGACCAAAATGAATAGCACTTTTGGGTTGACCTTTCACCCGGATATGGTCTCCCCGCTTACCGTTGCCCTTATCACCTTCAGCCTGCATTCAGCCGCGCATTTAACAGAAGTGGTCCGCAGCGCACTCCTTGCAGTAGACAGAGGGCAGCTTGAAGCGGCGAAAATCGTTGGCATGACCACCAGACAGGCGATGATTCGCATTATTTTACCGCAAGCGTTTGTGGTTGCCCTGCCAAACCTAGGGAATCAGCTCATTCAGCTGTTAAAAGCCACGTCCCTTTCGTTTACAATTGGTGTACTGGAAATCATGGGAATCTCTCGCATCATTGCAAATGACGGCTACAAATTTTTAGAAACGTATCTGGTCTCTGCTTTGATCTATTGGATGCTTAGTATTTTCTTTGAACTCGCTTTTGCTTTGTTAGAGAAACGAGTCAGCGTGTACGGAAAATCTCTTGGACGTTAAAAAAGTCGATCAGGTACAAAACCTGATCGACTTTTTTATTCTCCTTTTTTCGGTGTGTTATATAGTTCTTTCGGTGCTGGTTTGAGTTTAGGCGCAGAGCCGAACACGACAGGAGCAGAAATATATCTGAATTCTCCCTTTCCATCCATACTTCGGCCATGTGCCCATCTGCCTTCTTTGCTTTCTTCTCCTCTTGAGAAGTTAAACAAATCATAGGATACTTGCTGTTTTTCCAGTGAGCGCGGGAAGGTGGTTGGAACAACGACATCCCCTTCTCGTTCTTCCAATTCCTTAATTGCAGCCAGCCACATATTTTGATGATATGTATCACGAGCAATGAGAAAGGAGAGCATATCCTTCACTCCGCGGTCATCGGTCATCTCATAAAGCCGTGTAACCTGAAGTCTGCCTTGTGATTCCGCGTTCAAATTTGCCCGGAAGTCAGCCATTAAATTTCCACTTGCAATGATATATTTTGCATTCCACGGATACCCTTGACTATCTGCTGCCATTGCCCCTAAGCCTGCAACAATTGCATGTTGAGGATTCATTCCGCCCATGACGGCTGCAAGTGCTGGATCACTTTGATACGCTTCTTCTTGTTCTTTAACTGGGGCATTATCAAGTAATCGAGCAATCATCGTTGCCAGCATTTCGACATGACCGATTTCCTCCGTTCCAATGTCATGGAGCAAATCTTTATATTTTTGATCCGCTCGGCAGTTAAACCCTTGAAATAAATATTGCATCATCACGCTGATTTCTCCATATTGACCGCCTAATACCTCTTGTAATTTTTTCGCATAAAGAGGGTCCGGCTTAGAGGGCTTTGCTTCATATTGCAGTTCTTTAATGTGATAAAACATGATGTCATCTCCTTTATTTACAAACACCTTTGCACTTATCACTATTCAGCCGATCCCCTCTTTATGAAAATCGCATGCTCTTATAAAAAAAAAGAGAACGGCATCTGCCATTCTCTTTATCGTCCTACTTATTCAGCACTGACTAAAATTTTCACTTGATCTTTTTCATTGATTAATGCATGGAAGCCATCTTCGATCACATCGTCCAGCTTGATTTTTTTCGTGACGAGTGTATCTGCAGAGAAATAGCCTTTTCTCATTAAGTTTAATACAGATGGGAAAACATCTCTGTAGCCGATGATTCCTTTGACTGTACGTTCTTTAATGACAATGTCATTCGGCATAATTTCTGCGCCTTTTTCCCAAATGCTCACAATGACTGTTTCACCTGAAATTCTAGTTGATTGGATTGCTTGCTTCAATACAACAGGTACACCTGTCACTTCAAAAGAAACATCGACTCCACCATTTGTACGGCGTGCGATTTCTTGAACAACATCTTCATACTGAGAAGGATCTACAATGATCGCTCCAAGTTCTTTTGCTTTTTCTTGGCGCTCTTTTGATAATTCCACTGCATAAATGTCAGTAGCACCAGCTGCTTTTAATGCTTCAATGACAAGTAAACCGATTGGCCCACAGCCAAACACAGCTGCTGTATCCCCAGCTTGCACTTTACTAGAACGAACCGCATATAAAGCAACTGCAGAAGGTTCAACAAGTGCACCTTGCTCATATGAAATTTCGTCTGGTAACAAATGAAGTAATTCTTCATCGACAGATACATATTCAGAGAATCCTCCACCGCCACCAGCAAGTCCTAAGAAGCCCATGTTTTCATCTAAGTTGTAAGCACCTTGGTGCCCGTGAGTTGCAAAAATAGGTTCAACAACCACTCGATCGCCTACTTTGTAATTACTCACGCCTTCTCCAACTTCTACAACTTCACCAGAGAACTCGTGTCCCAGTGTAATGGGTGCTTTTTCTTTTGTAAGTGGATGAGGTTCATTCACAGGAATAAAGATCGGTCCGCCTAAATATTCATGTAAATCACTACCGCAAATGCCGCACCATTTTACTTTCAGTTTCACTTTTCCTGGAGCAACTGTTGGTTCATCAATTTCCTCTAGTCGAATGTCCTTTTGATCGTGCCAGCGTAGTGCTTTCATTTGTAAGACTCCTTTTCTCATCAATTTAATTAACTTACTTAAATAATGATAACATAATTTTTTTAATTTTCTAAGTAAGATGCACTATTTTTTTGACAGTCAATGGACGAAAAATGACAAAACATAGCAACAGACAAATAAGAAGCATACATAGGCAGCCAATTATGACAGAAGTACGTATCGATAAAACATGCGCCAATGCGCCGCATATTCCTGTCATCATCATCGTCAGAACAGCTTCACATAACGCATAAAAACTTGCCACTCTCCCCATAACCTCTACCGGGATATTCGTTTGATAAAAAGTCATAAAACCGGTGTTTGCAAATGCTAAAAAGAAAGCTAGAACAAAAAAGCCAGCTGCTGCGACAGTCAATGTGCTTGAAAAAGCATAGATCAAGTATCCAAAAGCCACAAACAAACTACCCGCACCAAGCATCACTGAAATAGGCAGCCTTTCGACAATGACCGTATTGAGACATGCCCCTGCGATAATCCCTGCCCCAGCTACACTGACAAGAAACCCATATTCGGTATTGGTCAACATCAGCACTTCCTTTGCAAAAGCTGCTTCAAGTGAGTCAATTGCAGTCGGCAGCACCGTGATGGCGGCACTAAATAATAAATACACGGCCATCACTTGACGGGATGTGAGACTGAAATGAAATACAAGTTTTGCATCTTCCTTTAATACTGAGAGAGAAAAGCCTTTTTGTGCCCCGGCTGCTTTTGACAAAATCGGTAAACACATCGTCAAAACAGCAGATATCAAAAGGCAGATTGCATTTACATAAATTGAAAGGACTGGTGTACCAATGAGAAAAAGCACCCCTGCTACGGCGGGTCCGAGTAAAAATCCACCAGACTGAAGCAAAGATCGAATGGCATTAAACCGTTTTCGTTTATCCGCCGGGATTAGTGCTGTCATATAGACCATCGAAGCTGGATGAAACATGGCTTGTGCCATATGAATGAGAAATAGCATCACATATACGATCAATAAGTGGCCTGAAAATAAGGCAAAGGGTAAACAAGCAATCAGAATGGCCCGGCATAGATCTAGACTGATCATGACATTCCGCTGATTCAGTCTATCTATTAAGCTACCAGACCAGCTATTTGTTAAAAGAGCCGAGACAGGTCTTAACATATAGACGGCTGTTACAGCAAGAACGGAGCCCGTTTCCTGAAAAATCAGCAGATGGAGAGCAATCATATAAATCCATTCTCCTATGTTCGCAATACCAATCGCTCCAAGTAACATGCTCATATCCCGCCAATGTTTTTTCATCGTGGTGCCCTCCTTTTTGTCATAAAAAAATCCCGCCCCCAAGACATTTCTGTCTTGAGGACGGGATTGACTCCGCGTTGCCACCTCAGTTCATTCACCTGTTACCAGATGAACCTTAGCAGGTTATCGCTAACCCTTCTCTATAACGGGAGAATGCCGCTGCATCACCATCACAATGAATCCGGTGCAGAGCTAAGAGGCTTGGTTCTGTAACGCTTCCCAGCTCCTTCTCAGCTTCACGGAGTTCTCTGTGTGAGGCAGCCATTACATACTCTTCTCTATTTGCGCTTTATCTTTTTTTCATCACGATCTTCAGCTGAATTGTTCTATATTGTACTGCGCCTCCGTCAAGGCGTCAATGTTTTTTCATGTTAATCCGCATAAATCATTTTTCTAGTCATGCCGCCATCAACAACCAAATCGGTTCCTGTCACAAATTGATTGTCTTCATCTGTTAAATAAAAACAAGCTTTGACAATATCCTTTGGCGTTCCTACTCGATTGGAAAGGTGCTGCTGATGGTCAATTTCTCGCAAATTTTTCTCATCCTTCGTTTCAATCCACCCAGGGGAAATGCTGTTTACTGTTATGTGATCCTGACTAAAAGAAGCAGCCAGCGCATGAGTAAGTGCTGATATCCCGCCTTTTGATGCAGCATACGCTTCTGTATGAGGCTCTGACATGGTCGCACGGGTAGATGAAATATTCACAATGGAACCGCCGTTTGGATTCTCTTTGATATAACGTGCCGCTTCCCTTGCACATAAAAAAGCACCTCGTAGGTTTGTATGCAGCACATGATCAAACTCATCAACCGTTAGCTCATAAGGCGATTTTGTACACATAACCCCTGCATTATTGATGAGAATATCGATCGTTTGATAACGAGCCACAGCAGCTGACATGATGTCTTGAATATCCTTCTCTTGTTTCACATCCGTTTTTTTAAAAAAAGCCTCAAAGGACTCCTTTTTCAGCTGATCTTCCAAGCGCTTGCCCTTCTCTTCGTCAATATCCGCAAGCACAACACGCGCCCCTTCTTTCGCATAGCCATACGCGATCGACTCACCAATTCCATTTGCTGCGCCAGTGATAACGACTGTTTTATTGTGAAAATTCATCGTTTATCCTATCCTTTCTCTCATGAGATGTTGTCGTCTATCATACCACTCATGTATACACGATACCTAGTCAAATGGGACATAGAAAAACCACCACCTAAATCATACATTAGGAGGGTGGTATATTTGTAATTCTCCATATTGACGACATAGTCGTTTGCTTCTTGTGTAAAGTCTGGGAAAGTTTGTGTTTATCATTCAGTCATTCTATTCGGCTCTTTTTCTGTATGACTATAATTAAAAAGCAGCCTTTAGTATATCTAAGTAATCCGCTTTCGTAACGGCACGAACATTGCTTTTTGTAGAGTTATTTTGTTCTGCTAGTTCAGCCATTTTTTCAAAATCTTCTACTTTTACATAAGATAATTCTTTTAGTGATGGAATACCTAAATTCTTTGTGAATGTATACATACCATCCATTAATTTTTGAATCGCCACATCATCTGCATCCGTTTTATCTGCAAAGCCCATGATGTTTGCAAGCTCTATGTGCAATGATTTGTTTTCAGCTGCATTAAATTGTATGACATAAGGTAAAAACACAGCATTTGCGATACCATGAGGCGTATCATAAAGACTGCCGAGCGCTTCGGCTAAACAATGTACGGCTGCTACATCAGCAGAACCGAAGCATAAGCCAGCGAGTAAACTGCCTTCCTGCATTTTGTATCTTGCTTCTAAATCAGACCCGTCTTCATACGCCTTCGGTAAATAGGTCACAATGGTTTTCATTGCGCTTGCCCCCATCGCCTTAGAAATAGGGTTTGTTTCTTTACATGTATAGCCTTCAATCGCATGGACCAGTGCATCAACACCTGTTGCCGCTGTTATACTTTTTGGCACCGTTGAAGTAAGAGCAGGATCCAAAATCGCAATAGTTGGTCGAAGCAAGGCATGTTTTAAGGTGATTTTTTTATGTGAAGCAGCTAACGTAATCACAGATGAACGGGTCACCTCAGAGCCAGTTCCAGCCGTGGTTGGAATACAAATTAAGGGTGATACATTTGTGTACGCTTTCTTGCCTGCTATATACTCTTCAGGATTACCGCCATTTGGACCTAATAAAGCAATGGCTTTTGCCGTATCCATTGGGCTTCCTCCACCAATCGCAATTACCGCTGATGCTTGTACTTTTCTAAAGAGCTCTGCACCCGTTAGACATTCATGATCTCTAGGGTTTGGAGATACTTGATCAAAGACGACAACGGAATAACCAGCTTCTTGCAAATATGCTTCAATAGGCGTCACCAATCCTGCGCTTTTTACACCAGGGTCAGTCACAATCATAATTGTAGCACTAGGCAAAACCATGTCCTCTACAATAGAGGCAATATCTTTAGATTTTCCAGTCCCCATGATCATTTTCGTATGACAATCATATTCAAAATTTATCATTGATTTTCTACCCCTTCATTTGTTGATTTAATCGCTTGTTTTTCTGCTCCCCACCATTCTATTCCTTTTAAACCTGGAATGGTAGAAGCGTAAAAAACAGGGTTCTTTCCTACCTTTCTTTGTCCCATGTAATCATTTAGAGCCGCAAAAGCAAATTTGCCTAAAATCGCAATAGCAACCAAGTTAACAATAGCCATAATCGCCATCGACAAGTCCGCTAACGTCCAAACGATTTGTAAGTTGGCGAGAGCACCAAACATGATCATCATTAAAACAGTGATTCGATACACGAATAGCGCGGTTACACTGTGATGAATAAAACCGATATTGGCTTCACCGTAATAGTAGCCACCTACAATGGAGCTAAATGCAAAAGTAAAGATCGCAAATGCTAAGAAAATACTAGCCCAAGAACCGAAATGCTGCGCCATTGCAGCTTGAGTGATTTCAATACCTGACAAATCACCTGCTGTTTCTACTGTTGATAGCATAATAATAAATGCTGTACAACTACAAACAACTAATGTATCAAAAAATACGCCTAATAATTGAACAAACCCTTGTTTTACTGGGTGTGAAACATGGGCAGCAGCTGCTGCATTTGGCGCACTTCCCATTCCTGCTTCATTGGAAAATAAACCGCGTTTGACACCGTTCATTATTGCAGCGCCGATTCCGCCTCCAACCATTTGCTCTAATCCAAACGCACTTTTCATAATACTTGCTAATGCTGCGGGTACATCAGCGATATTTGTCACTATCACATAAAGTGCTAAGATAATATAAAACGAGGACATGATTGGCACAATGATTTGGGTAAAGCGGGCAATTCTCTTTACACCACCAAAAATGATGAGAGCCGTAAGAATGGTTACGAATACCCCCATACCAATTGGATTGATACCAAATGAATATCGAAAGGCATTTGTGATGGTGTTCGTTTGTACTGCATTAAAAATCAAGCCAAAACTAAGAATAACAGAAAAGGCAAAGATCCTACTTGGCCATTTCAGTCCAAATTGCTTTTGTATATAATAGCCTGGCCCCCCTTTAAAACCATCACTTGTTCTCACTTTATATATTTGAGCGAGTGTGCTTTCGACAAATGCAGAAGCTCCCCCTAAAACTGCTGCAAACCACATCCAAAAAATAGCTCCAGGACCACCAACTGTGATGGCAATAGCAACACCTGCCATATTTCCAGTTCCAATCCTCGTCGCTGCTCCGATAAAGAAAGCTTGCATTGAAGAAATGTCTTGACTCCCTTTTATTTTTGGGGCTTTTTCAAAAATAGAACGGAAGATCTCTTTTAGTAAGACAATTTGCATAAACTTCATTCTCACCGTAAAGTAGATTCCAATCCCTATTAACATAACGACTAAAATATATGTCCATAAAAAGTCATTTATTGAATTGACAATCGTTTCAAACAAAGCCATCCCCCCTATAAAATCTGAACATTCTAAATAATGAAAGCGCCTACTTTTATCATAGTAAAAATGTTATGATCTATCTATAGAAGTTTTCTGATTGCATCAATCGGCTCATCCGATTTAGGAGGGATTGACGTTGGAAATAAAGCAACTGATGATGTTCCAAACAGCATCAAAAGTATTAAACTTTACAAAAACAGCACAAATACTTGGCTATGCTCAATCTAGTATCACGGCAAATATCGCTGCATTAGAAGAAGAGTTAGGAACCCCTCTTTTTGAAAGGCTTGGAAAAAGGGTGATTTTAACAGAAGTTGGTATGAAGTTTCAAGATTATACGGATAAGATTTTAGGTTTAACAGGAGAAGCATTAGAGGCTGTTGGCGGGATGAGTGAGCCAAGCGGCATTTTGAGAATATGTGCATCTGAAACACAATGTACCTATCGACTTCCTCATATTTTAACGGACTTTCAAACAACGTATCCTAAAGTAGAACTGATTTTCCGTCCCGGAATAGCTGAAAAGGATGTTTTAAATCTATTACTAGAAGGACAAATTGATGTCGCCCTATTATCGATGAATCCTGTCGTATCCTCACATTTAATTGTAAAAGAATTAAAAGATGAACCGATGGCCATTGTATGCTGTCCAACAAATCCATTGAGCAAAAAACAAAAAGTATATCCTATCGATTTAGACGAGCAAAGATTGTTGTTAACTGAAGACTGCGATTATCGTTATGCCTTCGAACACTCTTTGACACAGACAGGAGCAAAACCGAGAAGTAAACTAGAACTAGCAGATGTAGAAGCCATTAAAAAATGTGTAATGGCTGGTCTAGGAATTGCTGTACTTCCCGAAATTTCTATAAAAAGAGAAATAACAGAAGGCCATATGATTAAAATCAATTGGATGGGACCCTGTCTCACAACGAAAATCCAACTATTCTGGCATAAAAATAAATGGATGTCTCCTGCTTTGAAGGCGTTTGTTGATTTAACAGAGGAATATATCCTTCTCAATGGGTAGTGTGAAATATTTATTTGGGCAGCCTTCCATTTCTTTCACCATTAAATATTAACGAGTTATCCAATCATTTAAAGTAAATCACATGTATACAAAAAGCCCTCTACATAGCTATAGAGGGCTTTTTAGAAGAACAAAGGATTAATAGGATCTGATACTCTTCAAACCAATGATCATAAAGATCACTGTAAAAGCAATTAAAACCGTCGCATCTAATAATAAGATAGAAAGATTAACATTGCCGCTCATGATCTCACCAAAACCAGACATCATCCATGTTTGCGGTATAGTCAAAGAAATCTTCTTCATAATGTCTGGAACAATATCTAGAGGCCAATAAATACCACCCAGCATGCACGATCCTACAATGACAATTGCACTAAAGATTTCAGCTTGTTTTTTCGTTTGAGATAAAGTAGCTATCATAAATCCTAAACTTACGACAAGGCCTATAACAAATGATCCGAACAATAAAATAAGAAATAGGTTGCCTAAGTAGACATTAAAGAAAATAGATAAGATGGTCAAAAGAACACCTAATTGTAGCCATCCAAGAAGGAAATATGCCATTAAATATCCCAGAAGTACATATATTTTATGGATGGGACTCGAAAGCAATCTTTGCCATGTATAATTTTTATACTCCAAATGTATAGCGGACAAAGAGCTTGAAATCGCAAACATCATAAACATAATGGTAAAGCCAAGCGGTATTAAATTTGGTTGCTGGTTTGCTTGACCATCTTGTTTTTTTTCAACCAACGAAATGGTGCCAGATTCATTTAACTTATTCAATGCAGTGGTGAGAGAAGCACTTCTCTGATCTTTCACACCGTAATTGATCTGATAAATGATCGCTGCTGCCTCTTTTAAATAGGGAGATAAGACTGCATATTCCTCAGTTTTCTTATAAACTGTCACATCAAAAATTTCTTTATTTTCTTTTAAATGGGACTCTAATTGATCAGAGACTTTAACCGACGCAATTACCTTTTCATCAGATACTAATTCTTCCGCTTCAATTTCAGACGCCTTTATCCAAAGAAATGTCGTGTTCTTTTTGAGCAGTTTTAATATTTCCTGATTGAGTTCGTCTTGTTGAGGATTTTGAACAAAAGCAACTGTGGGTTTCTTTGTATCTGATGCCGTGCTGCCAAAGATAAAACTAAATATGATTGGCATAACAAATAAAAAAATGAGAGCCAATGGAGACTTTAATGTTTCTTTTAACTTTAACGTGATAATGGCTAATATTTTATGCATAGCGATGCTTCCTTTCAAAAGACATTCTTAATAAAGCAATGATGAAGAAAGCCATTCCCATCCCACAGCTAAGTAATAATCCGTTTTGTATTTCACTAAATTCAGCACCTGCCATACTTTTCAAAAACATTTGAAGTGCAAGAGAATTAGGTAAAAAATAGCTGGTATCAATCACCCATTGTGGGAATAAGTATAAGGGCACCATACTCCCGCCTAAAGCAGCTAACACTTGAGTGCCTAAAATCCCCACACTATTAAACGTTTTTTCTCTTTTGATAAAAGAACCAATCAGCACCCCGAAACCCGCAGCATTTAATATAAAACTACATCCGATCATAACAACAGTAAAAGGCTCTCCCCAGTTCACCTTAAAGACAAAGCTAGTAAATAAAATAATGACCGCAAGTTGAATCATACTCATTAAAATAATGCCCAATAACTTTCCAATGATATAACTAGTATTGCTTAATTTTGATACTAGTAGTCTTTTATAAACTTCTTCTTCTTTTTCCTCTATCATACTGCCAACCAAGAAAACAACAGTCATTAATAAAAAAAGTACACCCATCCCGCCTGCGTAGTATTGGAAGGATGTAATCGGCTGGCTGTTGATATGAATGTTCCTTTCGTTCACTAGTTCTTTTTTCAGTTGATCAGACACGACCTCCACTTCTTTACCTTGATTCAACGGCACCAGAATACGATTCATATGATAATTTTGAAAGAATTGCAAAACCACATTTTCTAGGACCATTTCCTGTAAGCTTGAATTAGGTCCTTTCAAAATATTCAATTGCACATGATCGTGATTTAATAGGCTTTTTTCAAAATTCGGCTTGATGATTATACCCATTGTAATGTCTCTACTATTTAAATCTTTCTCTAGCTGATTTTTCGAGGTGACCTTCACTTCAAATATGTCATTGAGTTCACTCTTAGACAATGTTGAAAGAAACATTTTACTTGTAGCGGACTTATCCTGATCTGTTATTCCTATTCGAAATGAATTGATCTTGACTTCACTATCTTTCTTCATGTTATCTCCAAATGCTGCACCTAATATAGCAATTAATATGATAGGCATAAAAAAAAGTGTAAAAAAGCTTTTCTTATCCCTAAAAAACAATAATAGATCTTTCAGTACAACCCAAATGCTCATATGCTCACCTCTATTCGGTCTAGTCTCGTAATTTCTTACCTGTGAAATACAAGAATACATTTTCTAAATTTGGTTCTACAACTTCTGCTGAAATTAATTGAACATGTAATGCGGTTACACCTTGAATAAGTTGACTTAGTAAATGCTGAGGGTTGTCATCAAATAATTTGATTTGATTTTCCTGCACCATAAAGTCATTCAATGGGTGGTATTCATTTATATATTGGCACACTCGCTCCATATCCTTTTGTCCTTGTTCACATTTAATCGTAAAAATGATTTCTCTTTTTTCTCCAACAAGCTCAGCCAATTCACTTAAATCACCTACCTTAATGAAAGAACCTTGATCCATAATAGCTATTTTTTCACATAGATATTCGACTTCCTCCATGTAATGACTCGTATAAATAATCGTCATTCCTTCACTATTTAACGTTTTAACTGTTTCTAATATATGATTTCTGGATTGTGGGTCTATACCCACTGTAGGCTCATCCATTATTAATAGTTTTGGCCGATGCAAAATCGCACATCCGATATTCACTCTTCTTTTCATCCCTCCTGAGAATACTTTCACCTTATCATTCGCTCTATTACCCAGACCAATTAATTCAAGGATTTCTTGTACTCTGCTTTTTAATTCTTCTCCTTTAAGTCCATACATTTTCCCCCAAAACGTTAAATTTTCTTTTGCTGACATATCTAAATATAAAGCGATCTCTTGCGGAACAATGCCAATCAATTGCTGTGCATGCTTTGTTTCTTTATGTAGATCAATGCCTCCAATCGTAACAGTCCCGCTCGTTGCATGTATAAGTCCTGTCATGATACCGATTAAGGTTGATTTCCCTGCACCATTAGGGCCCAACAATCCAAATGATTCACCTTGTTTTAAGTGGAAGCTAATCCCTTTTAATACTTGTTTACCTTCATAGTTTTTGATGATGTTTTGTACTTTTAGCAATCGCAATCTCTCCTCTATTCTTCCTATCTATCATAATCCTGTCCAATCATTGCCAACTGTTTTATGGTATGTCTTTCAACTAAAGATCATTTTTCCCAATTTACTCATTTTACCACGTTATGAAATGTAGAAGAACAGTATAGGTCTTTTTATATTTATAAACAAAAAAACTTACAGGAAAAATCCTGTAAGTTTTTTTCGATGGATCATTATTTAGAAATCATGCCATGCGGGTCAATCACAAATTTCTTCGCCACACCCGAATCAAAATCGCTATATCCTTTAGGGGCTTGATCAAGGGAAATGACGGTCGCATTAACGGCTTTGGCGATTTGTGCTCTTCCGCTTAAAATAGATTTCATCAAGCTGCGGTGATATTGCATGACAGGGGTTTGGCCTGTCACAAAGGTATGGGCTTTGGCCCAGCCAAGTCCAATTCGCACTTTCAGAGATCCAACTTTTGCATCTTCATCCACAGCACCTGGATCTTCTGTGACGTAAAGTCCTGGAATTCCAAGTTTACCGCCAACTTTGGTAATATCCATAATTGTATTTAAAACGGTGGCTGGTGCTTCTCCTTGATCTCCATGACCTGAAGCTTCAAAACCGACACAATCGACCGCACAGTCGACTTCTGGCTCTCCAAGGATGTTTGTCATTTGTTCACCGATTCGATCATGTTTTCGTAAGTTAATCGTTTCGCAGCCAAAGCTTCTCGCCTGCTCGAGCCTTTGTTCATTAAGATCGCCGACGATGACAGCAGATGCGCCAAGGAGCTGAGCGGAATGCGCTGCTGCAAGACCTACTGGCCCTGCACCAGCAATATAGACGGTAGAGCCCGGCTTTACGCCAGCCGTATAAGCACCATGAAAACCTGTCGGGAATATATCAGAAAGCATCGTCAAATCAAGTATTTTTTCCATCGCCTGATCTTTGTCCGGAAATTTGAGTAGCTGGAAATCAGCATATGGCACCATGACGTACTCCGATTGGCCGCCAACCCATCCGCCCATATCTACATATCCATAAGCTGAGCCAGGTCGATCGGGGTTCACATTTAAACACACATGAGTTTTTTGTTCTTTACACATGACGCAACGGCCACAGGCAATATTAAACGGAACTGATACGAGATCACCCTTTTGGATAAACTCTACATCTCGTCCAACTTCAACGACTTCACCAGTAATTTCATGACCAAGGACAAGTCCTTCAGGCGCAGTTGTGCGCCCTCTTACCATGTGCTGGTCGCTCCCGCAAATGTTTGTTGTCACTACTTTTAAAATGACGCCATGCTCACACTTACGTCCAACATTGGCTTTAGGTACACCAGGGCCATCCCTTAAAACCAAATCAGGGTATCCAATATCCTCAACTGCTACATTTCCTGCTCCTTTGTAAACGACACCTTTGTTTCCCGACATGTTTTCATTCCTCCCTTTTTGTTTAAAAATGAAGTCTCTCCAAAATTCTCTCTTTCTCGGGCTTTTTCCTTCTTTTAACCGCACATTGACTCAAAAAATAAGTGACAAATGTCTATCTAGGAGAGAAAAATGTATTTTCCAGTCAAATAAAAAAGAAAATATTGAAAAAAAAGCTAAACATTTGCAGAACATTGTCGATATAAGGAATAAGCCAGACAGGTATCCTTAATCGACAAACAAATTCCTTATATATACTATCATTCCTTACACACCTGGCTGGCCCCTACATATGAAATGAATGCAAAAGACTCTTCTTGTGAAGAGTCTTTTTTATTGACGAATGGTCCATTTCATCGCATGCAAAAAGGCTCCTCTGACGAAGAGCCTTTTTTAATTGCTTGTTCATTACCTGGGAAATATTTTCATCATCATTTTAAGGCTTTGATACAGATGTATGTATCATAATGGTAAACAGAGACGTCTCTAAAGTGATACGCTGAAAAAAGACAGCTGATGTCTTCTTCACTGTACGTTGAAAGAGACTGTGAGCGTTTTTGTTCCTTCATTAGTTCCTGCTTTTGAAAAGATAAGAATACTTCTCCATCCACTTGAAGAACACGATATACCTCTTTCATGACTTGTTCGATATCTGGCAAGTAATAGATGGTCTGCACTGTGAACAATTTATTGAATGATCTGTCTTCAAAAGGTAATTGCTCAGCTTTTCCAAGTGTGATAACGGCTTTTTCCTGCTCGACAAGCCTCTTATGTTTTCTTTTCGCGTATTTTACCATATGACGCGAAGCGTCGATTCCATATACTTTCCCTCGATCAAGTTTTTCCGCTACTTTAGATAATGTCATACCTCTTCCAGTACCAATTTCTAAAATCCGGTCGTTTTCTTGTATATTTAAGAGTTGAATCGTCCATTGATTGATATTATGATGATTTTTTTCCATATAGCGGGCTACCCATTTTGAGAACAAGCCCTTTGGTTCCCTCATTTGTTTTCCAATCCAGCTTTGAATCAATGTCAACACCTGCTTTGCACCAGTAAATAAAACTATTTACGAATTTTCTTACTTTTCATATCGGCTCTCGCCTAACAAAAGTTAAGACCTAGTCCTAATTTCTTTGTCTTTTATTAGACGGCACCTTTTCTGAAAATGTTTCGCACGTCATGAAAAATATTTAAACAAATAGGCATTTTCATTAATTGTGCTCAGATTGATTTCGTTTTCTGCATGAGCTGCATATTTTATGAATGTATCTTGATTAGATAAAGGTGGTGCTAGATTATGGGCTTTGGCGGTTATTCTGGAGGCTACTGCGGTGGCTACGGTGGCGGTTTTGCAGGCGGATTCGCATTGCTTGTTGTACTGTTCATTTTGTTAATCATCATCGGTGCAAGCTGGATTTGCTAATGTAAAAGGAGCAGGAAACGATGACGTTTCCTGCTCCTTTTCTTTAATACCAATAGGTTGGATAATTGTACATATAGCGTCTGAGCATTTCTTCTTGCTCTCTTTGCATTCTGTATGGATTGCCGTACCCGTGCTTTAAAGAATGCGGAATAGACGCATACCCGTGCCCCACTGACGGAAACCTCATATATGGTGACATCGACATTCATTGATCACCTCACAATCTCCTTTTACGGTTATCATATGTGCAGGTGATCAATGTGGAGCGTGTCTAAACCTGGTCCTTCTCCCTTGTATAACAATCAAGCATTGCAAGCATCATAAACATGTCAATCTCCTCCTTTTCATGTTTTTATTGTCCTTTTTAGTTCATGTACTTTAGTTGTTTCTGCTTCATTTCTTCATAAAATGTTTCGACTTGTTGTTCATAAAGAACCGTTTCAATGTCTTTGTATTTACGTTGGATCGTCAAAGTAATAAAAAATAAATGGATTGTCATATACGCTCACCTCCCTTCAGTTCGCAGCACGCGAAATAGCCCGCAGATCTTCTTTATCAGTTGACCTGCGGGCACACAAAAATGCAGATCAAAAGACAGTGTCTTCTAACCTGCGATGGATGATACGTGAAATCCTCGTTTACTTAAACAGTTTTGTAGCGTGAACCGTAAAAGGTAAAGGAAGGACACGAGCTCTTCCACAGGCTGATGACATGATGAAATTGGTTGTTGAATTGATCACAAGTAGATACGAATAACATATTCTTCAGCCTCCTTTACGTTTTTAATTACTTTGTAAGTATATCCAGCAAGCACCATTTTGTAAACCTGTTTTTAGTAAATTAGATGATTTTTGTGTGTTTGACTAAATTTCCACAGTGATTCTTGTCCAATTATCCAGTGTAATCAAAAAAGTCTCCTCATCACATGAGGAGACTTTTCGACTTAATCTTCATCTAGTTCTTGTAGCTTTTTTTGAAAAAAGATCGCACGTTTCACGCAAAGGAAAGCAGCCAATAGGAAAACACAATCAACTGCCAGCATCAGCATTTTTGGTGAGGCTTCTATGTGCTGATTCGGTAAAATCGTACCAATATATAAAAAGGTGCTGACAGCAAGCAAAATAAAAGCGTATTGCTTGTAATCTGTCACTAAACCATCCCACTTTTTCTTCACTTGTTTCACCTTCCCGCTATCAATGTCTATTGATAGCTTACCATAGTGAGAGAAAGCGAGGGGCATGTAAATCTATCCATTCGTTACTGCGTCGAGCCCTTGTTCAATATCATGTAATAAGTCATCAATATCTTCAATACCGACAGAAATACGGATTAAACCATCTGTGATGCCAAGCTCTTCTCTGCGCTCTTTTGGAATAGATGCATGGGTCATGCGAGCAGGAACAGAGATTAAACTTTCAACCGCCCCTAGGCTTTCTGCGATTGTAAACAATTTCAATTGGCTTAAAAACACGTCGACATTTTCTTCTTTTCCAATATCAAAAGAAATCATACCGCCAAAGCCTGTTGCTTGAGTTTTTGCAAGCTCATGCCCTGGGTGAGCGCTTAAACCTGGGTAATAGACACTTGTAATCGCAGGATGCTGTTCTAAAAACTCAGCGATTTTCTGCGCGTTTTGTTGATGTGCTTCCATTCTTAGTCCGAGCGTTTTCATCCCTCGCATTAGAAGCCATGCATCTTGCGGTCCAAGAATACCGCCTGTAGAGTTTTGAACAAAGTGCAGTTCTTCACCAAGCTCTTCAGTAGCTGTCACGACAAGGCCGCCCACCACATCACTATGGCCGCCTAAATATTTTGTGGCACTGTGCAAGACAATGTCAGCCCCATATGAAATCGGCTTTTGAAAATATGGGGTAAAAAACGTATTATCGACAATCATCAAGATGCCAGCTTCTTTTGTGATCCGGCTTATGGCTTGTAGATCCGTCATTTTCAGCAATGGATTGGTTGGTGATTCAATATAGACGGCTTTTGTTTCTGGTGAAATTGCTTTTTTCACCGCTTCAGGATCACTTGTGTCTACAAATGTAGCTTTAATGCCAATCCGGTTGAGCACCTTTGTCATCACACGATACGTTCCGCCGTACACGTCGTCAGTCAGTACGATATGATCTCCGCTGTTAAACAGCATCATCACAGCTGTAATTGCAGCCATCCCTGAACCGAACGCATAGCCGTTTGCCCCGCCTTCAAGATCACGAATGACTGTTTCCAGTGCTGTTCTTGTTGGATTCGCAGTTCTGGAATATTCATATCCAGTGTGCTCGCCTGCTTTAGGCTGCTTATAGGTGCTGACTTGATAAATAGGAACAGACACGGCTCCTGTTTTTTCATCACCAGTGATTCCACTATGAATCATCATTGTTTTTGGCTTCATTTTATTTTCCTCCCTCATAAATACCTTTACTTAGATAACGCTCACTGCTATCAGGAAAAATAGTGACGATCACCGTCCCAGGTGATGCCTTTTTCGCTTCCTCTAAAGCGGCAAATAGAGCGGCACCAGACGAGCTTCCGATCAGAACACCTTCCTTTTCAGCTGCTTCTTTCACCATTCGGAAAGCATCATCGTCACTGACGGTATAAATTTCGTCAAATAAAGTCGATTCCATATAATCTGGAATAAATTCAAGGCCAATTCCTTCCGTTCTATGCGGCCCCGGCTTTCCGCCATTTAAAATAGATCCTTCTGGTTCCACGATCACTGTTTTTAGCGCTTCTTTTTGCTCTTTTAAATAGGTAGCACAGCCTTGAAACGTTCCGCCAGAGCCCGCTCCTGCTACAAACACGTCTATGTTCCCCTGGAGGTCAGACCATATTTCTGGCCCGAGCGTTTTATAGTAAGTCAATGGATTTACTTGGTTTTTAAATTGTAAGACGCAATAAGCATTGTCAAGGCTTGCCTCTAGTTCAAGGGCTCGATCAATCGCACCCTTCATCCCATCTTTTCTTGGTGTATGAATAATCTCTGCACCAAGCGCTTTCATGAGCTGTTGTTTCTCTTGACTAAAATGTTCTGGTACACAGAAGATCGGATGCAATTGATGTTTTCTTGCACTTAGCGCAAGCCCGATGCCTGTGTTTCCTGCAGTTGCTTCAATAATGGTTCCGCCTGGGCGCAGTTTGCCCGATGCCAGCGCTTCTTTAATCAGCATATCACCTAAGCGATCCTTAATACTTCCGCCTGGGTTCATCATTTCAAGTTTTGCATAAACATCAACACCTGCCGGCACACCCATCCCTGACAGTTTTAAAAGCGGTGTGTGGCCAATTAATTCCGTAATATCATGTATGACAGCCATATAAATCCCTTCCTTTGTATGGAAAAGAAGGGGGAAACCCCTTCTTTTATTGTGTTTGCTTTATCATACGCAGGACAAGGTCTGTTGAGTGAATCGCTGCTTGCTCTAGAAATTGATCAAAAGAGATATTGGATTCTTTCCCAGCAATATCTGACAACGCTCGAACGACCACAAATGGCGTTTCAAATAGATGGCAAACTTGCGCAACTGCTGCTGCCTCCATTTCCACTGCATACAGCTCTGGAAATTTCTCTCTCACAAACGCGACACGACCAGGATCATCCATAAATGAATCTCCTGTTGCAATCGTTCCTTTTGCCACTTGAATATGATCGATTTCTGAAGCAGATTCCTCTGCCAGCTTCACAAGCTGATCATCTGCGATGAAAGCAGCTGGTAATCCTGGCACTTGTCCATATTCGTAATTAAAGATCGTCACGTCCACATCATGATGTCTAACATCAGTAGAGATGACAATATCACCTACATTTAATGAGTGATGGAAACCGCCAGCTGATCCTGTATTGATCACATAATCTGGCTGAAAGCGGTCAAGCAGAAGTGTTGTGCTGACCGCTGCATTCACTTTTCCAATCCCTGATTTTAATAAAATCACTTCTTTATCTTCATAAACACCTGTTGTAAATTCACACCCAGCGATGTTTTCTTGTGTGGCATTCTTTAGTTGGTCTCTTAAAATCGTCACTTCTTCTTCCATTGCACCTATCACTGCGATTTTCAAATCAAAAACATCCTTTCATTCCCTTTTCTTCGCTTCTACGATCCACACAAAATCATTCATTTGATGAAAAGATGTGCTAAAACCTTCTTCTTCAAAGATTTGCTTTAACACACCTATGGATGGATAGTATTCCGTTTCTAAATCCTCTGCAAGCTGATCGAATCCAGCGGCTTTCGCTTTGTTCGTTTCAGCTTGATGTGCTGCTTGATTTTGAAACATTGTATCAGCAAAGACTATTTTACCACCTGAGGGAAGGATGTTGCCATAGGTGTGGATGGCTTGTTTTTTTTCTTCGTCCGTTAAATGATGGAAAGCATATGAACTGACGATCGTATCAGGCTCAAAAGGTGGAGCTGGAAACGATAAAAAATCTCCGTCATGAAATACATTTGGTATTCCTTTTTGAAGAGCCGCTTTCTTCATGGCCTCTGAAGGTTCAACGCCAAACACTTTCTTATCTGCTTGAAGCAGTGCCGCCGTTAGGTTTCCTGTGCCGCTTCCAAACTCAATGACATGTTGACCTGCACGGCGAGTAATCTCTTTTAGAATGGCCGGATACCGGCGAAACACTTCTTTATACTGCTCGTCATGACCACTTACAGTGTCATCATAAGATTCAGCCCAATGATCAAATAAAGAAAGAAACTCACGTCCCATTTTTCTTTCCCTCCACTTTATCTATTTATTCCTATCCGTATAGTATGTTTTATTCCGTCGAACAGTTCCTATCCTACCACATCTTCTGATTCTTTCCTACTAAAAAATACTGGGCGGGGTAGAAAAATATTTGCCCTTTTGAATGGGAGAGATTATGATGAATCTAGAGCATGGAGGGATGAATGAAATGGATTTTCAACTGGATTTTTTAAAGGACAAAATTGAATTTTTTGAAGCAACGTCTTTAAAAGAACTTGAACAAAAGATCCAAAAACAAATTGAACATAATCAGGCGATCTTGCTGACTGTTCATTCTGTAAGTCATCAAACAACTGTCATTGATGATAAGATTTTGTATACAGCAGTTGTTCATTTTAAAGCGAATGTCTCATAAAAAAGATCAGCGTGTAGGAAGTCAGGTCTGTGCGCCGGTGCTAGTCCTTCCTAGACTGCAAAGGTTTTCTATCACGCTGAAAAGAAGAAAAAGGCTAAAATGAGGTTCATTTTAGCCTTTTTGCATACATCTTTTTTATTTTATTTTAATTTTTCAACCTTCACAGGTTTCCAGCCTTTTTCATCCACCCACGTAATTTCTACACGGTAGCGTTCACCTGTTGATTTATCACGGATGGTTCCTTTTGCATCTTGAGGTCCTCCGTTATTTCCTAACCAAATAACAGTCATTTGGTCTTCTGAGATTCCTGTCGCATAGGACATGGCTTTGATCATTTCTTTCCAGTCTTTTGAGTTAGCATCATAGGTTGCTGTATGTGATCCCGATTGCTCTGTTCCTACAGGCTCCCAGTTATCGTTTTCATATGTTTTGTCTACGTCACTTGTTTTACCGCCATCTGTTTCTGTGGCGTCTTTTAACGCATCTTTGTTTGGCTTTTCTTCATCATCTGTTTTCTTTGTATCGTCTTTTTTGTCAGATGAATCGTCTTTTTTCGCATCCGCATCATCTGATGTGTCTTTCTTTTGATCTTTCACATCTTCTTCTGAGTTTTGTTTATTTTCACTCGATGCAGGTGCTGTTTTTGATGGTTCGTTGGCTACATCTTTCGGTGGTCTATTAAAAATTAACAAACTCGATGCGACAACCAAAATAAGCACCACAACGATACCAATTAATATGTTAAGCACCATATTCGCCTTTCTGCGCTTATCACGATGTTCAAATCGAGAATTTCTACTCAAAATCTCTGCACTCCTTTGCCTCTGTTCCCTAAGTCGTTACTATTCTAACATGACATGAAGGGATGTTCTATGTCTGTTTCTTTTCAATTTCATTGACCTTTTTTACAATATCATAAAACGCTTCATTTGTCTTAGCCCGGCCACTTGCCTCATCAAGGTGAACAACGACGAGAGCGTATTTTGGTTTTTCTGCCGGAAAGTATCCGGCAAACCACTTGTGATAAAGTGGATTCCCCTGTTTATCTTTGCTGCCGGTTTGGGCAGTGCCTGATTTCCCTGCTATATGGAACGGCAGGTCTTGAAATCTTCTTCCTGTTCCTTTGTCAGACGTCACCACCTGCCTTAAGTACTTTTGCAAGGTTTGAGCTGTATAGCGGTCAATACTGTCACCATCAGGTCGTTTGTTTTGAAAGGATAGCATCGTTGTTCCGTTTTGATACAGCACTTTATCTGCAATCCTCACTTCTTTTCTTTCTCCGCCCCTTGCAATCGTTGCCATCATATTGGCGATTTGCAAGGGAGTTGTTTTGACATTTTTTTGACCAATCGCCGTTTGTGCAATGGCTTTTTTGACATGCTTGTCTCTTTTATCTCCCCACACACTGCCTGTTTCTTCACGATCAAACTGTTTGAATTGCTGCTTATGGTATACATCCCCTTCCCAGCCGGCTCGATCCACAAGCCCAAGCTTTGAAGCTGTCTTTTCAATGATTTGATCATCTGTTTGGATGAGCTGCTCAGCGAGTGTCGCAAATGTATAATTACAGCTTTGCGCAAAGCTTTCAGACAGATTCAGTACTTCCTGCTTTCCTTCTGGCTCTCCATATAAATTCTTTCGACAATCATACATCGTTTGTGGCTGGTTCAAGTTTTTTTCAATCGCTGCGGCAAGTACGACCGTTTTAAATACAGAACCGGGAGCCATTGCGGTCAGCATGTAATTTCTTGCCTCATGCCGGTTTTTGCTGGTCACATTTGGAACACTCGCCATCGCCAGCACACTGCTATTTTGAATGTCGAGCAGAACCGCTCCGCCTTTTTCAACACCTTGCGCTTTGAGAACATTCTCCATTTCCCTCTGCATGTCTTCGTCCATGGTTGTCTGCACTTGCAGCGGATAAAACGAATGAGCTTCTGCTGTATATTTGACGTCCATCCCAAACAAAGGGTTTCCCCTTCCGTCCACATGATATAACAATTTTGTGTCTTGCTCTGGTAATAGAAATTCGTCAAATGTACTTTCCAAACCAAATGTACCGATCTCAGTGCGAATCGAAAGCTCTTTTTTGTCCGGATAACGCTTTCTCAAGAGTTCTGGATTCTCACTTGTGAAGCCTAATGTGTGGAGGGCAAGTCTTTTTTTGTCCTTCTCTTTCATATATACGCCGTAAACACCTGAATATTTCATATCATTGATGTCTTTCAGCTTTTTTTTCGTGATATCATCTTTTAAAATGAGTGGTTTCTTCGTTTCTGTCAGCTGGCTTTTCAATTCATCTTCTTCCATCTCAAGTATAGAAGCGGTTTGTTTTAAGTGAGGGAGGTCATATTGCAGGAAAGGAAATATGATGACCGCAGGCTCTTCTTTTGTGAGAAGTGCCTCGCCGTTTCGATCTAAAAATTCGCCGCGTCCGTCTGAAATGACTACTTCTTCTGTCCGCTGCCTGACACTTTCTTGGATCAAATTAATATCAAGCTTTGAAAAAGATTCTGTGAAAAACAACTGAATTTCCGCTAGTCTAAATAGGAGACCGAGCAATAAGATAAAAATAATGACACCTGTCCATTGGATTCTGCTTGTTTTCAGCATAAAAACACCTCGTCCCTATTGTGGACGAGGTGTTGATCGCATAAACGTAATTATGAAATTTTTACAATTTGGACGAACATTTCTCCGCCAGGTGTTTGAACAGTGACTTTGTCGTCTACTTGTTTGCCTAAAAGACTTTTTGCAATTGGTGAATCGTTTGAAATTTTGCCTTCAAACGGATCAGCTTCTGCACTTCCTACAATCGTATAAGACTCTTCTTCACCGTCCGGTAATTCAACGAATGTCACCGTTTTACCGAGTGAAACAATATTTGAGTTACCTTCATCTTCAATAATTTTGGCATTACGAATCATATTATCAAGCGTTGTAATACGACCTTCTACAAACGCTTGCTCTTCTTTAGCAGAATCATATTCCGAGTTTTCAGAGAGGTCTCCAAAACTTCTAGCGATTTTAATACGCTCTACAACCTCTTTACGTTTAACCGTTTTCAAATATTCAAGCTCTTCTTCTAATTTGCGCTTTCCTTCTTCTGTCATTGGAAATACTTTCTCTTGTGCCATGAATCATTCACTCCTTCTATTAATCCTCATCATACAAGCTTTCTGCATGTGAGTGACGACTGAAATATACAAGAATGAGGACATATTCCGGCCCTCATTCCTTCTGTCCCATATTCGTAAAAGTCCATCTTACATGGCGTCCCTTTTAGATGCAACTATTATGCCTTTTTATTAGGCAGGAACAGCAGCGGTCTCATGATGATGTATTATCTTCATCGCACAAACTGTGGAAAGGCACAGGAAGCTCCTGTACCTCGTTCGGCCATTTCGATCATATGTAGAAGAATAGCTTATCCATTCTCCATCTTCCAATACATAATATGGTCAGTGTACGATATGTCTATGCTATATTATTACAAAATTGCATTTTGATCAAGAATTGTTTGAAAATTTGTGATGATTTGTTTGTCGTTTTTTTAATATACTTTTACAAAGCAGGAATAACTGAAACTTTCAGCATCCCATCGTGATTTTCCTGTCTTCATTTCGCAGCATTGTTTTCCTATCATATCAAATCTTTTATTCAGAGGGCTGTTTCTTACAATGCTCACTGATGATTTCGGACTAGTCATTACTAAAGTATTGACTACAAGAGCATGATGTTGAAAAGACCTTTACGTCGTAAAGGTCTTTGTTCTTCTCCACCATTTACTCTCCGCGGTTTTGAAGAATCGTTTGAATTTTTGTCACCATGAGGTCAATGGCCACATGATTTTGACCGCCTTCTGGGATGATGATATCGGCGTATCGTTTTGACGGTTCAATGAATTGATTGTGCATCGGTCTGACGACAGATACATATTGTTCAATCACGGAATCAATCGATCTGCCTCTTTCTTTCGTATCACGTAAAATACGGCGAATGATCCGAAGATCTGCATCAGTATCCACATACAGTTTAATATCCATTAAGTTTCTTAGACGTTCGTTTTCAAGAGCAAAGATTCCTTCAACGATGATGACATCTTTGGGTTCAACATGTACCGTCTCTTCTGAACGTGTGTTTAGTTTAAAATCATAAATCGGTTTTTCAATGGACTCGTACTTTAACAGCGCTTCTACATGCTCAATCATCAGGTCATTGTCAAATGCAAGCGGATGATCATAATTGGTCAGCAGGCGCTCTTCAAATGGCATATGACTTTGATTTTTGTAATATAAATCTTGCTGAAGCATGAGGATTGAATGTCCTTTAAATTTTTCGTAAATGGAATTGGTGACGCTCGTTTTACCTGAACCCGAGCCGCCAGCGATTCCAATCACCACTGGTTTTTTCCCCATGTGCCGGTTATTTCCCCTTTCTCATCATGTTGCTAGGGTATACTTTTTGATCAAGCTTAAATTTCACAATTTGCAGTGGATGACGAGCGGCATCGAGTTCGTTCCCTTTTTCGTCCCAAATCGTCTCAATCTTGCATGTGAAATTTTCGATTTCTGGACCGAAAAATTCAACTGCGTCGCCAGCTTTAAAGAAATTACGCTGCTGTAATGTGACAATTTGTTCTTGTTCATCATAATGAAGTACAAGTCCGACGAAATCAAAGGTCGTTTTCTTTCCGTGAATGCCAAACATTTGTTCATCCGTCCCTGGTACACCTTCAAAAAAGGCAGGAGCCGTGTCACGGTTGGCACATTTGTCTAATTCATCGAGCCATTCTTGTTGAATGACGAAATTGTCTGGGTCCGCACAGTAAGCATCAATGACTTTACGATAGACACTGACAACTGTTGCTACATAATGAATGGACTTCATTCGTCCTTCGATCTTTAAGCTATCAATTCCCATTTCGATCATTTGCGGTATGGATTCGATGAGTTTTAAATCTTTTGGACTCATCGCAAATGGTGCGTCTTCTTCACCGAATAAAGGCGCTTCCTCAGAGCCTTCTAGTTTATAAAGATCATAATCCCAGCGGCAAGATTGGCAGCAGCCCCCGCGGTTTGAATCTCTCGCTGTCATATGGTTACTGAGCACGCAGCGGCCAGAATAAGCAATACACATGGCCCCGTGAATGAACGTTTCGATTTCAATATCCACTTTTTCTTTCATTTCTTTAATCTCTAGAGCGCTTGTTTCACGTGCAAGGACCACACGCTCAAGCCCCTCTTCCTTCCAAAACTGCACCGCTTTCCAATTTGAAAGAGACTGCTGTGTGCTTAAGTGGACTTCAAGCTTTGGAGCTACTCGTTTGCATGTTTCGATGATGAGTGGATCAGCGACAATAATTCCCGCTACACCGGCTCCTTCAATCCCTTGAAGATATTCTTCCAGCCCGTCCATGTTTTCGTTGTGGGCGAAAATATTCGTTGTCACATAAATGCGAGCACCGTATTTGTTCGCAAATGCAACACCTTCTGCCATTTCTTCAATTGAAAAGTTATCTGCATTTGAACGAAGTCCAAATTCTTTCCCACCAATAAAAACAGCGTCTGCTCCATAATGCACAGCAATTTTTAGTTTTTCTAAGTTTCCTGCTGGCGCAAGCAGTTCTGGTTTTTTTGTAATGACACGTTTTCCATCGATCACTTCAGAAATTCCATCTTTTAAAAGTGCCATTTCCTCTGCCTCCTTTTATCTTAATAAACCGTTTCTTTAAAGAAGAATCCTGTATCGATTGAGCGGTTGACAGGCTGGATCTCTTCAATACGCTCCACCCATTCATCTTTCTGATCTTCATAGGCTTCCTTATCAGTCACTAGTAAATCAATGGCTTTTCGATAGAGGGATGTCACCTCTGTCATATAAGAAAGTGACTTTAAAATTCCGTCAATTTTAAATGAGTCAATGCCTGCGTCGACAAATTCTTCTAATTCATCAATCATACATACATCATTTGGACTCATAATGTGTGTGCCATTTTCATCCTCAAAAATAGGATATTTGTTTTGACGTTCCTGGTCGTGAAGGAATAGACCTTCTTCCATATTTCTTCCTTCCACGTCCATTTGTTTGCCTTGATATTCAAAATAGTTGCCAACAAGTGTCCGTTTGGATTGGAACATACAGGTCATGCCGTGGACTTGAATTTCAATCTCCACTTCAGCGTTTTCTTTGATATCAATCACACTGTCCATATTGAGTTCTTTGGCAAGAACAGCACGTGTTGCGCCTTTTCTGCCCCAGTAGTTACAAGTGTAATAATTTGTCCCAGTTGTTTCTGTACTCCAGTGCAAATTCAAGTTGACACCTGTTTCTTTTGCGGCCATGATCACTGCCGGATCTCCAAAAACGACACCATCCACGTTTAACCCATCGAGAAAGGTTAAATAATCTCCAAGCAGTGCCACACGGTCATTATGAAAAATCGCATTCATGGCGACATATACTTTTTTGTGATGTGCATGCGCGATTTGAACCGTTTGTTTCACATCTTCTCTTGAAAATTCACCTGCAAGACGGATTCCATATGTTTGTTCACCTATTAAAAATGCGTCAGCACCCGCTTCAATGAGCGGCAGTACATCCGACACCTTGCTTGGTGTCACAAGCAATTCTGGTTTTTTCATGATTGGTCACCTCTTTTTGTACTAATGGCGATCCCATCTCCAACCGGAATGATACACGTTTGGTAGTCAGGATTTGACATCAGCCATTGATTGTATCGATCAATTTTGCCTATTAATTGTTTTTTTCGTTTATCTTCAATTTCTTCTTCATAATTTGTCGCAACTAAGCCTTTAAATAATACGTTGTCTGTAATAATCATTCCGTCATCGGACAGCATCGGTTCAAACAGCTCAAAAAAGCGTTGATACTGACCTTTTGCCGCATCAATGAAGATCACATCATAGGGCGCCATCGTCTGAACCGTTTTAGCTGATTCTATCGCATCGCCAAAAAACACGTGAATTCTATCTTTGAAATGTAATTCTTCAATATTCCGTGTCGCTTCCTCATAACGTTTTGCATTTCGCTCAATCGTATAGATTTCAGCATCTGGCAGAGCTTCTGCCATTCGAATCGCTGAATAACCAATCGCTGTCCCAACCTCAAGAATCTTCTTCGGTTTTTTCAAAGAAAGCAGCTGCAATAACAGTTCAATGCTCACCTTTTCCATGATTGGCACATGATGCTCTTTCGCATACTCCTCTAATTGAGCGATGGCATCAGGACTCGGCTCAATTAAATCTTCAATATAATCATTTATTTGATCATCTTCGATTGTCATTATATGTCTAGCTCCTTCATGACCTGAAAAAGAAGAGTCCTGCCTATTACAGCTCTCTTTCTCGTCAATCTTTCGTTCATCTAAGTAAAAACAACCCGATATATTTTACCACAAAGATGTGGTAATTGCGAACCTATAAAATGGATATAACAACGAAAAAAACTGCAGGCAATTTCACCATTGTCTACAGTCTTTTTCCTCTCACATGAGCGCTAGTTGCTGCCTGTGATGTATTTCGCTTTCGCTTTGTTGTGCTCATTTAACGTTTTCGTAAAGACGACTTCGCCATTTTTCTTTGCTAGGAAGTAAACAAAATCTGTTTTCTCTGGATGGAGTGCTGCTTTCCAAGAAGATTCTCCAGCATTGGCAATAGGTCCAGGCGGCAGCCCTTTGTTTGTATACGTATTATAAGGTGATTTTACTTTTAAATCTTTGTAATAAACACGGGACTTATGCTCGCCAAGCGCATAAAGAACGGTTGGATCTGTTTGAAGCGGCATGTCCTTTTTCAACCGGTTATAAAACACACTTGATATTTTTGACCGGTCTGTTTTTTCAGTTGCTTCCATTTCTATCAGGGATGCCATCGTTAGGACATCATGGATGGACATCTTTCTCTTTTTCATGTCCTTTTCATACGTTTTTACATATTGATCTGTTTGTTTAATCATCGTGTCAATGATGGTTTCAAGTGATTCATCCTCACGATAAAACGGGTACGTCGCCGGGAATAAATATCCCTCTAACGGATGCTTGACCTGTTTCCCGTTCACTTGTGATGTCACCGTTTTCGGGTATTTTTTCATCAATTTTTTAATAAAGGCTGGATCATCCAGCTTCGCTTCAACTTCCTTCGCTGAAAAATTCGTCTGGTTTGCGATAATAGCTGCAATATCAGACAACTGTTTCCCTTCAGGTATCACAAGCTGAAATGCGTAGTCTGTCCCGCCAGATGTCAGCTTTTGAATCAGCTGATCCGCATCCATTGTTTGTTTGAGATGAAAATAGCCCGCTTTAAAGCCTGATGCTTTTTTGTACTTTGCATAGTAAGTGAAAATCGTGTCATTTGAAATCAGTTCATTTTCTTTTAAAATGCTCGCAATTCCACTGACAGATGTTCCATTTGGAATATGAATATTAATGGTTTGTTTGCTTTTTTGATCGACCGGCCCGAGTGCTGATTTTACATATAAAAAACCTGATAATGCTGCAATGATGATCACAGCAAGTACAGATAACAGGACGATCCCCATTTTTCGTTTAAAAAATGGTCGTTTCTTTTGTTCTGAAAACATGCATGGCCCTCCTCACATCTAGCTTTTATAGTACATGATTCGACGGAGTTCGGCAATTACTTGCTCATGCATGTCATGACAGAACTTGCCATAGTGTGGCTAAACCGACACCGCCTCCACTGCCAATTGCAGCCATGACATAACTTCCATTCGGTAAGGCGCGGGCTTCGTAAAACAGTCTCACCATCATAGCAGCTCCCGAGGCGCTATATGGATGCCCAAGACAAAGCGCACCGCCTCTTTTATTGATACGGTCATAAGGAATACCTAGTGTCCGGGCAATGAGCACTACTTTGAGCGCAAACGCTTCATTGATTTCAAAAAGTGCAACATCTTCTATCTTCACCTGTTCTTTATGTAAAAGTTTCTTGATTGCATCAATTGGTGAAGCAGCAGGATAATGCGGGTCTATAGCGGTCACGGCACTCCCGATATACCGCAGCATAGGGCTGAAGCCTTTTGCCTCCGCTTCCGCTCTTTCCATCACAACGACGGCAGCTGCACCATCTGCTTCTTTACAGCTATTGGTCACAGTCACAGTACCTTTTCCTGGTAAAAAGACAGGTTTTGCCCGCTTTATCAAGCTTGCAATCGGTCTTATTTTAGCTGCCGCTTCATCTGTACTCAGCCCGCTAATCGGAACAATTTCTTCTGAATACGTTCCTTGCTTGAATGCGGTTATACTTCGTTCCCAGCTTAAAAGTGCATAGTCATCTTGCTCTTGTCTCGCAACTGAAAATCTCGACGCCGTCAGCTCTGCCGCTTCCCCCATATGAGGGTCTCCTATCCACTCTGGAGAAAAGCGAGCCCTTTCTTTCATTGGTGACCTAGAAATGCTTTCCGTTCCACCAGCGATATACATTGATCCCTCCCCCGACTGAATCATAATGCACGCCGTTCTAATGGCTTCAAGACCGGAAGCACACTGCCTATCAATGATCATACCCGGAATATGTAATGAAAGCCCTGCTTCTAACGAGGACAGACGGGCAATGTTGCCACCACCCCCGACGACATTGCCTAAAATGATGTCATCTGGCTTGGTCACGTTTGAAAAATGCTGGATCAAGGGCGCAGCTAGATGCTCTGGCCGGTAATCCTTCAACATTCCATTTTTCTCACCGAAGGGCGTCCGCTTCGCTTGTACGATCACGGCTTGCATAATAGTTGTTCCTCCGCCCACTTTTTCATACTGGCACGAGCGATTTTCCCTCCTGATGTTTCGATCATTTTGTCCGTGACGAGCCATTTTTTTGGTACTTTGTATGCCGCTAATGTTTCTTTTACAGCTTGCCGAATGGTTTTTGTTTGCTGTACATTCTCAATAATGGCAACAGGGATTTCGCCCCAATATGGATCAGGAAGTCCAATCACGATTGACCGATTCACCTCTGGCTGTTCATTCAGCACACGCTCAATTTCCTCTGGAAAAATATTCAGTCCCCCATAGACAATCATGCCATTCTCGCGGCCGCTCATATACAAGTAACCATCCGCGTCGAGCCACCCCATGTCATAAACCGTCAGCCACTCTTTGGTCGGCTTTTCATCTTGTAAATAGCCTGAAAAAGACATTGGGCTTTTCACATAAATTCTCCCGATTTCATTTGGCTTACAAACGGTTTGATCTGCCCTCCTGACTTCAACCTGAATAGAAGGAAATGGCTTTCCGACAGAAGTAGGCTTTTGCAAAAAATCATCTGAAGATAAATAGGAGACAAAACTCAATTCTGATGTCCCATAAAAATCAAAAAATGTGATGCGGGGATAGCGGTTGACGAGCTGTTTTTTTGAAGAGCTTCCCCAATCTGCACCAGACGATAGGACAAGAAGCGGATTCTTTCCGAAAGCATCCATTTGCAGTAACGCTTCTGTCATAGTCGGAACCGTATAAATAGCCGTGATGTCTCCTCTTTCTAAGGTTTTCTTTGCTTTCTCTGGCACAAATTTTTCTAACAATGTCACGGTGCCGCCGAAATAAAGTGTGCTGATCGCCCCATATAAAAAATGAGAGGATAAAAGTGTACCTAAAATCAGCACATGGTCTTGATGTGTGATCCCAAAGACGGATGTTGTCATTTGAAAGCTCTCGATCCATGACTGCTGGCGTCTTATGAAGGCTTTGGGCGATCCCGTTGATCCTGAAGTAAACCCCATATAAAAAGCAGGATCTTCCTCCGGTTCACCTTTGTTCGATTGAACGTTTATGCTGAGACTGATTCTTTCTTTCCATTCAGATAAAGAGAACACTGGCATATCCAGCTTGTACTTTTCAATCCTTTTGATATATCGATCTTCCACAATGACAAGGTCCGCGTCGCTTAATAAGAGCTTTTCCGCGCATTCCTTGTTACTCCACCGCGGATCAAGAGGCACCGCTGTCCATCCTGCAGAAGCTGCGCCAGCAAATAGTTGAAGAAACGGAACACCATTTGATACTAAAAAAGCGACTCTTTTTTGCTGATGAGGCATTTCTTTTAACCATTGTGCAGATGACTGTACACGCTTATGCCATTCTTCATAAGTGATCTTCTCTTTTTCATCTATGATCGCCATCTGACCTGGCTTCACTTTTGCATGAGCTGCATAGCTTTCCGTTATTCTCATCAAACTGCTCGCCTCCCTCTATGTAAGTCCCTTTTTCGATATGACATCGCTTGAATGATTTTCACCGTGAAGACGGCACATATTCCTGCTTTGATCAGATCACCCGGTAAATAAATGACGCTGAACAGAGCTGCTTGCGTGATCTTTATATGCATCATCATGGCTTGAAAGGGAATTCCGCCTATATATAATATCCCGATACTGCATACCGCATAGATCAAAAATAGGCGTAAGGCCGTCACTTTCTTCAGCCGGTTCAGCCACAGGCTGATCATAAAGGCAGCCACTGGATAAGCAAGTAAAAAACCACCGCTTGGCCCAAAAAAGACCCCTATTCCGCCTCTCCCTCCAGATAAAAGAGGTGCGCCTGCTGCCACTATTAGAAGAAACAGAAGTAAACTAATCAGCGCTTGCTTTGGTTTTAACAGCCCTCCAGCAAGCAAAAGACCTGCGGTTTGTAAGGTGATTGGTACAGGTGTAAACGCAAGAAAAATAGGCGGAATTAATCCTAACATCCCAATAACTGCTGTCATTAATGCCATTTGCATCATATCGTGAATTTTCAATTTTCATACCCCTCACTCGATTCATTATTAAAAATAGCGTAAAAGGTACAGTCCATTATGTCAACTTAAAATAATTTAAAGTTGACATAATGGGTGTAAAAAAGAATTAACTTAATATAAAACTTTAATTCCTCTAGGCTTGAAATTGAATGTCGGCATTAACATCATGTCTTTAAATTAAACTTAAATTAACTGTAGATCTATTTATTTCCTGATTAACTAAATGCTATTATTTTCTTGATAAGGATATATTTCATTAATACCTATATCTTAGTGAAAGTACATACTGGAGGAAACACATTTTGCGTAAAATCTTTTATATTTTAATGATACTAATTGGTTCAGTAACTCTTTTATATCTAGGCGGATGTAGTCAAAAAAAGACCGTTTCAGAAGATCATAAAATAGAGTTTAAAATTGAGGACAAAGAATTTGGTCATACAACTATGCTCAACTATCTTGTGACAAACTCTGTTTCAGCCATTGGAGATCGTTTATTTTTAAGTGTAGATGACCATAGTCCTTCAAAGATGGCAAATAAAGTAGTTGAATTTAATAGAAAGACACAGAAAAGCAACATACTATTTACAACCACTTTCGAGCGTTCTTCCATTCAAGGTTTAAAAGCTAATAAAGACTGGGTCGTTTGGATTGACAGTGATGAATTAGGCGGACAGATGAATTATTACGTCATGAATTTGAGCACACAAGAGATAGAGTCGATCAAAAAGAATAACACTTCGGAGACATTAAGTGACACTCTTGAATTAACAGGTCATCGTGCAGTGTGGATATCTCATGATGAAGAAAAGGATGCTACTCACATTTATATGAAAGATCTCAAAAAAAAGCAGACAAAAAAGCTCTTTAAACTAGACTCAATGAATAACGCCCATCTCTCTGTTCACAATGATAAGCTTCTCTTTTTTAATAAAGACAATGGAAAGCAGCAAGCATACATTTACAATCTGACTACTGAGTCGCTTAAAAAAATCCCATTAAATCAAAGTTTAATCAATAATAGTCAACTCATTAACGACCATCAATTTGTTTACGAGAAGGCTTTTACTGACTCGGAAGGAACAATCAATAAAAGCCAATTAATCTTTTATGACATAAACACAAAACAATCTAAACTAATTAAGAACACTGACTCGGGTATCGGATCGATCGTGATTGATGATCATAATCGATTTTTCGTCGAAACAGATGAACCTAAAAAGAGTGGTTACACGATACTTAAAGAGAAGAACGATTCCATCAAAAAAATTGGTTCACTAAAGAAAGAAAATCATTTTCATTTAACATTTGATCATGGTCTTTATTTACTTAACTTTCAAAATGCACAACGAAATAATCAAAAGTTAACCATCACTTCAAAGCTTCCATAAATAAAAAAGGCCTGTGATCATGCAGATAACTCTCATCTGCTTCACAGGCCTTTTATTCGTTCTATTCTTCTTCGTCTTCTTGATCTAAGAACGTATTTAACGTTTCTTCAATCATGTCCCACTCTTCATCCGTTTCAATTGGCTCTAATTCGCCATCTTCACCGTCTTCATTTGGTGTGAAGCTTGATGCATGAATTTCAATTTCTTCGTTATCTTGTTCAGAAATTGGGTAGTAAAGAACATATGATTTGTTAAAATGGTCGCTTTCAAAAGTAAATAGTACTTCGCAAAGCTGCTCATTTCCATTATCATCAACGATTGTAATTTGCTTTTCTCCGTGTTCCATTTGATTCACCTCATTTTAATTTAAGCTGTCTAAGTACCCTTGAAGGATCATAACAGCCGCCATTTTATCAATGACTTTTTTACGCTTTTGTCTGCTCACATCTGCAGAGATGAGCATTTTTTCTGCTGCCATCGTTGACAGACGCTCGTCCCAAAGCACAACAGGAACATTGTACGTGTTTTCTAACACTTTCGCAAATGATTGGCTGGCCTCGCCTCTTGGACCGACCGTACCGTTCATATTTTTTGGAAAACCAAGGACAATTTTATCCGTTCCATATTGCGAGACGATCTCAGACAGGCGGCTGAGACCAAAGTCTCCGCCTGCTTCATCAATTTTAATGGTTTCAATCCCTTGAGCTGTCCATCCCATTTCATCACTGATTGCCACACCAAGGGTTTTCGTGCCTAAATCTAAGCCTAAAATTCTCATGTTTTACGCCTCTTTATGTGTCTCTAAGTACGATTTAACCAATTCCTCAATTAATTCGTCTCGTTCTAGTTTACGAATTAGGTTGCGTGCATCCTGATGTCTTGGAATATAAGCAGGGTCGCCTGACAGCAAGTATCCGACAATTTGATTGATCGGGTTGTATCCTTTTTCTTGGAGTGCGTCATAAACTGTTATGAGCACTTCATTCACATTGGTTTCAGCTGAATCATCAGAGAAGTTAAACTTCATTGTCTTATCAAATGAACTCACTGCTTCTTGCACCTCTCTTCCAACATTCTACTAGCAAGCTTTTTTCTAACCGCTCATCTAATACCATTATTCTACACTACATTGACTGATTATAAAACGGATTTGACAGATTCTTCGACAGTTGCCAGTGCTTCTTCAAGCTTTTCTGGCTGTTTCCCGCCTGCTTGTGCCATATCTGGGCGTCCGCCTCCGCCTCCGCCGCAAATTTCAGCTGCCTGCTTCACAAGTTTTCCTGCATGAAGACCTTTTTCAATGACATCTTTTGTCACACCGGCTGAAATGTTGACTTTTCCATTTTGAACGGCACCAAGTACGATGACAGCTGAACCTAATTTCGCTTTTAAGTCATCAACCATCGTTCTTAAATGGTTCATGTCTTTGGCGTTTACTTTTTCAGTTAACACGTTCACTCCGCCAACTTCGATAACTTTTTCCAAAATAGAGCCAGCTTCTGCTTGACTTAATTTCGCAAGAAGTGATTCGTTTTCTCTTTGAACTTCTTTTAAATCAGCCTGCAAGGAAGCGATGCGTTTTGGTACATCTTTTGTATTTGATTTCAGTTCATTAGCTGCCTTTTCTAAAATCGCAAGCTGATCATTTAATTCTTCATAAGCACCTTTACCTGTTACAGCCTCAATACGGCGTGTTCCAGCACCAATACCCGATTCAGATGCAATTTTAAACAATCCAATCTCCGCAGTGTTTTGAACGTGACAGCCTCCGCATAACTCGATGCTGTAATCACCCACTTGCACAACACGGACAATATCGCCATACTTCTCGCCAAACAGCGCCATTGCGCCCATTTCTTTTGCTTCAGCAATTGGTTTCAGGTCAATGGCAACCGAAATGCCTTCCCAAATCTTTTCGTTGACGATTTTTTCAATTTGTGACAATTCTTCTTTTGTTACTTGTCCAAAGTGAGAAAAGTCAAAGCGAAGTCTGTTTTCATTCACAAGTGAACCCGCTTGGTTAACGTGGCTACCCAATACATCTTTTAGCGCTTGGTGCAAAAGATGTGTCGCTGTGTGATTTTTCACAATGCCTTTTCGAAGCGCTGATTCGACTTCTGCAGTGACTTCAATGCCTTTTTGAACCGTACCACTTACGACGACTCCTTCGTGGACATGCTGGCCGTTTGGCGCCTTTTTCACATCTTTGATATCAATGATCGCTTCGGCACTTTTTAACGTTCCTTTATCCGCCACTTGTCCGCCGCTTTCCGCATAGAAAGGTGTTTCATCTAATAAAATTTGCACCGTTTCCCCTTCGTGTGCTTCTGTGACAATTTCACCGTTTTGAAGCAATTCGATAATACGAGCATCTGCAGTTAAATTTTCGTAGCCAACAAACGTACTTTCTGCTTTTATATCGCCTAAAGCCCCGCCTTGAACCTGCATACTGCCCACATCTTGTCTGGCATTTCTTGCACGTTCACGCTGCTTCTCCATTTCTAGCTGGAAGCCTTCACGATCGACTGTCATGTTCTCATCTTCAGCATATTCTTCTGTGAGTTCGACCGGGAATCCATATGTGTCATAAAGCTTAAACACATCTTTACCGGAAATTTGTGAGCTGCCATTGTCTCGTTCTTTTTTGATCACTTCTGATAAAATGGCTAACCCTTCATTCAGTGTCTCATGGAAACGCTCTTCTTCATTTTTGATCACTTTTGCAATAAATTCTTCTTTTGCTTGAACATCTGGATAGAAATCCTTCATGATCTCCGCAACAACTGGAACTAGATCATACATGAATGGACGGTGGATATGGATCGTTTTTGCATAACGCACAGCACGGCGCAGCAAACGTCTTAACACATAACCTCGGCCTTCATTAGAAGGAAGTGCTCCGTCACTGACGGCAAAGGCAACAGTACGAATATGGTCAGCAATGACTTTAAATGCTGTGTCTTTTTCTTTTGACTCCCCATAGCTTTCTCCAGAAATCGTTTCTACTGCACGAATAATCGGCATGAACAGGTCTGTATCAAAGTTCGTCGGTACGTTTTGAATCACAGAGACCATACGCTCAAGACCCATTCCTGTATCAATGTTTTTCTTCGGAAGCGGTGTATATGTACCATCTGGATTATGGTTAAATTCAGAAAAAACAAGATTCCATACTTCTAGATAACGTTCATTTTCTCCGCCTGGATATAATTCAGGGTCGTTCATGTCGTTGCCATATGCTTCGCCGCGATCATAGAAAATTTCTGTATTCGGACCACTTGGCCCCTCGCCAATATCCCAGAAGTTGCCCTCTAGACGAATAATTCGTTCCTCAGGGACACCCATTTTATCTCTCCAAAGAACATATGCTTCTTCATCCTCTGGATGTACCGTTACAGATAACAGATTCGGATCAAAGCCAATCCACTCGTCACTTGTGAGGAATTCCCAAGCCCATTCGATTGCCTCTTCTTTGAAATAGTCTCCAATAGAGAAGTTGCCCAGCATTTCAAAAAACGTATGATGGCGTGCTGTTTTCCCTACATTTTCAATGTCATTTGTACGAATTGATTTTTGTGCGTTGCATATACGTGGATTCTCAGGCACGACGCGGCCATCGAAGTATTTCTTTAATGTTGCCACCCCGCTGTTAATCCATAAAAGTGTTGGATCGTCATGCGGTACGAGGGACGCACTCGGTTCGACAGCATGTCCTTTTTCTTTAAAAAAATCTAAAAACATTTGACGTACTTGAGCTGAAGTTAAAGTTTTCATCATAAATCCTCCCTTTTTTATTCTCAATCTTCAAACAAACGAAAAAACATCCCGCCCTATGCAAGCAAAAAACTACTTACACAGGGACGAGATGCTCTCGCGGTACCACCCTGATTATAGACATATGCGTCTATCACCTTCACATCCGATAACGCCGGAAGAGAGCGGCAGTGTTTATCTGCACTCGGGACTAGCTTCCGTTAAAGGTCTGATAAGGCTTTTCTCAGCAAACAAAGCCTCTCTCTGCAACAGCTTTTTAACGTACTCGGGTCCGTCATTGAATTCAATATGTATGAATCGAAATTATTATAGACAACTCGGCTCGTCTTGTCAATGAACGCTTCGTCTCATGTGAATATATTGCACAATAATGACCCTCATAATGGCTGCGGACGGCACGGCTAAAATCATTCCAATCAAGCCAAACAGCTCACCTCCAGCGAGTAACACCAGCATGATTACGACAGGATGCATATGCAGGCTTCTCCCGACAATGATCGGACTCAGTACATTGCTTTCTAAAAATTGAAGCACGGCTACTGTAATTAGCACAATGATCACTGACTTCACTGAGATGGTAAAAGCGATAAAGACAGCTGGAATCGCTCCAATAATCGGACCAAAATACGGAATGACATTCGTTGCGCCGATTAACATACCTAGTACAAGCGGATATGGAATATGAAACAGCCAAAGAACAATGGCGGCAGCACCTCCAATTAAAGAACAGACAAGCAATTGCCCTCTAATATAATCCCCAAGTGAGTCATCCACTGCTTTCACAAAGGCATGTCCCCTTTTTCGGAAGCTTGGCGGGGTTAAATACCATGCTGCCCGCTTCATCGTGTTCATATCTTTCACCATATAAAAGACAAGAAAAGGAATAAGTGCAGCAACTAAGGCGTAATCAAGCAGTACTTTACAGCTAAGAATCATCCGCTCTGCCCCATTTGCGGCATACGTTTCAGATTGGACAATAAAACGATCCAGCCGTTCATGCAGTCCATCAGGCCAGTGGCTTGTATGACGATGAACATGTGATAAAGCACCATTATACGTTTCGGCAAGCATGGGAATTTGCTCCGACAATTCATTTAACTGAGCGATTAAAACCGGTGCCCCTTTATACACAGCCAAACCAATGCCGCCAAAAAACAGCACATATATCAATAAGAGACTGACCGTCCTTGGCAAACCTCGCTTATGTAGTCTTTCAACAATTGGATAAAGAAGATAAGAAATAAAAATAGCGATAAGAAGCGGGATCAAAACCGCTTTAAGCAATAAAAAAATAGGCATCCATAACTCGTCGAGCTGAACCAAAATGAGTAAAGACGCAAGGACAAGCAGTACACCTGCAGCATATATTAGAAACTCGATCGGACGTTTCTTCACCTTTTTCACCTCTCTTCTTATTGTTTAACCAACTTCTGCAATTATCCATGTAAATAAAATTTGTCCTAACTTTGTTAAAAATGAATACACATGAAACATACGGCTCCATCCAAAGTCACTGTTTGCTGTAAAAATCTCGTTAGAAAATATTCCATTATTTTCTTATTTTCACCTCATTTATGCTAGAATCCGCTTTAGCTCAATCATTAGAAGAGGAGGTTCTTCATGATCACATTCGAAGAAGTCAACAAGCATTACGGCCAGTTCCATGTACTTAAGGACATTAACCTACATATTCAAAAAGGTGAGGTTGTTGTGATCATCGGTCCTTCAGGATCTGGAAAAAGCACGATGCTCAGGTGTATCAATCGTCTTGAAAGCATTGATGAAGGAAAAGTCCTTGTCAATCAAGTGTCTGTTCAGCATCCGAAAACCAATATCAATCTCATCAGGCAAAATATCGGGATGGTGTTTCAGCACTTCCATCTTTATCCGCATAAGACGGTGCTTGAAAACATTATGCTTGCGCCGATGAAGGTTAAAAAAGTGAGCAAAGAAGAAGCAAAGGAAACAGCTGAATTTTATTTAAATAAAGTTGGTATTCCTGAAAAAGCAGACACCTACCCTTCTAGACTCTCAGGAGGACAGCAGCAGCGTGTGGCAATCGCAAGGGGACTTGCAATGAAACCTGAGGTCATGCTTTTCGATGAACCAACATCAGCTCTTGATCCAGAGATGATCGGTGAGGTGCTAGATGTGATGAAACAGCTGGCAAGGGAAGGAATGACAATGGTCGTTGTCACGCACGAGATGGGTTTTGCCCGTGAAGTCGCAGACCGTATTGTGTTTATTGATGAAGGAAGAATTCTTGAAGAATCTACACCAGCTGCCTTTTATGAAAAACCGCGCGAGAAACGCGCTCAGCTCTTTTTAAGCCGTATTTTAAATCACTAGGGGGAATGAATTTGATGAAAAAAATGAAACGCTTTGGCCTATTACTGTTGATGACTTGCTGTATGATCGCTCTCGCTGCCTGCGGCTCTGCCGAGAAAGGCTCAACCGATGCAAAACAAAGCAGCTCATTAGAAGCCATTAAGAAAGACAAAAAAATCGTTTTCGGTGTAAAAAACGATACTCGTTTATTCGGTCTAAAAAATCCTAGTAGCGGGGATATTGAAGGGTTTGATATCGATATCGCAAAAGCGATCACTAAAGAAATGCTCGGTGATGAAGGAAAAGCAGAATTTAAAGAAGTGACATCTAAAACAAGAATTCCTTTACTGCAAAAAGGAGATATTCATGCCATTGTTGCCACAATGACGATCACAGAAGAGCGTAAAAAAGAGGTCAATTTCTCAGACGTATATTTTGAAGCAGGACAATCACTGCTTGTGAAAAAAGGCAGCGACATTCAATCGATTGATGATCTAAAAAAAGGTACGAAGGTGCTTGCAGTGAAAGGGTCCACTTCTTCTCAAAACATTCGCGAAAAAGCACCAGAAGCATCCGTTTTAGAATTTGAAAATTACCAAGAAGCCTTTACAGCCTTAAAATCAAATCAAGGGCAAGTTCTGACAACTGATAATGCAATTTTATTTGGCATGGCAGACGAAGATTCAAATTATGAAGTCGTTGGTGGAACATTTACCGATGAGCCTTATGGAATCGCTGTGAAAAAAGGCGATGAAGAATTGACAGAAGCCATTAATAAAGCGTTAAAGGCATTAAAAGACAATGGAGAGTATGACAAGATTCATAAAAAATGGATCAAAGAATAATCAATTGACTCGATCAACCTCAACACCCTCAGGAGAGCCGCTTGCCGGCTCCTCTGTTGATTAGGAAGGAAGTGAACTGATTGCTGCGGTTTTCCATTTTAACTGAGAACTTCCATCTTTATTTAGAAGGGTTTAAATATACGATTGGTGCAAGTGTCATTGCGTTGATTGGAAGCTTTTTCATCGGTACACTCATTGCCATCATGAGAATTGCGCCACTAAGGCCGCTCAACTGGTTAGGGACGGCTTATGTGGAATTTATTCGGAATATTCCGTTATTATTGATCACCTTTGTGTTCTTTTTTGGTTTACCGGTACTTGGCATTGTGGCAGATGGCTTTACAGCAGGAACCATTGCCCTCTCCATTTATACGTCTGCTTTTATCGCTGAAGCCATTCGTGCAGGTATACAAGCTGTACCGCTTGGACAAATGGAAGCTGCTAGAGCTTCTGGTCTGTCATATGGCGGAACGATGCGATATATTATTCTGCCGCAGGCCATCAAAATTGTCATTCCACCACTTGGGAATCAATTTATCAACCTTGTGAAAAACTCGTCTATTTTAGGTGTCATTGCAGGGTTTGATCTGATGTACCAAGGAGACCTTATCGCTTCGAGAACGTTTGTGACATTTGATGTATACATTTTTGTTGCCATGTTCTATCTTCTATTGACCATTCCGCTTAGTCTAGGCGTTGGTTATTTAGAAAAAAGATTAGCCCGAAGCCACTAGAAAGGAGGAAACACAATGGATTTTATAGGTGCCTACCAGCCCGATCATCTCGCCTTTTTACTTGAAGGATTTGCTGTCACCTTAAAAGTGGCTTTTATCTCCATCATTTTAAGCTTTATCATCGGATTAGTCGTTGGCACATTGAGGTTCGCACAAATCCCTATTTTATCAAAGGTGCTTGCGGTCATTGTTGAAACCGTTCGGAACCTGCCGCTTTTGCTGATCATCTTTTTTACGTATTTCGCCCTGCCTGAAATCGGTATTAAGCTGAGCATTACGGCCTCTGCCATTGCGGCTTTAACCGTGTTTGAATCCGCCATGCTGTCAGAAATTATTCGTAGTGGATTAAAATCAATTGATAAAGGACAAATCGAAGCGGCCAGGTCCTCTGGTTTAACGTATATTCAAACGTTAAAAATGATTATCATGCCACAGGCGTTACGCCGAATGGTCCCGCCGATTGTCAGTCAATTTATTTCTCTTTTAAAAGATACATCGCTTGCCGTTGTGATTGCCCTTCCAGAGTTATTGCATCACGCGCAGATTTTAAATGGTCAAAGCCAATCTTATTTACTTCCTATTTTCCTCTTGGCGGCCATGATGTATTTTGTTGTCAACTTCAGCTTGTCTATACTTGCACGGAGATTAGAGTACAGGCAGGCATAAAAAAAGGACATCCGCTCATGGTGGATGTCCCTTTTTGTTTAAAGCATTCGCATAACTCGTTTTCTCATCTTTTTCATATCCCGCTTAGATGGCATATCATATCGACTTGCAAAGTGATATGCGAGTGCACCTGCACCAAGCGTTAATAGTGAAGAAGTCATTTTGCCCATTCGAAATTCCCCCTTAACACTTATAGTTGAATTGAACGTTCATCGTCACTAAACAGGTCGTCTAAACTGCTTAGTGTACCGTCTTCCTCCACTTGGTGAGTAGATATTTTGCCTTTTGACAGTGTCAATTCAATAAAACAGCCCCAGCAATAATATTGATTGACCCCAATTTTTCCGATGTCTTTACATTTGCAATTTGGGCAAATGAGCATATTCAGCACCTCTTTACGTTCGGTTTAGAACAAGTGCTTCCTTTTGAACATCCATCAAGGTTCCGGCAGCATGAAGCTGCTTTCGAATCCCTGATAGCTCTGTAAAGAAGCCGTCCGAGAGTTCATATGCTACGATTGTGCCCGAATTCATGCAAAAGTATACATCTTCCAAAACACCTAATGTTTCACCATCTGGCGTATGGATCATTTTCTTTTTTAATTTCGAAAAGAAGAAGGATGGGGCGGAGGTATCTATCTCGATGCCCTTCTGGTAGCTCACATATAGACCTTTGTCTGTCAGTTTGTCGCCAGCTGAGAATGGAATGAAAGCACAGTCTTTCTTTTTCCCATCTAAAACATATCCCCCGCAGCTGCCGCCGGCTAAAAAGCAAATATCTTTGATCGCCCCAAGTGAATGAGACAGCTCGTCTGTATAGATCGTCAGTCCTTCAAGCTCTCGACATGTTCTCAAAATGTGATCAACCACCTTTTCGGAACAGTCTTATCGTGTGCGTTTCCTCTATGACTCATACGAAGAAATGGCTTCCATGAAGGAAGCCATCAGCGTGTAGACAAACCCTCGCATTCTTTGTCAGTCCTGCGTGCTGGTGCTCACGAATGTCAAATTCGCTCCGCGCCAGTACCTGTCCTTCCTAGGGCTGCAAAGGTTTTCTTTCACGCTGAAAAAAAAACAAAGGGCTAAAATCAAGTTCATTTTAGCCCTTTGTTTAACAATATGATGGCTTCCATGGAAGCCATTTACTCTTGCATAAAATCAAACGGGGTGATTCCCTCCATGCCAATATTGGCATCGTGTACGCTGAAAGGAAGTTCTTTTTGGAGGGCTGCTAGCTCAGCATCCATGACTTCTTCCGTTTCAGTAAGACGCATGGTTAAAGACGTTTGTCTGAGGGAGTCTTCATTATTTTTCACGCCCCACTCTAATGCTGATTCCTCGCCGCACAAAATTAAAAACTTTTTACTTCGTGTAATGGCCGTGTAAAGCAAATTTCTTCGGAGCATTCGATAATAACTTCTCACGACTGGCAGCACCACGATTGGGAATTCACTGCCCTGGGATTTATGAATCGAGCAACAATAAGCGTGTGTAAATTGATGAAAATCTTTTTTCGTAAACGTGATTTCATTTCCATCAAAGGAGATGACCGCCATATCTTCTTTTTCTGTGTTTTCTTTCGCATAAAAGATCGAGACAATTTCGCCAATATCTCCATTAAAAATGTTATTCTCGGGCTGATTGACAAGCTGAAGTACCTTATCACCTGTCCGGTAGACGACATCACCAAAAGGAATTTCTCTTCCTTTTGGCTTTTTAGGATTCAAAATTTGCTGGAGCATTTTATTCAGTTCATTAATGCCTGCTTTTCCTTTATACATCGGGGCAAGCACTTGAATGTCCTTTGCTGAATATCCCTTTTGAGCAGCATTGCTGACCACTTTCTCGATGACTTCTTTCATTTGGTCACTAGAGCATTGAATAAAGGATCGATCCTTCGAGCGTGCAGTAATATCCTTTGGCAAAACACCATTTTTCATATCATGCGCAAGCTCAACAATTGTTGAACCGTCTGCCTGCCGGTAAATATCAGTTAATGTAACTGCCGGTATAGCTTGTGACGCAAGCAGGTCTCTTAACACTTGACCAGGCCCGACAGATGGAAGTTGATGTTCGTCTCCAACCATAATGACTTGAATATGATCTGGGATCGCCTTAAACAAATGGTTCGCCAGCCAAATATCCAGCATACTCGATTCATCAATGATAACAAGCTTTCCTTCAATCGGCTGGTCTTCATCATGTGAGAAGCCTTCTGATCCATTCCAGCCTAGCAACCGGTGAATGGTCACAGCAGGAAGTCCAGTGGATTCTGTCATTCGTTTCGCAGCACGTCCAGTTGGTGCGGCAAGCACGAACGGAAATGCTTCATCTTTTTTATAATCACCCGGGTCAAGAGATACGCCGTGAAGATCGCTGTAAAGCTCGACAATCCCTTTAATGACCGTCGTTTTCCCTGTACCCGGTCCGCCTGTTAAAAGCAGCATTGGAGACATGAGTGCCTTTTGAATGGCTTCTTTTTGGGTTGGTGCATACTGGACACCAAGCCGTTCCTCCAGTTCACCGAGTGCAAGCAGAAATTCTGATTCAGGAAATTGATCTGCATATTCCGTTTGAGCGACAATTTTTTGAATGCGTTTTGCCACACTTTGCTCCGCATAAAAGAGCGACGGATGATAACAGCGCTCATCTTCAATGATCATGTCTTTCCCTTCACCAAGTGCAATAATCTGATTGGCAACGTCCATTTCAGTCACTTTGTAGTCATTGCCGGTTTGATTCAGTAGTTTACGGGTTTCGACGATCAGATCTTTCGTTTGTATGTACGTATGACCGTCTTGCAGGCTTGCTGTCTCAACGGTATACAAAAGGGCTGCACGAATGCGGTCTGGATCATTTCCAGATATCCCTGTTCTAGCGCCGAGTTCATCTGCTTTAATAAATCCAATCCCCTCTACGTCTTTGACGAGCTGATAAGGATTTTCTTCAATTTTCTGCAACGTTTCACTCTCGTACACTTGGTAAATCTTCATGCTAAGCTGAGGACCAAAGCCATATTGATTCAGGCTGATCATGATTTGCTCAAGCCCCTGATGCTCTTGAAGTGCGGCAGCCAGCTTATCAGCCTTCTTTTTTGACAGGCGAGGGACGTCATACAACACAGACGGATCACGCATAATTTGATGAAGCGTCTGATTGCCTAACTTGCCGACGATTTCTTCCGCCGTCTTTTTCCCAATCCCTTCAAACAAGTCACTAGAGAGATAATGAATAATGCCTTGTTTTGTTGTAGGGACTTCCTTTTGAAAATGAGTGGCTTGAAACTGCTCGCCAAACTTCGGATGACTTGTGACCTTGCCATAGAAGGTGTAGGTTTCCTCCTCATGAAGCGCTGGGAAGTAGCCTGTGACAGATGCTGTTTTTTCCTCTAAATTCTCTGATGTTTCAATGACTTTTACTTTTAACACCGAGTATAAATTACTTTCATTATGGAAAATAACGGCTTGAACCGTCCCTTTTAAAAACGGTTCGTCTTCAAGCTTCATTTGATCTGGATGTTCCTGCACAGGTCTTCCCTCCTTCCGGTTATTCTGCCTCTTGAATTAGCTTTTGCGCATGCAATGCAAGCATATGATCAGGCTGCACTTCAATGGCTTTTCCTAGCATTTCAAGCGCTTCGTCCTTTTTCTCTAAATACGCATACGCAACGCCTGCATTATAAAAGGCGTCTGCATGCTGCGAATCTCGCGTAATCACTTCAGTAAAGACTGCGACCGCTTCCTCCAGCAGATGTTCATTCGCTAAGCACATACCAAATTGAAATCTTGCTTCGTTATCTTCTTCGTTTAGCTCAACTGCACGCTGAAGATAAGGCATCGCAAGCTTCGGCTGCTCTAATTTCATCAGTGTCTGCCCTAACATATAAAACAAATCACTGTTTTCCATTCCAGCTTGTAGCGCTTGCTCAAAATAGTCTTTCGCTTTCATAAAGTCTTCTTTCATCGTATAGACATTTCCTGCTCCGTAATAGGCTGCAGCTGCTGTATGATCAAGTTCAATGGCTTTTTGAAAGAAGTTCAAAGCACGTTCAAATTCATGAACACTTGAAAGTAAATTCGCAAAGTTAATATATGGAACCGGGTCCTTTGGGCTTTCTTCAATGGCTTTCGTAAAAGCTTCAGCTGCCTGTTCGATGTTCCCTTGATTTAAAGCTTCAATACCGATTTCGTTATGATTCATTCGCTCTCTTCATCCTTTCATTAAAAAACCTCAACAGCGACGTTGAGGTTTTTAACACATGTTACACATACGACAGCTTTTGGCCATCTTTAAAGACATCGTCAATGGTTCCGCCGCCAAGACATTCTTCGCCATCATAAAAAACAACAGCTTGTCCTGGAGTGACAGCACGGACGGGTTCATCAAAGATCACCATTGCTTCCTGCTCACCTGTCATTTTGACTTTTACATGATGGTCTTCTTGACGGTATCGGAATTTTGCTGTGCATGTGAGTTCACCGTTTTCGCCGACAATATGAGGACGAGTCCAGCTGATGTTAACAGCTGAAATACTTTCAGAGTATAAAAGCGGATTGTGGAAGCCTTGTTCAACAAATAAGATATTTTTCTCTAAGTCCTTCCCAACAACGAACCACGGATCACCGCTTCCGCCAATGCCAAGTCCTTGGCGTTGACCGATCGTGTAATACATGAGTCCATCATGTTCACCTTTTACTTCTCCGTCCATTGTCTGCATCACACCGGGCTGTGCAGGCAAATATTGGCTAAGGAACGTTTTAAAGTTTCTTTCCCCAATAAAGCAGATGCCCGTAGAATCTTTTTTCGTTGCTGTTGCGAGCTCTGCTTCTTTCGCTAATTCACGCACTCTTTTTTTCTCTAAATCGCCGATTGGGAACAACACTTTATCAAGTTGTTCTTGAGTCAGTTGATTCAAGAAATAAGTTTGGTCTTTGTTTGTATCAAGACCTCTTAGCATTTTCACTTCATCGCCGGTTCTGTCGACACGGGCATAGTGGCCTGTTGCCAAATAATCCGCTCCAAGCGACAATGCATGCTCAAGAAATGCTTTGAACTTAATTTCTTTATTACACATGACATCTGGATTCGGCGTTCTGCCTGCTTTATATTCATCAAGAAAATATTGAAACACTTTGTCCCAATACTGTTTCTCGAAATTCACTGCATAATATGGGATTCCAATCTGGTTACAAACACGAATGACATCCTCATAGTCCTCCGTTGCTGTACATACACCATTTTCATCTGTGTCATCCCAGTTTTTCATAAATATGCCGATCACATCATAGCCTTGCTCCTTTAACATGAGCGCAGCAACTGATGAATCGACGCCTCCGGACATACCGACCACAACTCTTGTGTCTTCAGGTCTTTTTGTCATCTTCATCAACTCCAATTTCAATGAAACAACGTGCGCGTTTCGTTCTTCAGGTGCCTAGCTGTTTCATTTTTCACACACGAACAAAAGGGAGCATTTATTTGGCTAGGCGTTTCACGACAGCCGCTATCTTATGCGCCGCCTGCTTCACATGTTCCTCTTCATTTCCAAGACCGAAGCTTATTCTGACTGAGGATGTCAGCTCTTTTGCTTCTTCACCATACATGGCGCTTAATACGTGCGAAGGAAGGACAGATCCAGCCGTACATGCTGACCCGCTTGAAACAGCAATCCCTTCCATATCTAAGTTCACAAGTAACGATTCAATAGAAACGCCCGGGAAGTGGACATTTAAAATATGCGGCAATGTCTCTTTCGGATGTCCATTGATAGAGAAATTGAGTGATTCCTCTTCGAATACTTGCAGCATCGCTTCTTTGAGCTTACCATAATGCACTGCTTTTTCTCTTCTATTTTGCTTTGTTAATTGAACTGCTTCTGCAAGTCCAATGATTCCCGCCACATTTTCAGTGCCAGCACGGCGTTTTCTCTCTTGTTCTCCTCCGAATAGCTGCGGAGAAAGTTTTACACGCTCATTCACGTATAAAAAGCCTGTTCCCATCGGGCCATTTAGTTTATGACCGGACGCAGATAAGAGGTCGATATGAAGTTCTGTGACATCAATTGATATTGTCCCAAATGCTTGTACAGCGTCTGTATGAAAATAAGCAGTGTGTTCGTGTAAAAGTTGACCAATTTCTTTAATTGGCTGAATCACACCTGTTTCGTTATTGCCATACATGATGGTCACCAGAATTGTATCGTCTCTTAGTGCTTGTTTTAATTGATCAAGATGAATCAATCCAGTGTGATCCACATCTAAATACGTCACATCAAAACCAAGCTTCTCTAAGCGTTCGCATGTATGCAGCACTGCATGATGCTCAGTTTTTGTTGTGATGATATGTTTTCCTTCATGCTGCCTTGCCATTGCAACACCTGTAATGGCCAAGTTGTCTGCCTCTGTTCCCCCGCTTGTGAGGATGATCTCCTGCTGCTTACAGTGTAATTCTCCTGCAATGACTTCCCTTGCTTCATCGAGCCACTTTCTTGCCTCGCGCCCATATGAATGAATACTAGAGGGATTGCCAAATATCTCTGTAAAGTAAGGCATCATCTTGTCCACAATTCGCTGATCCATCGGCGTTGTGGCTGCATGATCTAAATAGATACGTTCCATTTCCGGTACACCTCTGATCTAAATATAGAACATATACGCCTCTTGATCCTCATCATCTTTATAGCTTGCTAAGTCTTCAAGAGTTGTATTGTCTAGTACGTCTTTTACTGCATCACGAATACGAATCCAAAGTGCACGCTTTGCTGGCTCTTCGTTTTCGATCACTTCAACAGGACTAATAGGTCCTTCTAATACTCGAATAATATCACCGGCTGTAATCTCGTTTGGCTCATGGGCAAGCACATAGCCGCCATACGCTCCGCGGATACTTTTCACAAGACGTGCATTGCGAAGTGGTGATACAAGCTGCTCTAAATAATGCTCAGACAAATCATTGTTTTGAGCGATTGATTTTAATGATGTAGGGCCTTCGCCATGTTTTTTGGCTAATTCGATCATGATCGTCAGACCATATCTGCCTTTAGTAGAAATTTTCAAGTTAAACACCTCTGCGTTTTCTATTTCTATGTCATCAATTATTTTTCTGATTTCATATACGCTTATATAGACCAAAAGCAATTATATCATACTTTTAGCCAACTTTCATTTGCGGGTTCTGAGCTCAAAACGAGGACGCATCCCTTTTCTATTTGAAGAAATTTCGGTACTCTATACAAACAAGACATTGCTTTAGGAGAGATAATCATGAAACCTTTAGCGTATCGGATGCGCCCAAGTCATATTGGAGACATTATTGGGCAGGAGCATCTCGTTGGAGAAGGTCAAATTATTAGACGAATGGTCGAGGCAAAACATTTGTCCTCGATGATTTTATACGGACCGCCGGGAATCGGCAAAACATCCATTGCCACTGCAATCGCTGGCAGTACAAGCATTGCCTTCCGTACATTGAATGCGGTGATTCATAACAAAAAAGATATGGAAGCTGTCGCCGCTGAAGCGAAAATGAGTGGTCAGGTCATCTTGATTTTAGACGAAGTCCACAGACTCGATAAAGGGAAGCAGGATTTCCTTCTTCCGTATTTAGAAAATGGCATGATTATTTTAATTGGCGCGACAACAGCTAATCCGTATCATGCGATTAACCCAGCCATCCGTAGCCGGACACAAATATTTGAGCTGAAGCCGCTGGAAACAGAACAAATCAAAGCTGCATTATCTCGAGCTTTACAGGATGAACATCGCGGGCTTGGCGGTTATGAGGTGACAGTTGACGATGAAGCGATGAATCATTTTGCCAATGGATGCGGAGGAGACGTGCGTTCAGCTTTAAATGCACTAGAACTCGCTGTCTTATCAACAAAAGCAGATGAGACTGGGCATATCATAATCACTCTTGCCGCAGCAGAAGAATGTTTACAAAAAAAGAGTTTCTCACATGACAAGAATGGTGATGCTCATTATGATGTCCTCTCGGCTTTTCAAAAATCCATTAGAGGATCTGATACAGATGCGGCGCTGCATTACCTTGCTAGACTAATCGAAGCTGGAGACCTTGAAAGCATTTCAAGAAGATTACTCGTGATGGCTTATGAGGACATTGGCTTAGCCAGCCCGCAGGCAGGCCCCCGCGTGTTAAGCGCCGTACAAACAGCAGAAAGAGTCGGCTTCCCAGAAGCACGGATTCCGCTGGCGAACGCAGTGATTGAGCTGTGTCTTTCTCCTAAGTCCAATTCGGCATATAAGGCGATTGATGCGGCACTTGGTGACATTCGTACAGGGAAAATTGGTGAAGTTCCAGTTCATTTAAAGGATGCTCACTACAAAGGCGCCACAGCACTCGGAAGAGGCGTCGATTACTTATACCCACATGATTACGAAAACGGCTGGGTGAAGCAGCAATATTTACCTGACCCGCTGAAAAACAAGCAATACTATGTACCGAAGCAAACCGGGAAATTTGAAGGTGCATTGAAACAGGTCTATGAGAATTTAAAACGCCAGAAATAAAAAAAGCCCCCTGCATATTAGCAGGCGGGCTGTTTATTTATCTTTCACACGTGTAATCGGAATATCTTTTAAAAGCTTCATAATGACATGGCCACCCATGATCAGTCCAGCCACAGATGGAACAAACGCATTGGATGATGGCGGCATTTGTGCCTTACGAATTTTCGCTTCATCATTTCCAACTTCTTTTCTCACATCTTCACGAATGACAATCGGACTTTCATCAGAGAAAATAACTTCAATTCCCTTACGAATGCCTTCCTTCCGCAGGCGTGTTCTGACGACTTTTGCAATTGGGTCTGTATGTGTTTTCGAGATGTCATCAATTTTAAACCGTGTCGGATCTGTTTTGTTTGCAGCACCCATACTCGAAATAATGTTCACATCGCGTTTCAGGCACTCTTTCATTAAATGAATTTTATAATGAATTGTATCTGATGCATCAATGACATAATCAAGTGGATACTCAAAGAATTGTTCATATGTTTCTTCTGTATAGAACATTTTGAGCGCAACAACTTCACATTCTGGGTTAATATCAGCAATTCTTGCCTGCATTAAGTCAACTTTAGGCTGACCAACCGTTGATAGCAAAGCTGGCAGCTGCCTATTTACATTTGTAATATCAATATCATCTTTATCAACAAGAACAATACGGCCAACACCTGAACGAGCAAGGGCTTCTACTGCAAAAGAACCTACGCCGCCTACTCCAAGCACTGCAACTGTACTGTTTTTTAATATATTTAAGCCTTCCTTGCCAATGGCAAGCTCGTTTCTTGAAAACTGATGTAACAAGTGCCTCACTCCACCTTTATTTAAAATGAATCGAAAGAATCATATCATATTCAGCGTTCTCCGTCATCCTTCTCAAATAGAAAAAAACACAAAAAAGTCCCGATCACGCCGCCAGCCTTTCCTTCGTTTTGAACCCCGCACCATGCAGGTGGGTGCTTTCTTCCTCACTTTATAAGTCCTCAGAAGAGGCATTTATGCAGAAAGGAAAGGCAAGCTCCCGTAGAAAAAAATGTTCGGTCAAAACTAGGTAACCACCGTACGTATCAGGACTTTATTTATTGGTTGATGAAAGCATATCATAGGCATGTCCCTTTTTCAAGCGTTTACATGCCTATAAACATGCGCCTATTTTACTGTTTTACTTTTGTTTTAATCGCCAAACTCAGTTCATCTAGCTGCGCTGTGCTTACAGTGCCAGGAGCATCTGTGAGAACACAGCTTGCACTTGCCGTTTTCGGGAACGCAATGGTATCTCTTAGGTTAGATCGGCCGGCAAGCAGCATCACTAAGCGGTCAAGTCCAAGCGCAATTCCGCCGTGCGGAGGCACACCATGCTCAAATGCATCAAGAAGGAAGCCGAACTGATCGTACGCTTCTTCTTTAGAAAAGCCAAGTAAACCAAACATTTTCTCTTGAATGTCCTTTTCAAAAATACGAATAGAACCTCCGCCAAGCTCATAGCCGTTCAGCACAAGATCATACGCTTGAGCTTTCATATCTTCTGGACTTGTTTCAATTAATTCAAGATCATCACGAACTGGCATTGTGAAAGGATGGTGGGCAGCATAGAAGCGGCCTTCTTCTTCATCTTTTTCAAGCAGCGGCCAATCGACAACCCATAAGAAATTGAAGACAGACTCATCGATGAGTTTAAGCTCTTTGCCAAGTTTTAAGCGAAGTGCGCCAAGCGCATCATGGACAACAGACGTCTTATCTGCAACAAAGAGTAAAAGGTCGCCTTCTTCAACTTGAAGCTGTTCTTTTAATTCTGCTTGTTTTGACTCATCAAAGAATTTAGCGATTGGTCCTTTTAACTCTGTCCCTTCAGCTTTTAGCCAAGCAAGACCTTTTGCACCATAGTTCGCTGCAAATGCACCAAGTGCATCGATGTCTTTTCTTGAGTAGTTTGCTGCAGCCCCTTTGACATTAATGGCTTTGACAGCTCCGCCATTGTTTACAGCACCGCTGAAGACTTTGAAATCTGAGTCTTTTACCGTGTCTGAAATGTTGACAAGCTTCATGTCAAATCGGGTATCTGGCTTGTCAGAACCATAGGAATTCATCGCTTCATCGTACGTCATACGAGGTAATGGCAATGTCAGGTCAACGCCTTTGACATCTTTCATCACCTTTGACATCATCTCTTCAGCAAGCGTCATGATGTCTTCTTGACTCATAAAGGACATTTCAATATCGACTTGTGTAAATTCCGGCTGACGGTCAGCACGTAAGTCTTCATCTCTAAAGCAGCGAGCGATTTGATAGTAGCGGTCCATCCCAGACACCATGAGCAATTGCTTAAATAATTGCGGAGACTGCGGCAGCGCATAGAATTCTCCTTCGTGTACACGGCTTGGCACAAGATAGTCACGCGCACCTTCTGGCGTACTTTTTGTTAAAATTGGCGTTTCAATGTCTAGAAAGCCGTGATCATCTAAGAAATGGCGGAATGCTTTTGTGACTTCATGTCGCATTTTCATCGTTTCAAACATCGCAGGACGGCGAAGATCTAGGTAGCGGTATTTTAAGCGCACATCTTCTGATACCTCATCTGCTTGATCAGAAATCACAAATGGAGGCGTCTTGGCTTCATTTAAAACAGTGACTGTGTCGACTTGAATTTCAATTTTGCCTGTTTTTAAATTTGGGTTGATCGTGGCTTCTTCTCTTGCGACCACTGTCCCTTTAATATCAAGGACATATTCATTCCGAATCGATTCTGCTGTCTCAAGAGCCTCTTTTGATTGGTCTGGATGAAAGACAACTTGCACAATGCCTGTACGATCACGCAGGTCAATAAAGATTAATCCGCCAAGGTCACGACGTTTTTGTACCCATCCTTTTAATACAACGGTTTGACCGATTTGGTCTTCTGTTACTTCTCCACAATAAAAAGTTCTACCAAACACAAACATTCCACTCCTTCTTTACGCTTTCTGGTGGGCTTTCATCATTTGAATCAGCTCATCAAGCTTCACTTCAATTTGTTCACCCGTTGTCGTATCTTTTACGTTTACAATTTGCTGCGCTAGCTCATCTTCACCAAGAACTGCAATAAACTTGGCTTTCAAGCGGTCTGCCGCTTTAAATTGTGCTTTTAGCTTTTTCCCTGTATAGTCCATTTCACTTGAAATGCCTTCTTTTCTTAGGCGATTCAATAAGCCAACAGCATAATCTTTTGCTTGATCTCCTAATGCCGCAATATATAAATCAATGCCGTCTTGAACAGGAAGCTCGATCTTCTCTGCATCAATCGCTGATAGGAAACGTTCAATACTCATCGCAAAGCCGATACCTGGTGATTCAGGACCGCCAATTCCTTCAACAAGTCCATCATAACGGCCGCCGCCGGCTAATGTTGTGATCGCGCCAAAGCCTTCTGCATTACTCATAATCTCAAAGGCAGTGTGATTGTAATAATCAAGACCGCGCACTAAGTTCGGATCGACGACATATTCAATGCCTAGATCGGTTAAGTATTGTTTTACTTTTTCAAAATAAGTCCGTGATTCTTCATTTAAGTAATCTTGAATGGATGGTGCCGTTGCCATCAGTTCGTGATCGCGGTCCTTTTTACAATCAAGAATACGTAATGGATTTTGATGTAAACGAATTTGGCAGTCGTGACAGAATTCATCAATTCTTGGTTCAAAATGCTCGACAAGTGCTTGACGGTAATCTGCACGGCTTTCTTTGTCACCAAGGCTGTTAATGACGAGTTTTAAGTTGGAAAGACCCGCTTTCTCATACACACTCATCGCTAATGAAATGACCTCTGCATCAATGGCAGGATCTTTTGAACCGATCGCCTCAATTCCGAATTGATAAAATTGACGATATCTTCCCGTTTGCGGACGCTCATAGCGGAACATTGGTCCAATGTAGTACAGCTTTGTAGGCTGTGCAGGCTGTGCAAACAGTTTATTTTCAACATAAGAACGGACAGTTGAAGCTGTTCCTTCTGGGCGAAGTGTGATGCTACGTCCTTTTTTGTCTTCAAATGTGTACATCTCTTTTTGAACGATATCTGTTGACTCGCCTACTCCTCGTGCAAACAGTTCCGTATGCTCAAAAATCGGTGTGCGGATTTCTTTGTATTGAAAGGCTGCACATGTATCTCTCGCAATTTGTTCAACATACTGCCAGCGTTCTGATTCTCCCGGTAAAATATCCTGTGTGCCTCTTGGAATATTAAAACTCATTTTTCGTCCTCCTACGACCATCATTCATTTTTTATGTGGACATATAAAAAACCCCCGCCTCTACTATGTGTATAGTAGGGACGAGAGTTATACCCGTGGTGCCACCCTAGTTGGAACATGATCTAGCCATGTTCCCGCTCAAATCCTTAACGCAGATTCACGTTCTCCGCCTAATGACTCATTTTTTGAGTGTTCAGCAGGAAACCTACAGAGTGTTCTTTCGTGATAAATGCCATGCGGATTCGCTTTCAGCCTAAGGCGATTCCTCTCTGCTCACGCAATTTACCCTACTATTCTCTATCATCAGTTCCACATTTTAAATTTTCAAGTGTGTTGATTTATATTATAATAAGGTCGGTGCTGCCACTCTGTCAACCCTTGCCGTGTCTCTTTTTCTTTTCCAGCTCTTCTTTTGACGTGCATCCGTATTCAGATGCCGTTTCTTCAAGGAAGCCTGGTTGATCCATTTCGTCGTGCTGCCAGCGATCGATATCACGATGTCCATTATATTGCACTCGTCCTAATTTTCTGCTTAATCTCATGTTTGTACATCCTTTTATCACATTTTTATCTAGTATAAACAGATTGATTCATTTTTATTAGGGAAACTGCAAGGAATTCATCCATTACATAACGAATTAACATTCATCGGTTTTACAAGGGAGGGGAAAACACCGTTTTGAATCTAAAAACACACCATCACATCATGTTGCTGCTCACCTGTTTTGTCCTCATTGCCAGCACTTGGCCAATGACACATGCGACGGCTCAAACAGATCAAGCTGTCGTTGCAACAGATGAAATCAATGTGCGAACCGGACCTGGTTTAAGCTACGGGATCGCAGCAGTTGTGAAACGAGGAGAAAGCTATCCCATTCTCACTGAACAAGGAGAATGGGTACAGATCGGGCTATCGAACGGACAAAAAGGCTGGGTCGTCTCATGGCTGATTACCAAGTCATCTGATGCACAAAAGCCTGCTAAGCAAAAGACGCAAGGTCAAAGTACGCAAGGAAGCAGTTCGATTACGTCAACAGCCTCTGACCTTCGCATTCGGACAGGCCCAGGGACTTCCTATCAAGTCATTGGCACTTTCCCGCAAGGCGCTTCCGCTAAAAAGCTGGACACAAGCGGCGAATGGACAAAAATATCGTACAAACAAGCGGAAGGCTGGGTCCACTCTGATTATATTTCTGGCGGACAAAACGCTTCTTCATCCAGTTCAGCTGAGCCCGCTCGTTCTAAACAGTCCGGCACAGTTGGCGTATCAAGCTTGAATGTTCGTAAATCGGCGGCACCAAACGCACAAGTGGCCGCTTCACTTTCCCGTAACACTCAAGTCACCATTTTACGGGAGCAAAATGGCTGGTATGAAATCGAAGCAAAAGGCGTTAAAGGCTGGGTTGCAAGTTATTATATTGTTTCAAGCCAAGGAACAAGTTCAGCACCTGAAAAGAATTCATCCTCTTCGTCATCTCATCAGAAAGCGTACATCGTTTATGACGGAACGAATATTAGAAAAAGCGCTTCTACCTCTGCTGGTATTGCAGAAAGAGCAACAAAAGGAGCTGCTTATCAAATTGTTCGTACGCAAGGTGACTGGTACGAGGTGACATTATCAAACGGCGGAACAGGCTATGTGGCGAGCTGGGTCGTTCAAACAAAGAAAAATAGCAGCGAAGCACCAAGACCTCAGCAGGATTCATCGTCTGGCACTGGATCTTTAAAAGGCAAAACAATTGTGCTTGATCCTGGCCATGGCGGAAAAGACAGCGGCACGATCGGCGCAGACGGTGCATTTGAAAAGAATATCACGATCAAAACCGCTCATTTGCTGGCGGGTAAGTTAAGAGCTTCTGGAGCAAATGTCTATTTAACAAGAAGTGATGATACATTCATCAGCCTTCAATCGAGGGTTGCCACTTCACATTACCGAAATGCAGATGCATTTATTAGTCTTCATTATGATAGCTTTATGGACCCAAGTATCAGAGGGAGCACCGCATATTATTATCAGGCATCCAAAGATCAACGTCTGGCGACAAGCGTTCATACTGAAGTCGCAAAACGATCACAGATCCCTGATAAAGGAGTCAAATTTGGAGATTATTTTGTTTTAAGAGAAAACAAGCGCCCTTCCCTTTTATATGAACTCGGCTATTTAAGCAATCCTCAAGAAGAAGCGATCATTTATAGCGCCTCTTACCAAGAACGAGTGACAGAAGGAATGACAGAAGGATTAAAACAATATTTCCGATAGAAAAAAGAGGCCGCTGCGCCTCTTTTTTGATACCAAAAGAAAAAGACTCTAAACAAACTCTCAGCAAGAGTTTATCTACAGTCTAATGTCTTTCTATTCTTTGCTGTCCATCAACATGGTGACAGGCCCCGAATTGGTCAATGAGACGTCCATCATCGCCCCAAAACGCCCAGTTTCAACATGGATGCCTTTTTCTCTAAGCGTTTCATTGAAGCATTCGTAAAGTGAATTCGCCACATCCGGTTTGGCAGCTTTCATAAAGTTCGGCCGTCTGCCTTTTCTCGTATCACCATAAAGGGTAAATTGAGACACAGACAGTACACTTCCTTTTACATCTAACAAAGAATGATTCATTTTCCCGTTTTCATCTTCAAAAATACGCAAGTGTGCGAGCTTATCAGCTAAGTAATGCACATCTTCTTCTGTGTCTTCATGTGTAACCCCAACGAGCACCATATAGCCTTCATTGATGGCACCTGTGATCTCTTCTTCTACTTTCACAGATGCACTCGTCACACGCTGAACAACAAGCCTCATAGACGATATACTTCCTTTCTAATTCATAAATCGGCGAACTGAGTAAATGTCTTTGATTTGTTTGATACGTTCCACTACTTTATGCAAATGGTTAATATTTTGGATAAAGATCGCCATATGAATCGTCGCCACTTTGTTACGATCAGACTTACCAGATACCGACGAGATGTTCGTTTTGGTTTCGTTGACTGCTTGAAGCACCTCATTAAGTAAGCCGCGTCTGTCATATCCTAATATTTCAATTTCCACATTGTATTCTTTACGGTTTCGAGCAGGCTGTTCGTGCTCCCACTCGACCGGAATTAACCGCTCCTGCGCTTCTCCTGTCTTCACGTTTGGGCAGTCCTCACGGTGAACAGATACGCCACGGCCTTTTGTAATAAAGCCAACAATGCTATCACCAGGAACAGGATTACAACACTTAGATAAACGGACAAGCAAGTTATCAATTCCTTTCACTCGTACGCCAGCTTCGCGTTTTTTCCCGTGATATGGTTTTGACTCTACAGACACTTCTTGAACGGTTTTCTCTTGTTCTTCCTGATCTCTTTGTTTTCTTTCTTTTTCCGTTAAACGATTCGCCACTTGGAGTGCCGTAATTCCGTTATAACCGACAGCTGCATACATGTCCTCTTCATTTGAGAAATTAAATTTATCAGCCACTTTTTGCAGATTTTCAGCTGTCAAAATGTCTTTGACATCGAACTCAAGGTTTTTGATTTCTTTCTCCACAAGTTCTCGGCCTTTTTCGACATTTTCTTCACGGCGCTGTTTCTTGAAAAACTGTCTGATCTTGTGCTTCGCTTGGGAGGTTTGGGCAAGTTTGACCCAATCCTGGCTTGGTCCATAGCTATGCTTAGATGTCAGAATTTCAATAATGTCACCTGTTTTTAGCTTATGATCAAGTGTGACCATTTTACCGTTGACCTTGGCTCCGATTGTTTTATTCCCAATTTCCGAATGAATCCGGTATGAGAAATCAATTGGAACAGAACCAGACGGCAGCTCTATGACGTCTCCTTTTGGTGTAAATACAAACACCATATCAGAGAAAAGATCAATTTTTAACGATTCCATAAATTCTTCCGCATCTGTGGATTCATTTTGGAATTCAAGGATTTCTCTAAACCAAGACAGCTTCTTCTGGAAAACGGCTTCTTCCGTCGATTCTGCTGATTCTTTGCCTTCTTTATACGCCCAGTGTGCCGCAATTCCGTATTCCGCAATTTCGTGCATTTCCACTGTACGAATCTGAACTTCAAGCGGGTCCCCTTTTGGACCAATCACCGTTGTATGAAGAGACTGATACATGTTCGGCTTTGGCATCGCAATATAATCCTTAAATCTGCCTGGCATCGGCTTCCAGCATGTATGAATAATGCCAAGTACCGCATAGCAGTCTTTAATGCTGTCAACCAAAATACGAACAGCCAGCAAATCATATATTTCATTAAACTGCTTATTTTGCATGACCATTTTGCGATAAATACTATAAATATGTTTCGGTCTGCCGGAGAATTCAGCCTTAATGTTCACCTCAGACACGCGGTCTTTCACTTCATTGACAACCTCGTCCAAGTATTCTTCACGTTCCGCTCGTTTGCGCTTCATGAGATTCACAATCCGGTAGTATTGCTGCGGATTTAAATAGCGGAGGGCTGTATCTTCAAGCTCCCACTTAATCTTTGAAATCCCTAATCTGTGCGCAAGCGGTGCAAAGATCTCAAGGGTTTCATTTGAAATTCTTCGCTGCTTTTCCTGCGGAAGATGTTTGAGTGTTCTCATATTGTGAAGACGGTCTGCCAGCTTAATTAAGATGACGCGAATATCCTGCGCCATTGCAACAAACATTTTACGATGGTTTTCAGCCTGTTGTTCTTCTTGTGATTTATATTTAATCTTTCCGAGCTTTGTCACACCATCAACAAGCATGGCCACTTCTTCGTTAAAATGCTCTTTTAAATCTTCTAATGTCACATCCGTGTCTTCGACAACATCATGCAAGAAGCCGCCTGCAATGGTCGAAGGGTCCATTTCAAGATCAACAAGAATTCCCGCCACTTGAATAGGATGGATAATATAGGGCTCACCGGATTTCCGGTATTGTTCCTTGTGAGCATTTTCAGCATATTCGTATGCACGCTCTATAAATTGAATATGTTCAGCGGACAGGTATTCTCTTGCCTTATCAATGACCTGCTGCGCCGTTAAAACTTGTTCGTTCGCCATGGAATCACCTTTTTAAATGAAAACTGTATTGTAGTTTATTATCAAGAAAAATTCGATAGATGTAAAGAGAAGAAGTCCGCTAAAAGATTTTTGATAGGAAAAAAGCACCCTTCTTACTGAGTGCTTTTTGCGTAAAACTCCATTAGTATTGCATTAACGTCAAGATGTCGTAACCGTCAAGCTTCTTTCTGCCATCAAGATACGTCAGCTCAATTAAAAATGCAATCCCTGCCACAACGCCGCCTAATTCCTCAACCAGCTTGATGGACGCTTCAATCGTTCCACCTGTCGCAAGCAAATCATCTGTGATCAGTACACGCTGACCAGGACGAATTGCATCTTTATGAATCGTTAATACATCTTTACCGTATTCCAAACCGTAATCGACTTTGATGACTTCACGAGGAAGCTTTCCTTCTTTACGAACTGGGGCAAAACCTACACCAAGTGCGTATGCTACAGGGCAGCCAATAATGAATCCACGCGCTTCAGGTCCAACAATGAGATCAATGTCTCTTTCCTTCGCGTATTCAACGATTTGATCCGTTGCATAACGGTACACTTCGCCTTTATCCATTAACGTTGTAATATCTTTAAATTGTACACCTTCCTTTGGGTAGTCAGGTACAACTGTCACATATTGTTTTAAATCCATCTTTTCCTTTTCCTCCTCGTACGTCAAAGCACAGGTGAGACTTCGCTCATCATGCTATTCAGCCATTCCTTCAGCTCTTTGGCTGAGGAATATGTTAGTGTTTGATCGAGTTCCATCAATCGTTGTTTTGCTGTATAAGACGATGATGCGGTTAAATCTTTTTTAGGGGCATCACGCACTATTGACAGCACACCATTCTCTATTTTAACAAAACCGAGTTCAAAAAACACCTTTGTCATAAAAATGATTGTATCTTTTGTCCAACCTCTATGTTTGGCAAGCTCCATGCCTTGTTCTTTAATAGGAAAACTTCCTCGTTTGAACAAGAACCCATAAAACCATTTGAATTGATCACGGCTCGGGAATGAGGACATAAAGTGATCTTCTTTCCGCTGAAACACCGTATAAATTCTTGCTGGTTGTTGGTTTTCTAAAAGCAGCTTGAGCAAGTGTTCATCGGCAGGAACATCGGCAAAGATCACATACTTTTCCTGCACATCAAACGTGGATACATTTTCTGCATCAATAAGATGAATCGGAATATCCACTAGCTCCGATTGCCTTTTTGTTTCTTCGTCAAAACAGAAGACCATCGTTTTTGCTGGATCAAGTGTTGATACTTTCTTTTCCCAATCTTTTTTCCCGCGCAAATCAAACAGCTGCCATTCATCGACTCTAGCGTCTTTTAGCATGAGCTGAGGTTTCTTTCGGTTATTCCATTCATTAATCGAGACCTCGCCAACGACAGAGATTTGACTCCCTGGGACAAGTTCTTCTTTTAGCTTGCCTTGGTGAAAACCGACACAGTCGAGCAGCTTGTCTTCGTCTTTTAGTGACATTTTAATGTGATTTTGATTGGCCCCGATCGTTCGGATGTCTTCAAGCTTGGCGTCTTCAATCATAATGAACGGCTTAGGATTCTGCATGCCAAACGGGGACAGCAGTCCCACTTCTTCAATGGCTTGCACCGTCATTTCGTCCACTTTACATACTGCATCGACCCGTTGAATTGGAATAAAATCTTCTTCTGTCAACGTTTCATTTGCATATTGATTCAATCTTTCCCTAAGTAAAGGAACATCATCCGCTTGAAGTGTCATTCCTGCTGCCATCGGGTGTCCACCGAAATGCGGCAGGATGTCACGGCACTTACTCAAATGGAAAAATAAATCAAAGCCAGGAATACTTCGTGCTGACCCTTTCGCCATCTGCGTTTCTTCGTCTATTCCAAGCACAATCGCCGGACGAGAAAATGTATCCGTCAATTTTGAGGCAACAATGCCGACAACGCCTGGATTCCAGCCAGCTTTTGCTACGACGATAGCAGACTGGTCAGCGCCTGTCTCTTCAACCATTTGAATGGCTTCTTCCGTGATCGTACTCACAATTTTCTGCCGTTCTTTGTTCAATTCTTGTACAAAACGAGCGAGTTCTTCTGCTTCATCCATATCCTCAGTCATGAGAAGATGAACAGCCGGATCTGCCTGCTCAATTCGTCCAACAGCATTCAGCCTTGGCGCAATTTGAAAGCCGACCGTTTCCTCATTTGCTTCTTCAAGAGTGGCGCCTGCTTCTTTTAATAACGCTTTTAACCCAAGCCGTCTAGATTGACGAAGCTGCAGAAGACCTTTTTTGGCAATCCATCTATTTTCATCATGCAGCGGGACAAGATCCGCAATTGTACCGATTGCAGCAAGATCTAATAATTCTACTGGGAGTTTACCGAGGAGTGCATGTGCCACTTTAAACGCAACACCGACACCCGCCAGCTCTTTAAACGGATACTCACACCCATGCTGCTTAGGATGTACAATTGCAAGTGCCTCAGGCAGTTCCTCGCTTGGTTCATGGTGATCTGTGATGATCAGGTCTAATCCTATTTCTTTTGCAATACGTGCTTCATTTACAGCAGCGATCCCTGTATCCACGGTGATAACAAGCGATGCTCCTTGCTCTTTGATATATCGGAAAGCCTGTTCGTTTGGCCCATATCCTTCTTTAAATCGATCTGGAATATAAAAGTCCACCTTCGCAGACCGCTCTTTTAATGTATGTAAAAGTACAGACGTACTTGTCACACCATCTGCATCATAATCTCCGAAGATCACAATCGATTCCTGCTCTTCGATCGCTTTGTTGATGCGCTCTACTGCTTCTTTCATTCCTTTTAATAAGAATGGATCATGAAATACGGCTTTTTGATCAAATAAAAAAGACCTCGCTTCTTCTACTTCTTCGAGCCCTCTTTGTACAAGAAGTGATGCAGTCAGCGCTGAAATATTCAGATTTTCAGAGAGTGATTTCACTTTTTCTTCGCTAGGATGTTCATATTCCCAACGCATTTTGGATAATAACATAAATTCACCCCTCAACCACACTATTATACTAGAGTGGACTGAGGGGTTTCAATTTTTATTTTATGAAATTGTACTGGAAGATTATTTTTCCTTCCGGTCAAAAGACGCTGGCTGTTCTTTTAAAGGTGTGACATTCGTTTTCTTTTGAACGTCTTTGTCCGCCTTTTTATGAGAAGAAGCAGGGCTTGCTTTAGCGGCTGCGTGTTCAGCTTTTAATGTTTTTAATTCACGTTTTAGTTTCACAATTTGGAAAATCCCCGCAAAAGCCACAATGAGTCCGCCCATAAGAACAGAACCGATAATGACAAGGATCAGCGGCCATTCAGCCGTTCCAAATAAGTAGTCTACCTGTACAGGCCGCACGTTAATAACAGCAAATACCGAGACAATTAATACGAAAATAAATGCGAGTATGATGGTCCATTGTTGTTTATTCATCTACAAATCCCCCAAGCTTTTTCTTTTATTCTTCCCTCTTTCTTGTCCTTTTTAAACACCGAAAGAACATGGCGGAAGGTTTTCTATCAGCATGGGCGCTTAGCTGCTGAGTTTTTCTTTAATGAGGCTCTTTAATTCTTTTCTTTCTCCAGAGATGACAAGGGTGTCTCCTTCTTCAATCACCGTATCTGGTCCTGGATTTAAAATTTTCTCATGTGATTTTCTCACAATGGCGATGACTGTTACTTGATAGTTTTGGCGAACACTCAGGTCTCCGATCGTCTGGTTAACAGCCGGTGCGTTCTTTTCAATCTTAAACCATTCAATGATGAGTTCATCAATGGCCACCTCCACTGTCTCAAGCGCTTTTGGTTTATAGACCATGCCGCCTAAAATAGCCGAGATTTGTCTTGCTTCTTCATCGCTAAGCAAGATACCAGAAATACATTCTTCGTGATCATCTTCTTGAAAATGATACATCTCTCTTCTGCCGTCATCATGTGTGATAATGGCAAGTTTCTCATTATTTCTTGTGATCATTTCGGCTTTGTGACCGATACCTGGCAGTTCAGTTTCCCGAACCTTCATAACAGCCCCTCCAATGAATAAAAGCCAAATGCCCCAAACGGACACTTGCTTTCTATACTGATCTAAACGTATGTCATTATAGCAAAAGACCATTTCAAGATCAATGAAACCCGAAATGTTTTTACATATCATCTTATTGTTGTGACGATGACAAGTATGATGCATGAAAAAAAGACTGCCAAGCTGGCAGTCTTTCTTGTTTAAATATCTTGTTCTGTGTCGATTTTAGCCGGCTTTTTCAGCTCACGACCTTTCCATATCAGCCAAATTTGTGCCGCAATGTAAAGGGATGAATACACCCCTGTTAATAGGCCGACAAGTAAGGCGATGGAGAAGTTTGTAATAGATGCTGAACCGAAAATGAGAAGTGCAATCACCACTACAAGTACAGTGAGTACAGTGTTCACAGAACGCGTAAAGGTTTGCTGTAAACTTAAATTCACAATGTACGATAAATCTTCGATCGTTTTCGGTTTGCGTTTCTTCATTTGCTCACGCACCCTGTCGAAGGTGACAATCGTGTCATTGATTGAGTACCCGATGACCGTGAGTATCGCTGCAATGAAGGTGACATCCACCTCTAAGCGCGTAATACTAAAGAAGGCAACGATAAAGAATGCATCGTAAAGCAGAGAGACAATGGCTGCAATCGCCATTTTATACTCAAATCGGACGGATACATATAAGATAATCCCGATAGAAGCAATGATGACAGCGTATAATGCGTTACGCGCAAGCTCTTTTCCAACCGTCGGAGACACTGTACTTACGTTAGGCTCCGTTCCATATTTATCTTTGAAGTAATCTTTCACTTCAGCGATTTTTTCTTTATTCGGAACACCGACAAATCGAGCTGCTGCTTGATTTTCTTTTTGACCCGATAACACAACACTGTCTGTCTCAAGGTCTAGCTTTTTAAAATCTTGCTCCACCTGTTCTGTTGACAGTTTATGGTCACTTTGAATATCAACTCTAGTACCACTTGCAAAGTCAATACCTGCATTGAGCTTGAAGATCGACAGCACAATGATTCCAGCAATGGTAATGGCTGCCGAGAAAATCATAAAGCCTTTACGTTTGCTGACAAAATCCCATTTATCAAATGGTGTTTTCGGTTCAGTATTTTCAGTTGTTTCATGAATATCGATGATGTCTTTCTGACGAACACCAAACCAGCCTTTTCTGCGGTCGAGATAACGGCTTTCTACAAGTAATCCAAGAAGGAATCTTGATAGGAAGACAGCCGTGATAAAGCTTGTCAAAATCGATAGGATAAGCATGGTTGCAAACCCTTTGACAGAGCTTGTTCCAAAGAAGAACAGAACCCCTCCGGCAATAATACTTGTTAAGTTTGCATCAAAGATCGTGGCAAATGATCTGCGGTTACCCGATCTGAAAGCAGAACGGACAGATTTACCGAGCTTGAGCTCTTCTTTAATCCGCTCATACGTAATAATGTTGGCATCTACAGCCATCCCTACCCCAAGAATCAATGCAGCGATTCCAGGCAGTGTCATGACCGCACCCATCCAGTCAAAGACTTGCAGTGTGATATAGATATAAGCTGACAGTGTAATGACAGCAACAAGACCTGGTAATCGGTAATAAAACAGCATGAATAAGAAGATAAATGCGATTCCTACAATTCCTGCGAAGACTGTTTCGTTTAGTGCTTGCTCACCAAACTGTGCACTCACAGATGTTGAATATTTTTCGGTTAATTTTACTGGCAATGCGCCGGCATTTAAAATGCTCGCAAGGTCTTTTGCCTCTTGAACCGTAAAGTTTCCTTCGATTTGTACGTCACTGCTGTTAATTTCTTGGTTTACATTCGGCGCAGATACATACTTATGATTTGATTTAGAGACTTCTTTTTTGAAGGAATCTCCCTTATGATAATCAAGCCAAATGACAAGCTGATTGTTTGGTGCCATCGCCGCTACTTTTTTTGTCACGTCACCAAACTTTTTCGCATCCTTTAGTTTGACCGTCACGATCGGCTCATTCGTTTGATTGAATGTTTGTTTTGCACCATTTTCAACAAGATCAGATCCGTTTAGAAGCTCTTTGTCATTCGTATCTCTGAAGGAAAGCTGTGCTTCAGTCGATAGAATCTCCCGTGCTCTGTTTTGATCTTTTACGCCCGCAAGCTGTACGCGGATACGGTTGTTTCCTTCGATCGAAATGTTCGGCTCACTGACCCCAAGCACGTTGGCTCTTCGGTTCAAAGCCTCTACTGTACTGACGAGAACACCATTTGTGATCTTGTCTTCTTTTTTCACTGGGTGTACATCATACAGAACTTCAAATCCACCCTGTAAGTCCAGCCCTAGCGTCATATCTTTCGCAACGGGCTTCGTTAATAAGCCCACACCAGTTCCGATTAACAGAACCACTAAGAAAAACGCAAGTATGCGCCCTTTTTTCATTATGTATTTCCTCCTTAAACACCTGAATCCATTTAGATGGCTTATTTCAACAGTTCGTCCAGCATATTCTTGCCATCTTCACTGTCCAAAAAAGCAGACGTTTTAAACGACTGAACGGTTGCATAGTTCATAAATTCGCCAATTTTCACAGATAAAATATCTGCAACCATTTCATGAATCGGATACTCTTGTTTTTTCTTCCACTTCTTATTCTCTAAGTATGACCATAATTCCTCTAAATCTACATCTTTATAGCCCAAAACGATGAATTCTTCAAGCTTACTGAACAGAAAAGGCTTTAAATGGTCTTTGTATATAGCAGCCGGATGTTGTGTCAATGTGAGGCTCCCCCTTTTCAGTTTTTTATCGAGAGACTTGTCATGCTTGGACGATATACACGCATATCTTATTGTATATGATTCTATGTCGTTTGAGAAGGCAGGTGATCTGTGATTTGACGAAGCAAACGTTTTTAAAAGGGACCATTATTTTAATTTTAGCAGGTTTTATTACAAGAATATTGGGTTTTGTCAATCGAATTGTGATTGCAAGGTTCATTGGTGAAGAAGGCGTAGGGCTTTATATGATGGCAGCGCCTACCTTTTTTCTCGCCGTGACGCTGACTCAATTCGGACTTCCTGTTGCGATTAGTAAGCTAGTCGCAGAAGCAGAAGCCCGTGGTGACAAACAGAAAACAAAACGCATTCTAGTGATGTCCCTTGCGATAACAGGAACACTCAGCCTGATTTTCACGCCGCTCTTTTTATGGTTTGCCCCTATTATGGCGGAAAATATGCTGACAGATCCTAGAACGGTCTATCCTCTGCTTGCCATTACACCAGTCGTACCCGTTATTGCGATCTCTAGTGTGTTAAGGGGCTATTTCCAAGGAAGACAGCAAATGAGCCCGCTTGCGATGTCACAAGTACTAGAACAGGTCGCAAGAATTTCACTCGTGGCAGTATGTACAACAGCGTTCCTGCCTTATGGAATTGAATACGCAGCAGCAGGCGCCATGATTTCATCTGTCATTGGCGAAATGATTTCACTTGCTTACTTACTGATTGCCTTTCGTTATAAAAAGACCATCCGTATCCGAAAACGTTTTTTCAAGGCAATTCATGATGGGAAGGACACGTTTAAGCAACTCATGAGTATTGCCCTGCCAACGACAGGCAGCCGTTTCATCGGCAATATCTCTTGGTTTTTAGAACCGATTGTCGTCGCTCAAAGCCTTGCGATTGCCGGTTATGCAGCTGTGGAAGCAACAAGGCAGTACGGAGAATTGACAGGACTTGCGCTCACCCTTTTGACACTTCCTAGTTTTATCACGTATTCTCTCTCCACCGCACTAGTTCCAGCGATTAGTGAGGGGATGGAACAGAACAAACGCAAAACGGTCGAATACCGGCTCAAGCAGGCGATGCGCCTTTGTTTATTAAGCGGGGGCATTTCATGTATTATCCTTTTCGTGTATGCAGAAAATTTAACCCTCTTCATGTATGGTTCATCTCATGCCGCTGTCTATGTAAAATTCATGGCCCCCTTCTTTTTGCTCTATTACTTTCAAGGGCCGCTGCAGGCTGTCCTTCAAGCATTAAATTTAGCGGGGGCAGCGATGACCAACAGTTTGATAGGAGCTGTTGTGAAAACAGGTATGATCTTTGTTCTTGCTTCACAGCCAAGCTTTGGCATTATGGGCGCAGCGCTTGCGATACTCATCGGCATCGTTCTTGTCACGTTGCTCCATGCGGCAACTGTCGGTAAAGTACTGCCTATTCATTTACCATTAAAAGAATATGGACTTTGCGTCCTTGTGATCATCGGTACTGGGGCGGTCAGCTTATGGATGAAACATCAAGCGAGCGGACTCTTTTCCGCACCTTTAGAGCTTGTCATGATGATCTTTTTGACGTGCATGCTGTATGTCATTCTATTAATCTGTCTTGGGCTAGTGAAACGAGAAGAGCTACGCCGCATCCCGTTTATTGGGAAGCTGCTTTAGCTCATTCTTTCTTGATCACTTCATCTTTCAAATCAATATAAAAATCCTTCTGATTAAAGCTGCAGTAAGAGATTTGCTCGATGTCATGATAGCCTCTTTTGACAAGCTCCTTTATGAGCCACTGTTCATCATGGTTGATCTGCTTGAGATGATCATGCTGAACCACACCGTCTGCAATAAGCGGGAGCTCAAGCGCTGCATGTTTGCGCTTGTTTTCTTTTTCAACAACGGCGAGCTTTCCTGAAGGCTCTAAGATGGCATATGAGACGTCCTGGATACTATCGATGTTATTTTCTCTTAATTGAATCAGCAAATCATCAAAATTGTATCGCTGTTTTCTCATCGCACCCTCGTCTATTTTTCCGTTGATGATGAGCAGGGCCGGCTTACCGTCGAGAAAACGACGGACACCTTGGAATTTTAGTGACAAATAGGCAAGGGTGATTTGAATGAAGGTTAACAGCAGGATCGGCCATACTGTATGTAACATGTGATCCTCTACTTCTTCTATGGCGAGCACCGCAATTTCAGCGATCATCATAAAAATAACAAGATCTAAAATACTCAGTTCCCCAATCTCCCTTTTGCCCATTAAACGGAAGATAAACCAAATGAGAAAATATAAAATGATCGTTCTCATGGAGATAATTAAGATGTCCTGCATATGATGTAACCCCTCCTTCTCCACCATAGCTTGTGTCAAAACACTTTATTTATGTAGAAAAGAAAGCCTCGGTTTTTATCACGAGAAACATGTCTATTTTTTCTTCGCCGTGAATACATTTTAGTAAAAGACAAGCTTCGGTCAATTGGAGAGGAGACGAATCACATGCAGGAAACGAAACAAATAGGAAAAGGCATTTTATCTGGCTTAATTGCTATATTTGTCGTGATGATTGTCACAAGCTTACTTGTATCACTGATGCTTACCTTCACAAGTATGCAGGAATCATCGTTTAAATGGATGATCATGATCTTGTCCTTTGCGGCACTTTTTCTAGGAGGAATGATTTCTGGAGGGAAAGCAAAGGAACGGGGCTGGCTCATTGGCGCCATGACCTCTTTTATCTTTTCACTCACTGTTTTTTTATTTCAATATTTAGGGTTTGGAGAAACCTTTTCACCAGAACAATTCATCTATCATGCAGCCTTTTTGGGAATTTGTATGCTAGGGGGAATGATTGGCGTTAATCTTCGGGGCAAATAAAAAAAGAGCGAATGATATCGCTCTTTTTTTATCGCTATGTATTGGAGGATTAACCTTTGTCAGCTAATTCTCTAATAGCACGTCGGTCAAAAGTTAAACGGTTGTTTTCGCTTGTTTTGATGACCACTTTTGATTCATCAATGTAGTCGATTTCACCGTGTAAACCACCGATTGTGACAATTTTATCGCCTTTTGATAAAGATTGCTGCATCTGACGCACAGCTTTTTGTTGCTTTTGCTGTGGACGGATTAACAAGAAGTAAAGCACAGCAAACATGACAACAATCATAATGATTGAACCCATACCACCATCCATTCTATCTCACCCCTTTCTAAAGCATTGTAAAGCTTTTCGTTTATGCGTTAAAAGTTTTTCGCATTCGGCTTGTTAAAGCCATAACGCTCAAAAAACTCTTCTCTAAAATCACCTAAACGATCCTCACGGATAGCTTCTCTCACTTGCTCCATTAATTTTAACAGAAAATGAAGATTATGATAAGTTGTTAATCGAATTCCGAACGTCTCATTTGTACGGATTAAATGTCTAATATAAGCACGTGTGTAGTTTTTACATGTGTAGCAGTCACAGTTTTCATCGATTGGTCTGAAATCACGCTCATATTTAGCATTTTTCACAACAAGGCGTCCTTCACTTGTCATGAGCGTACCGTTTCTGGCAATTCGCGTCGGCAGTACACAGTCAAACATATCGACACCGCGAATCGCGCCGTCAATTAATGAATCTGGTGAGCCAACACCCATTAAGTATCTTGGCTTGTCATCCGGTAAAAATGGCGTTGTGAACTCCAGCACACGGTTCATCACATCTTTTGGTTCACCAACAGATAAACCTCCAATGGCGTAGCCTGGGAAATCAAGTGAAACAAGATCTTTTGCACTTTGTTTACGAAGCTCTTCGTATTCTCCGCCCTGCACAATGCCAAACAGTCCTTGATCCTCTGGACGCTGGTGCGCTGTTAAGCAGCGCTCTGCCCATCTGCTTGTCCGTTCTACAGACCGTTTCATATAATCGTACTCTGCTGGGTATGGAGGGCATTCGTCAAATGCCATCATAATATCTGAGCCGAGCGCATTTTGAATCTCCATCGCTTTTTCAGGAGAAAGGAACAACTTATCTCCATTTAAGTGATTACGGAAGTGAACGCCTTCCTCTTCAATTTTTCTAAATTCACTCAAAGAAAACACTTGGAAACCGCCTGAATCTGTTAGAATCGCTCGATCCCAGTTCATAAATTTGTGCAGGCCGCCTGCTTCTTTGACAATGTCATGCCCCGGGCGCAGCCATAAATGATACGTATTGCTTAAAATGATGCCTGCTTCCATTGCTTTTAACTCTTCAGGCGCCATTGTTTTGACTGTAGCCAGTGTACCAACTGGCATAAATACAGGTGTTTCAAAGGAGCCGTGCGGTGTATGAACGCGCCCAAGACGTGCACCTGTTTGTTTGCATGATTTAATGAACTCATAACGTATCGGTAATTGCGACAAAAATGAGCCCTCCTGTCTTTGTTGTATGATGTTATTGAATCAGCATGGCATCGCCAAAACTGAAGAATCGGTATTCCTCTTTTACAGCCTCATTGTACGCTTTTAGGACGTGTTCTCGTCCAGCTAATGCACTGACAAGCATAATTAAAGACGATTTTGGCAAGTGGAAATTCGTGATCATGCCATCAATTGCCTTAAATGTGTAGCCTGGGTAAATAAAAATCGATGTCCAGCCGCTTGACGCTTTGAATTCACCATCATAAGCACTTGCAATGGTTTCAAGCGTTCTTGTCGAAGTTGTTCCGACTGAAATAATCCGCCCGCCTTCTTTGCGCACGCGATTAAGCTCTTCTGCCGTTTCTTCATTCATTTCGTAAAACTCTGCGTGCATTTCATGTTCTTCAATGCGTTCAGCACTGACCGGTCGAAATGTGCCAAGTCCTACATGGAGCGTAATAAACGCAATATGCACTCCTTTTGCTTTCAGTGCATCCAGCAGTTCATTTGTAAAGTGAAGACCGGCAGTAGGCGCAGCAGCCGAACCAACCTCTTTGGAATAAACGGTTTGATAACGCTCACGATCGTCAAGCTGCTCCTTAATGTACGGAGGCAGCGGCATTTCACCTAAGGATTCAAGTACTTCATAAAAAATGCCTGTATACTGAAACTCAACTTTTCTTCCGCCATGTTCCAGTTCTTCTGTACATACCGCTTTTAATCGTCCATCACCAAATGTAATGACTGTTCCGTTTTTCACACGTTTTGCTGGTTTCACGAGCGTTTCCCATTTGTCTCCTTCTTCTTGTTTCAAAAGAAGCAGCTCCACTTTAGCACCCGTATCCTCTTTCGTTCCAAACAGACGTGCAGGCAATACACGTGTATTGTTTAAAACGAGACAATCACCCTTTTGAAAGTAATCTGTGATTTGCGAGAATGTGTCATGTGTGATGTCACCTGTTTGTTTATTTAAGACCATCAGTCTTGATGCATCTCGTTTTTCAAGCGGCACTTGTGCAATCAATCTTTCTGGTAAATCAAAATCAAATAGTTCTAACTTCATTTCCTTCACCTATTCTGTAGTTAACTAGTTAACGTTATTTCATCCGTCCGAAGACATTGAGTAAAATGGTTAGGACGATGCTAATGACAATGCATGTAATCACAGGAAAAAAGAACGTTACGTTCCCTTTTTTCACGAAAATATCGCCTGGAAGTTTCCCAACCAATTGAAACACTAAACCTGCGGCAAAAAGGACACCACCTAAAATCATCAACATTTTAGGGAATTCAGTCACGAATCGGAACCTCCATATGAAAATGTTCATACGCTTCTCTTGTGACGACCCGCCCTCTTGGCGTTCTTTGTAGAAAACCAATTTGCAGTAAATACGGTTCGTACACATCTTCAATCGTATGTGATTCTTCTCCAATTGTCGCTGAGATCGTATCAAGTCCAACAGGACCGCCTCTAAATTTTTCAATCATACTTAAAAGCAGTTTATGATCGATATGATCAAGTCCGAGTCTGTCAACTTGCAGACGCTCAAGAGCATCTTCTGCAATGTCTTGTGTGATCGCATGATTTCCTAGCACCTGCGCAAAATCTCTTACTCTTCTGAGCAGACGATTGGCGACCCTCGGTGTGCCTCTAGATCTTCTTGCAATCTCTTCAGCTGAACGAATGTCGATCCCAATCTCAAACAGCTCGGCTGTTCTTGCTACAATGTGAGCCAAATCTCTTTGCTCATAGTATTCCAATCTTGCATGAACCCCAAACCTATCACGAAGCGGCGCTGTTAAAAGCCCAACACGGGTTGTAGCACCTACAAGCGTAAATGGCGGTAAATCAAGCCGCACAGAGCGTGCTGTATCTCCTTTTCCAATCACGATATCTAGACAAAAGTCCTCCATCGCTGGATATAGCACTTCCTCTATTGAACGCTGCAAGCGATGAATTTCATCAATAAACAGAACATCGCCAGGTTCAAGAGATGTTAAGATCGCCGCCAAATCGCCAGGGCGTTCAATCGCTGGTCCAGACGTTGTACGCAGCTGAACATTCATTTCATTGGCAATGATCGACGCAAGCGTTGTTTTCCCAAGTCCCGGCGGCCCATATAAAAGGACGTGATCCAGTGTTTCCTGCCTCATTCGGGCAGCTTCAATAAATACGCTGAGATTATCCTTTACTTTCTGCTGGCCAATATATTGACTAAGCGTCTGTGGACGCAGACTTTGCTCAATGGCTGATTCATGGTTGTCTGCTTCAGTTGAGACGAGCCGTTCATCCATGAGACATCACCCTATTTCAACATTTTTTGTAAAGCTTTTTTCACATATTGATCGGTTGTAAGATTCTTCTCTTCTTTTAATAAAGGAAGAACCTTTTTGATTTCACGATCACCATACCCAAGGACACTTAAGGCTTCAACCGCTTCATCTAAAGCGCTTTGCTGCGTTTCAATCTGGATATGATCCTCGTGGTTAAATAAGTTTCCTATCATTTCAGGCACCACATCTGCGAGCTTCCCTTTCAGATCTAGAATGATCTGTCGTGCTGTTTTTTTGCCAACACCCGGGAATTTAATGAGGAAAGCTTCATCCTCTCGTTCGATCGCTGAAATGACAGCGCCAGGGTCACCGGAAGCAAGAATCGCAAGCGCACCCTTCGGTCCAATGCCTGTGACATTTAACAGTTTTGTGAACAACGCTTTTTCTTCTCGTGTTTGAAATCCATATAACGAAAAAGCGTCTTCCTTTATGTAATGATACGTATAAATCGTTTCTTGTTTTGTTACTCGATAGATAAACGGATTTGGGGTATAGACTTGATATCCCACTCCGCCGTTTTCAATGACAACATATTGCGGGCACACATAATCAATGGTCCCTTTTACAAACTCTATCACCGTTTTCACCTCTTTGACTGTTCTCCATTGTAACATAAATCGAAGAGAAAACCGTAATAAAAGTTAACATACGTTCGCTCAGCCTTTTTTCATCGTCAACCCATGAAAAAGAGCTTGCGGTCTTCACACCAGCAAGCTGTCATACGATTAAAATGATTGTTCATTTCGGTAAGGTTTCATGACTTCAAGCACATGCTCAAATTCATCTTTTGTTCGAAACGGAATGCCTTGTGCAAGCTGCTGCTCTACATGACTTTCCAAGCGGGACGTATCAATTTGAAAAAAGAGATGAATAGGCTCCGCCCACCCGTCAGGCCTTCCATGAAACGTAGAAATCACGCCGTCTTCTGATAATCCGATATATCCATTTGCTTTACTCAAAGGCGATATATCGTCAATTTGCTTTCTAAAAAGGGCAAAATCCTCTCGCTGTTCTACCAATGTCCAGCCCTTATACTGGGCCCAAAATGTGTCTTTGTCTTCTAATGATGCCCGCTGTCTTTCAATACTTACATCGCCGTCTAGATAGACCTTTTCAAGCTGAACGTTGATGGTTTTTGACTCTTTTTGCAAGTGTTCTGCTGCTTCCATATCAACAGCGAAAAAGAGTACACTTGTCATGATAAGTCCTGTAACGAAATACTTTATTTTCACTTTCACTATTTACACCTCTTTAGAACATAAGATCGATGCATGACATATGTAGTTTGACCCATTTTGCTCCACATTAACCAAATCGATGTCTTGACACATATTGAGCGTCTTTCGTTGTATCCTTCGTGCGTAAATGTTATGTTTTATACAATCCATTGCTCTACCGAATTACATGGTTTTTTCATCATTCGTTTTTCAGCCGCATAAACTGAAACCAAAGAAGGTGAAGTCAATGTCAGATGTCAAAAGATTAGCCGAATCGATTCAGTATCAAGAAGAAAAGCGTTTTAATAAGCTCGTCTTTAAACCGGCTGAGCTTGAGCTGTGCGGCAAAGGAAGAAGTGCCTATGTATTTTCATACAGAAAAGACGGCAAGAAAATGGCGTTAAAAGTCTTTTTTCCTTCTTATCGAAACATCGCCCGCAAAGAGGCTGCAATTTATGAAAAACTTTCCGGCTCCTCCTATTATCCTGAGATTTACGAGTCTGGGGATCAATATATTTTAATGGAATATATTAAAGGTTATACTTTCTATGAATGCCTGACAAAAGGAATTCCGATCAAAAAACAAATGATTGAACAAGTAGATGATGCATTGGAAGAAGCACGCGCGAAAGGTTTAAATCCTTCTGATATTCATCTGCGAAATTTAATTTTAACAAAGGATGGCCGCGTCAGGGTCATTGACGTCGCCCGCTTCACGCAAACGAAAACATGTCATCAATGGGATGATTTAAAAGCTGCATACACCTATTATCAAAAACCTTTTTTCCCTAAAAAAGCGCCGCGTCTATGGCTTGAAGTGATTGCCTATTTGTATAAGAAAAACTGGCTGTCTCGAAGTCAGCTGAACAATCGAAATGATTTTACTGCATAATGAAAGCCGCTCGAAAAGAGCGGCTTTCAGATTGTTGTCAAAGGGCTAAAATGAACTTGATTTTAGCCCTTTGTCTTCTCTTCAGCGTGATAGAAAACCTTTGCAGCCCTAGGAATGACGAGTACTGGCGCGGAGCGAATTTGACATTCGTGAGCACCGGCACGCAGGACTGACACCGAATGCGAGGCTTTGTCTACACGCTGAAAGCCGCTCTCTTTGAGCGGCTTTCTGTTTTATTCTGTTTCTACATGGATACTATTCACATTTAATAGGTTAATGATTTCATTATTCAGCTTAAACCAATGATTGGCTTCCTCAATTTTTTTATACACATCATAGGTAGCTGGACGTTTCAGCTCGAAATCGAGCACTTCCCCATTGTTCATATGAAATGTTACCTTAAATACTTTCATCATAAGATCACCTTCCACTCTGTCTTGTTCACTAACCGAATCGGTCAGCTCTTTTCATTCATTCTCTATTCAATCCGTTTCCCCTGCTTCTTTCCTTCTAAACACAAGAAGTTTAAATTTTGTTTAAATTCGCACAACATATCTATCTATATATTCTTCAAAAGAAGTATATTGAATGAAAAGGAGGCTGCCTTTATGAAACAAAAGAAAAAACGAACATCTCCAGAGAGACAAACAGTCCTGTTTCATTTAACAGATGCCCTCATCCCAAGTATTGAAACGATGGCGATTGCAGTTAGAGCATTTTTGCACCTCGTGAGAAAAGCCATTTCAGCCGTTTTATAAAAACCCCGCACTAGAGGAGTGCGAGGTTTTTTTTAGGATTGGTAGATTTGACTTCCTTGACTGATAAACTCTTTTGCCTTCTTCTCCATCTCTCTTTTCACTTCTTCTGATTGGTTGCGGATGTCATGGGATATTTTCATACTGCAAAACTTTGGTCCACACATGGAACAGAAATGAGCGGTTTTAGCACCTTCAGCAGGCAATGTTTCATCATGGAATGCCAGCGCTCGTTCTGGGTCAAGTGACAGGTGAAATTGATCCCGCCATCTGAATTCAAATCTCGCTTTTGATAAGGCATCATCACGCTTTTGAGCAGCAGGATGTCCTTTTGCTACATCAGCTGCATGTGCAGCAATTTTATAAGCGATGACGCCTTCTCTTACATCTTCTTTGTTCGGCAGACCTAAATGCTCTTTTGGTGTCACATAGCACAGCATGGCTGTTCCGTACCAGCCGATCATCGCCGCACCGATTGCGGATGTAATATGATCATATCCCGGTGCAATATCTGTTGTTAGAGGGCCTAACGTATAAAAAGGTGCCTCTTTGCATATCTCCATCTGCTTATCGACATTCTCTTTGATTTTATCCATTGGAACATGACCAGGTCCTTCAATCATGACCTGTACATCATGTTTCCAAGCGATCTCTGTCAATTCCCCTAACGTTTCCAGCTCTGCAAACTGCGCTTCGTCATTTGCGTCCGCAATGGATCCAGGTCTGAGCCCGTCCCCAAGCGAAAAGGCAATGTCATATGTTTTCATGATTTCACAAATTTCTTCAAAATGGGTATACAGAAAGTTCTCTTGATGATGAGCGAGACACCATCTTGCCATAATGGCTCCGCCTCTTGAAACAATTCCTGTGACACGGTCGACTGTGAGCGGAATATACCTTAACAGGACGCCCGCATGAATGGTGAAGTAGTCAACCCCTTGCTCTGCCTGTTCAATTAATGTGTCTCGGTATACTTCCCACGTCAAATTTTCTGCGATTCCATTCACTTTTTCAAGTGCCTGATAAATTGGGACAGTTCCTACTGGGACTGGGCAATTGCGGATAATCCATTCTCTCGTTGTATGAATGTCCTTTCCTGTAGACAGGTCCATCATCGTATCTGCCCCCCATCTAATTGCCCATGTCATCTTCTCCACCTCTTCTTCAATGGACGACGTCACAGCTGAATTGCCAATATTCGCATTAATTTTCACGTGAAAATTCTTTCCGATGATCATCGGCTCACTTTCAGGATGGTTGATATTCGCTGGAATGACCGCTCTCCCACTAGCCACTTCCTCTCTAACAAACTCAGGACTTAGCTGTTCTCTCAAAGCGATAAACTCCATTTCAGGCGTAATGATGCCCTTTTTTGCATAATGCATTTGCGTCACACAAGCACCTTGTTTCCCGCGGAGCGGCACATGATGAAAATCTGTATGGGCAGCTTGAAAGGATTCTTTCCCATTCAAGCGATATCCATTATCTTCTGGCTTTACTTGACGCCCTTCATAGCTTTCAGTATCTTCTCTTTCTTTAATCCATGCTGATCTCAGGCGCTTTAATCCCTTTGTGACATCAATATGAGCCTCCGCATCTGTATACGGTCCACTTGTATCGTACACACGAATCGGTTCATTTTCGATATCACCTGCTTGTGTCACTGTATTTGTGAGCACGATTTCTCTTTTTGGCACCAAAATGTCAGGTCTTGAGCCTTGTTCATATACCTTTCGACTGCCTTCAAAGTTTGATAATAAAGATTGCGTTGATGGAACATTTGTCTTTTCATTCATTTGCTGTTCTCTCCTTCTTTTCGTGTGACCGGTCAGGATGGAATCAGCACCAGCAAAAAACCAGATTCTATGTAAAGAACCTGGTTTCGTCGTCAGAAAAAAACATGTATGCCATTCATATGGCACATGTATCATCTTCAACTTCCCCACGCTGGTACGAGCCAGATCAGGTCCAAAGGGTTAAGAAGCTTGTCTTCTCTCTCAGCCCGCATTTCCGGGCACCCCTAGTCACTTATATTGATTTCCACAACAGTGTAGCATAGCTGAGAAATGAAAAAAAGAAGTTTCAGGAAAATAGTTCCTTTCCCCTACAATCAATACACGATCTTCACGATATACATCTTTCTATACACGATCTATCTCTCTCATTTCGATTAAATTAGAAATAATCATTGATCCTTTTCTCCTATTATGTATAATTAATCTAAACGGAGAATTTTTATACAAACATGATTCAAAGGAAGTTCTAGTCGATTGCAAACATTTCTTACATTTATCGTCGTTGGATTCTCAATTGCTCTACCTGTTGGAGCGATCACGGTTGAAATGACAAAGCAGGGATTAAAAAACGGATTCTTTCATGGATTAACTGTAGGCGCTGGTGGTATGACCATCGATATATTGCTCATCTTGACTTTATATGCTGGATTTGCTCAATTTTTATCTTTGCCCTTTATCCAAATTCCTCTCTGGCTGATCGGTGCCATCTTTTTAATGATTCTTGCCTACGATTCGATTAAAAATGCGGATCAAGACATCCATTTAGCAGGAGAAAAAGTGAATAAATCATTTGCTAAAACATACCGAAATGGGCTGCTCGTCGCGGTATCACCTGGAAACCTTGTGTTCTGGGTATCTGTGTTTGGTGCTGTACTGGCAGATGCTTATACGAATACAAATTCATCTGAATTTATATTGGCTGCTGCGGGTATTTTGGCAGGGATTCTTCTTCATGACATCGGTCTTCTCACGATTGTTTCCCTAACAAGAAAAGTGATGAACCGAACAATGATTAAGTGGACTTCCATTATTGCCGGTATTTTATTACTTGGATTTGGCTGTTATTTCTTTTATGAATTTTATATCGGGATCAAAGTTTATTTTTAAAGAAAGGCTAAAGTTCGTCATGAACTTTAGCCTTTTTTATTCCAGCCTATCGGGTCATGCCTGTCTGACCTGTTTCAAATTGCGTTTTTCTCATATCTCTGAAGCGTGTAAATGCGCCTTCGTCTTTAATGACTTGGACAGCTCTTCCATCTGCATAACGAGTCGCTGCTTCTTCTACTTGTGATACACCCTCTGATGTCAAGCGCCCATCTGTTTTAAGAGCAATATACACATTTTCATCCGTCACCATGACTTGTGAGTCTGTCACATGGTTCATTTTGTTCACTCGGTTGGCGATTTTTCTTGAACGCTGGATGTTCTCTTGTTTATCGTAGCCAGAGAACGACATTTGGTTATGATAGTTCATATCTCCATGACTGTAGCGTCCATCTCCACCAGTAAGTGGCATTCTCACTTGATCCTGTGTAGGGCGTGAACGATCATCAACATTCGTTGTATTTCTTCCGTTCATTCCCTCCATAAGCTCAGAAACCGGTCCTTGATGATCTTGATTGTTGTCTGTTGCCTGTTGATTGGAGTGGTATCCAACTGGCTGGCCAGATTGATTATGACGTGTATCTACACCCGCATTGTTATTTGTACCACATGCCGTTAATCCAATAGGTAGAAGCACTAAGGCGATTGTTTTTTGCCATTTTTGTCTCAAACGAAAAACCCCCTGTACAAATTGAATCTCATGAGCGCAAAACAGGCTCTGTTTTAGCATGTACAGTTGAGGACAAAAACAAGCTGTCAGTTATAAACAAAAAAAGGAACGATTGAGATCGTCCCTTGTGACATTAATCTTCTTCGTTTTCTTCTGGTCTTGCAAAAACAGATGGGTTTTGATAAGGCTGCTGCATATAAGGCTGTGCTGGATAAGCACCCATTTGACCATATGGAACAGGGTTTGGATAATGTCCAGGCCATGGTTGATGATGCTTCATCCCATCATCGCATCCGCAGTCTTCCTTGCCATATGCTTCATTTGGAGCGTTTGGATAAAAGCCTTGATTGGCATTGGCATTCGCATTCGCTCCTGCATTTGGATGCATATGGTGGTGCCAGTGATGCCCATCGTTTGCATGATGCTCGTGATTTTCACCGTAATAAGCTGGTGCTTGATACGCAGGGTAATACGGCTGAGCCGCCGGATAAGGGTACGGCATCATGTGATGGTGATAATACGGCTGTACCGGATAACAAAGGCCTGATCCCGGTAATATAGGAGAAGCGGGTACCATTTGCTGCGGATATGGATACATTGCTGGCATGTAATGACCATAACCATAATAAGGATCATATGATTCTTGATGATGGTGGTGATGCTCTTTATTTTCAGCCATGCCCCCTACTGCTGCCCCTCCAACATTCGGCATTTGCGGGAAATTAGGAAGGTTTGGGTAATTACTATGCTCCATATCTTTTCCCTCCTCTTTTTGATGTGGGATATGAATGAATGGATCATATCCCTTTGCCACTTCATCTTTGAAATGATCCTTATTTTCATGATGAAAATGGTCCTTGTGATCTTTATGATCCTTTTTCTCATGAACATGATCTTTCTTTTCATGAACGTGATCTTTTTTCTCATGATGTTCTTTTTTGGGAGGAGGCGTGAATGGCTGGTAGAGATTCGTCTGATAATAGTTTACATCAACTTGTGGAAAAACTGGCTGCTCAATCTTTGGTACTGGTGGCACATAAGGTACCGGTTCATTCGGTTTTTCCTTCGGCTTCGTATCTTGAACTTGCACGACATCCTTTGGCTTTTCTTTTACATACGGGTGTTCTTTTGCTTTTGGCATTTCTTTTGCTTTGTGATGATCTGTTTTTACAGGAACACCACTAGATGGAATTTTGATTTTCATTCCTGGCATGATCAAATCTGGATTACTGAGCTGTGAATTTAATTTTTTCAATTCTTGAAAGTCGACTCCGTACTTCTTTGAAATTTTCCAAAGGGAGTCTCCTTTTTGCACAATATGAATTTTCAACGTTTTCCCCTCCTATGCAAAACGTGAACGTAGCGGTTATGTCAGAAGTACAATATGTTTCAACATAAATTTATGCCTATTTACAAGCCGATATGATAAAAACTTGTTTTCTGATAGGAGGGGACACTTCATTATTTAATGGTCAGCATCTTATTTAAAGCGAGCAATGCCTCTTTTGTCGTCTCTTCATCCACTTGAATCAAACCGACTGGCTCCCCTTTTTCAATGCTTTCAAGTGACCATAGTAGATGAGGCAGGTCAATACGGTTCATTGTCAAACATGGACACATATCTGGATTGAGGGATTCAATTTGTTTGTCAGGGTGCTGGTCAATGATGCGTTTCACTAAATTCATTTCTGTTCCAATGGCCCACTTGCTTCCTGCTGGTGCCTGCTTGATCGTATCAATAATAAATTTTGTTGAACCAGCTAGATCAGATGCCTTTACGACTTCATGCGTACACTCTGGATGAACAAGAATCTGTATGTCACGGTCACGTTTTCTCATTTGTTCAATATTCTCAATGGTAAATTTCTCATGAACAGAGCAATGACCTTTCCATAAAATCATTTTGATTCGATGAAGCGGTTGGTCGGTGATGAGCTTTTCTTCTATTTGATCCCAGACAGCCATTTCCTCTAGCGGAATCCCTAAATCATAGGCCGTGTTACGCCCTAAATGCTGATCAGGAAGAAAAAGAATCCGCTCTTTTTGGGTCAGCGCCCACTCCAATACTTTTTTAGCGTTTGAAGATGTGACAGTCGATCCGCCATGTTTGCCGACAAATGCTTTAATATCAGCCGTTGAGTTTACATAAGTCAGCGGAAGGATCGTATCTCCAAACAGCTCAGTGAGCTGATCCCACGCCCTGTCTGTTTGTTTCATATTCGCCATATCTGCCATTGAACAACCTGCTCTCATATCTGGCAAAAAGACGTGCTGATTCTTTTTTGATAACATATCGGCCGTTTCTGCCATAAAATGAACCCCGCAAAATACAATGTATTCTGCTTCGTGATTGTCAGCAGCAATTTGTGCAAGCTGCAATGAATCACCTGTCACATCAGCAAATTGGATGACTTCATCTTTTTGATAATGATGACCCGGTATAAAAAGCTTTGATCCAAAAGCGCGTTTAATCTCTAATACTCTCTCTTTCATTTCATCATAAGAGCGCTGTTTATATTCATCTGGCATCATGGCTGTATGCTGCGCTGCTAACACATCAAGCATGGACATGAGTCGTTCCCCCTTTATGGCTGAATTCCATATTCATACTAAAATCGAATGATGGAGCAGAATGTGTGAGAAATCCAAGTGAAATAAGGTCTACACCTGTCCCTCGGTAGTTAGCCACATTCTCTAACGTGATGCCGCCTGATGCCTCTGTCAATATAGTTTCAGGGGTCATTTGTTTAAAGCGCTTCACTTCGTCTGGAGAGCAGTTGTCAAACATGATGACATCTGCTTTGGCTTCAATGGCTTCCATCAGCTGTGCTTCTGATTCAATTTCCACTTCAATTTTCACCATATGACCGGCGTATGCTCTTGCTTTCTCCACAGCTTCCCTGATAGAACCACAAGCCGCAATATGATTATCTTTAATCATCACCCCATCGGATAAGCCGAAACGATGATTCTTTCCGCCTCCAACTTTTACTGCGTACTTCTCCAGCATGCGCAGACCGGGTGTCGTCTTTCTCGTATCACAAATCGTAATAGACGGATCAGCTAATCGCTCTACTGCTTCATGCGTTAGTGTAGCAATCCCTGTCATTCTTTGCAGGATATTCAACACCACCCGCTCCCCTTTCAGCAAGTCGTTGACGGGACCAGTTATTTGTGCCAGTACAGCCCCTTCATGAATCCAATCACCTTCCTGGAAAAACAGCTCAGTTTGAACTTGTTCATTCAGCAGTTTGTATCCCATATCAATGACTTGTGTCCCGGCCAATACGCCTGATTGTTTCGCCATGATGTAAGCTGTTCCTTTCTTGTCTCCAAAGATGGCATCAGCGGATACATCTCCAAACCCAATATCTTCTTTTAAAAAATGAGTGAGCATTTGCTTTAACTGTAAACGTTCCATTTGGCACCAATCCTTTCATTTTTTACGGTATAAATATGGCCCTGTTCATGTACAATCTGTTTTGCTCGCCACGAAGCATCGTGCCGATTTGGATAATCGGTGCGATAATGACCGCCCCTGCTTTCTGTTCGGAGTAATGCGGATTTGACAAGGCATATGGCTAAAGCCCATTGATTCGTTATTTCGATCTGTTCATTTGTGATATTCTTCACATTGATTTGCTGAAAAGAGACTTGTTCTAAATGATCGAGCAAAGTCTGTAAGCCTTTCTCATCTCTCACAATTGCGGCATATGCTGTCATCCATTTTCTGAGCTGAGCCTGTGACACCGTTGGGACAGACCATACTTCTTGAATGGAAAGAGCAGGGTTTTTATCTTGCTGGGCTTGCAACCGCTCAACATACCGTGCCGCCTTGTTTCCTAAAACGAGACCTTCTAAGAGCGAATTACTTGCCAGTCGATTGGCGCCGTGTAAACCTGTACAAGCTACTTCACCAATGGCGAAAAGTGATGGAACAGTTGTTTCTCCATGTTCATTCACCTTAATTCCACCCATTAAAAAGTGCATACCGGGTGAAACTGGCAGCCTTCCGCTTGCCATATCAACTCCCGCACGCTGACACATCGAAGCAATCGCAGGAAAACGTGCAGAAAAATGCGGAATATCACGGATGTTAAGATAAATGGAATGACCGAGTTGCTGCTCATGGAAAATGGTCCTTGCCACCACATCTCTAGGCGCTAAATCGCTCTGCGGGTGGATTCCTTTCATGATCCGCCTGCCTGATTCATCTTCTAAATAGGCGCCCTCTCCCCTGACTGCCTCTGATACGAGACCGATCGCTTTACCTGAAGTGGTCAAAAGGGTCGGATGGAATTGCACAAATTCGAGATCTACTAGCTGTGCCCCTGCGCGATAGGCCATCATCAGACCATCTCCTGTCACAGACGGATCATTTGTGTTTGTTTCATATAAGGATCCACAGCCGCCAGTGGATAATACAACTGCATCCGCGGTCATTGTATGTACATGACCTTTTTCGTCTTTCCACACAACACCGGTACATACCCCTTCATGAACTAATAGATCCATGACATGATGATTTTCGTATACATGAATGTGTGAGCCGAGCTTCCCTTTCAAAAACTGCACGAGGGTTTTTCCCGTTTGATCTCCTCCTGCATGCAGAATACGATGGGTCGTATGGGCTCCCTCTTTACCTAACTGCGGAATTCCCGTTTCATCTCGATCAAATGGGCAGCCCTCTTCTACGAGCTTCTTTACAAGATCTTTTCCATGATGGACGATCTCCTGTACAGTTTTGTCATCATTGTGACCACACCCCGCAGCTAAAGTGTCTTGCACATGCTGATCGACAGAATCATGTGCGGAAAAGGCTGCAGCGATTCCCCCTTGTGCGAGCATGGAATTACTAGAGGAAAATTGTTTTTTTGTCATCATGATGACTTGGCAGTTCTCTGAGATCGTATTCACAAAGGAAAGAGCCGCAATGCCCGACCCCACCACAATGACTTTTTTGATAGATGACACAATTGCCCCTCCTGTCATTTACACCTGTCTTGACACATATCATTACACAACACTACAATAAATACAAGAAAAAATTTTCACACAGGAGATGGATGGATTTGATTTATTTAGATTATGCAGCTTCTACACCTGTTTCTGAGGAATCACTGCATGTATTTCAGCAGTTGAGCAAAGAATGTTACGGAAATGCGAGCAGCCTGCATGATGCAGGAGGAAGAGCAAATGAAATCTTGGCTTACAGCAGACAATCACTTGCAGCGATTCTAGAGGGCGAACCTGAGGGTATTTACTTTACAAGTGGCGGAACTGAATCCAATATCCTTGCGATTCAATCGATCATAAATTCGCTGCCTCCACATAAACAGCATGTCATTACCACATCAGTAGAGCACCCTTCTGTTCATCATGCGGTCAATGCCTTGCAGCGTCTCGGTGTGAAGGTGACGGTCATAGAACCGAATCAAGAAGGAATTATCACAAAGGAGATTCTCAAACAGGCTCTATTGCCTGAAACCGGACTAGTATCCATCCAGCATGCCAACTCAGAAACTGGGATTATTCAGCCATTAGCTGAATTAGCAACGCTCTTAAAAGAAAGAGACATTCTTTTTCATACAGATGCAGTGCAAACATTCGGAAAAATGCATGTGTCGATTAAAGAACTAGGGGTTGATGCCCTCTCCATTTCGAGTCATAAAGTGTATGCACCTAAGGGCGCCGGTGCTGTCTATATGGGGGCACATGTCCCTTGGAAGCCTATATATCAAGATACTGTTCAGGAAAATGGTCTACGCCCAGGGACAGTGAACGTGCCATGCATCGGTGCTTTTGTAGCCGCAAGCGAGCAAATCATGCTGAAAATAGATCAACAGCAACAGCTAGATATTCAGCTTCGTGATTATTTTCTTCAGCAGCTAAAAAAAAGGCAGCTGCCTGTCCGCATGCTGCAAGAAAGTGACCAGCGCCGCACGCTGCCTCATATTATTGGTTGTTTTTTTGAAGGGTTTGAAGGACAATATGTAATGTTAGCTTGTAACCGGCATGGGATTTGTATATCCACAGGAAGTGCGTGCGCTTCTGGTTATCACCACCCTTCCCCTGCTGTGAAGGCATTACATGTATCAGATCGTGATGCCCTTCAATTCATTCGACTATCATTTGGACGAGGATCATCAAAGGATGACATCGATCAGCTTTTGCATACATTTGAGAGCTTGCAAAAGGAGAAGAAAGGAGCATAAAACGTGGAACAAGAGAGAAAACTCATTGGCGAAGATAGAAGAAACGCCATTTTAAAGTGGCTACAAGAGACTGATACACCACTCACCGGAAGTTTTTTAGCTAAAAAAGCCGCTGTCTCACGACAAGTCATTGTACAAGATATTTCATTACTCAAAGCAAAAAACGAACCCATTATTGCCACAAGCCAAGGCTATGTGTATATGGCGCAGCATACACCGGAAACTGAAATTGAACAGATTATCGCTTGCAAGCACGATCCTCATCGTACAGAAGAGGAGCTGACACTGATTGTAGACTACGGTGTAACGGTGAAAGACGTGATGATTGAGCACCCTGTCTACGGGGAGCTGACGGCCTCTATTCGAGTGAGTACGCGCAAACAAGTGGCTGACTTCGTTCATCATATTTCTAATACGGGCGCCTCCTACTTATCAGAGCTGACAGACGGCGTACACTTACATACCCTTACTTCATACAGCCAAAAGCAGCTTGATCAAGCCATTCAAGCGCTTGATGACGCTGGATTTCTCATTAAAGACTAAAAAAATAGTGTCCCCAAGAGGACACTATTTTTCATTCGTTAATTCATATGTTTGATAGCTGCCGAGTAGTTTCACTTCACAGCCAATTGCTTCTAATTCTTGAATGGCGCCAGGGACAAGTACATCATCCATCTCTTTTTCGATATCAATGATAAATAAATAGTGTCCAAGGCCTGTTTTTGTCGGACGCGATTCAATTTTGGACAAATTGAGATTCCGCCATGAAAAAGCTGATAACACACGGTGCAATGCACCTGACTGATCATCCTTTGGCAGGCTGACAACAATGGTCGTTTTTGGCTTTGAAGAAAAACCAGAATTCATTGGGAACGATGCCTTCGCCTCTTTATGTAAAATGACAAAACGTGTATGATTGTGCGGATAATCATGAATGTCTTTTTTCGCAATCGTCAATCCGTACGTTTTTGCGGCGATTTCATTCGCAATCGCACCAACAGCTTCATCTGGATGCTCACTGATGTATTTCGCTGCATAGCCTGTTGATTCCACTGGCCGATGCGGGATATTAGGAAACTGTCTCTTCAAAAATTGATGACACTGCGCAATGGCGTGCGGATGTGACTGAATCACATCTAATGTCTCCCAGCTCTCCGCTCTCGATGGATGGACAAGCAGGTGCTGGCGAATCGGTGCTGTCATTTCGCCCACAATGGACAAAGCGTCCTCATGAATTAAATAATCAATCGTTAAGTTCACAGATCCTTCGAGTGCATTTTCAAGTGGAACGACCGCCAAATCTACTTCTCCCTTTGACACGGCATCCATACATTGCGGAATGGTTGCATAAGCCCGCTGCTCTGCATCTTTTGGAAAACAAGAACAGACAGCCAAATGAGTAAATGTGGCCTCTGGTCCAAAGTAACCTACCGTTAATTGCTTCATCTGCTATGATCTCTCCTTTTACGCCCCAGAACCTAGAATTTCAACTTTTTCGACAAATTCAAGTTTTCTTAATTGATTCATGACTGTATTAATATCATCTGCCATGCCGGCCGTACTGATCGACAGGGTAACATTCGCTCTTCCTTGCAGCGGAATCGTTTGGTGAATGGATAACACATTACAGCCAGAGTCAGCCACAATTTGCAGCAGCCTAGACAGAGCCCCAGACCGATCCTCCAGGTGGAAAAACAATGTGATGATCTGCTCTTTGACCATCGTATAAAATGGAAAAACAGCATCTCGATATTTATAAAAAGCACTGCGGCTTAAATCCGCTTTTTGAACAGCATCGGCAACTGAATCCGCTTTTTTGCGATCGAGAAGCTTTTTGACTTCAAGCGTTTTTCGCATCGCATCCGGAAGTACATCCTCTCTTACTAAATAGAACGTTTCTTCTTTCACCTGTTTTCTCCCCTTTTAAAAACGGGAGAGCCCATGAACTGGACCCTCCTTTTGATCAATCGATAAATTCAAATTCAAATTCAAGCAGACGAATGATGTCTCCATCTTTTGCACCACGTTCACGCAGGGCATCATCAACGCCCATTCCGCGCAGCTGTCTAGAGAATCGTTTCACTGACTCGTCTCTTGAGAAATCTGTCATCTTAAACAGTCGCTCAAGTGCTTTACCAGTTAAGACAAACGTACCATCAGGATCTCTTGAGATCTCAAATGCTGCTTCTCCTTCATCAAACTTGTACATCACACGGTTATCAGAGAGCTCTTCTTCATTGTAGAGCGGGAATTCCGGTGTTGTTTCAAGCTGATTGGCGATTTCAAATAAGAGCTCACGAAGCCCTTCTCTTGTGATCGCACTAATTGGGAACACTTTATAGTCATCTGTTAATTTTTCTTTAAATGCCGCTAGATTGTCAGCTGCATCCGGCATGTCCATTTTGTTCGCTACAATGATTTGCGGACGCTCTGTCAATCTCATATTGTATTGCTCAAGCTCTTCGTTAATCGTCACGTAATCTTCGTATGGGTCACGCCCCTCAAGTCCAGACATATCAATGACATGGACAATGACACGTGTACGTTCAATGTGGCGTAAAAATTGATGACCTAAGCCAACACCTTCGTGCGCTCCTTCGATCAGTCCTGGCAGATCCGCCATGACAAAGCTTCGGTTATCGTCTGTTTCAACCACTCCGAGGTTTGGCACAAGCGTTGTAAAATGATAATCCGCAATTTTTGGTTTCGCAGAAGAGACAATCGAAAGCAGCGTTGACTTCCCGACACTTGGGAAACCAACAAGTCCAACATCTGCAAGTACTTTTAATTCTAAGATGACGTCACGTTCTTTACCTGGCTCACCGTTTTCAGACAGCTGTGGTGCAGGGTTTGCTGGTGTTGCGAAGCGTGAATTTCCACGTCCGCCACGTCCACCTTTGGCAATCACAGCCCGCTGTCCATGCTCTGTCAAGTCAGCTAGTACTTGTTCCGTCTCAGCATCTGTCACAACTGTACCCGGCGGAACTTTAACAATCATTTCTTCCGCATTTCGGCCATGCTGGTTTTTACTCATTCCATGCTCACCGCGGTCCGCCTTGAAATGACGCTTATAACGAAAGTCCATTAACGTTCTGAGTCCTTCGTCTACTTCAAATACTACATCTGCACCATTTCCGCCGTCGCCGCCTGCTGGCCCGCCTTTTGGCACATATTTTTCACGACGGAACGCCACCATACCGTTTCCGCCGTCACCGCCTTTAACATACACTTTAACCTGATCTACAAACATAACTTCCTCCGTTTCTCTGCATCACATATCTCGTTCTTGCCTCAAACAAAGCTCAATCATGGACTCATGATTCGTCACATGAAATTGCGTTATACTCATACATGGATAGTTTGCGTCATGAAACGCATTTAACGCATCCAAACTTGTTAATTTTCCTTTGAAATCAACATATAAGATCACATCATTCTCTTCATGATCCGTTTGGAAAGTGACCGTTAAATGATTTTCAGTTTTTTGGCAAACTGATTGATCGAATATCGAAAACAACTCCCGTGATACCGTTAGCAGCTGCGATTCATATGCTGATAAGTCTCGGGTTTCACCAAGCACTTCATATTCTAGGGTGATAAAATGCGACTCCCAATTAAAGGTTAGAAAGTAATAGGCCAATTGGGGAATTTTTAAATTTGAGAGTTTGGATTCATGCTGTGCTTCAATGACCATTTCTTCTATTATTTCGAACACTCGGTCATATTTTTCTAATGTCAAGTTGCCTTTGATTAACTGCAATTTATTCATCCAGTCGTGTCTTGAACGACTAAGCAGATAGATCAATTCATTTGTTAATGCAACGTGAGTTAATTTTTCGTTTTGTTTACTTGGTATCTCTTCCATTATCGCACTCCCAATCGTTTGGTCTCTCTTTTAGGAGTCTTATCATCAATATGTCTCCCTGAATTATAACAGAGAAGACAGCATAGAAAAACACTAGTTATGTGAGGAAAGGTTGTTTTTTCTGATCGTATAGGAGAAAATGAGGCAAAGTCAGCAAACATTCTTTGATATTTATGGAGTGCATCTTCTTTTATCATCTTCGGTACTACTTGTAAAAAGCGCAAAAGCTCCCTGAATAGTGAAAAAAACTCCAGTCAATGACCGGAGTTTTTAGCAATTATTGTGCCGCAGGATATACGCTCACTTTTTTACGGTCACGACCGAAACGTTCGAATTTAACCGTTCCGTCGATTTTAGCGAAAAGAGTGTCGTCGCCTCCGCGTCCAACGTTTTCACCTGGATAGATTTTCGTTCCACGTTGACGATAAAGGATAGAACCACCAGTTACGAATTGACCATCAGCACGTTTAGCGCCTAAACGTTTAGACTCAGAGTCACGTCCGTTCTTTGTAGAACCTACCCCTTTTTTAGATGCGAAAAATTGAAGATCTAATCTAAGCATGAAGTTCACCTCCTATTTTTTTGTAGATATTCTCACATAATCGTGATAATCTCGTTCAATTGTTTCTAAGGAAACGACCATGCCTTCTAAAAGCAACTGGGCTTTTTCAAAGGTGACTGGATCTGTATCAGCTGGCAGTTCAAAAGAGAAATACCCGCCTTCATCTCCAATATCAAGCAGTGGATCCATTCCTGTCAGTGCAATAATTGAATTGACTGACCCGAAAACAACAGCAGATACACCTGCACAAACGAGATCCTGACCTTTTTCAGCAAACTCGGCATGTCCAGTCATTTGAAAAGACGTAATGCTTTCATCTGCTGGCGACCGAGTAATGGTTGCTTTGATCATATCACTCACACGCCTTAAGCGTTGATTTTTTCGATAACAACTTTAGTGTAAGGTTGACGATGACCTTGTTTCTTGTGGTTGTTTTTCTTCGGTTTGTACTTGAACACAGTAATTTTCTTACCGCGACCTTGTTTTTCAACTTTAGCCGTTACTGTTGCTCCAGCAACTGAAGGGTTACCCACTTTGACAGTGTCTCCGCCGACAAACAATACGTTTTCGAAAGTAACTGTTTCACCTGCTTCAGCAGCTAGTTTTTCAACATAAACAGTTTGACCTTCTTCAACTTTTACTTGTTTACCACCAGTTTCGATAATTGCGTACATCTCTGCACCTCCTAATAAACTCAGACTCGCCGAATACAGGGGGCCAATAGGCACTTTACACCTGCTCCGCGCGGTTGTAGCACGGGTGCTACATATCCATAACATTAAAAAATATATCAAATTAGACGCTGAATGTCAATGTATTTTCACCATTAGTACGGTAAAAGAAGATCTTCCATGGAAGAGGTGGTTCTTCGATCTGAAAAATAAGCATGGAGCAATTCATTTTCATCGAGCTGGCTCATTTTCACACCATTCCGTTCGATAATAATGGGATGCTTACAGCCCCTTTGGAATCGCGCCATCACTTCATATATTTTCTCCTCAGCACCCGCTCTCAGTGGAATGAGTTTCTCTACCTTTTGCTCTTTTTTACCATAATAACGTTCTAGTAAAAAACGTACCCTGATATAATGCCGCTGCCGGTGTTCCATCACAAGCGAGTAGGCTAAAAAAGTGAGCAGGATCCAGCCGTTGAATTGCAGCGGAGCAAAACAGAGCAACCCTGCTGTCAAAAGACCGAAAAAAATGAGAGAGCCTTTTATTGCAAGGGCATGTGCCTGTTGAAAAGGGTAAAAAACAGATAAGAGCAAAAAGAATAATTTCCCGCCATCAAGTGGCCAAATGGGCAAAAGGTTCACTAGAAAAATCGCTACATTATAAAAAGTAAACATCGTAAAGACGTCATATGAGATAAGTGAGGCTTCCATGAGAAGCCAGGCGACGAGCTGGAGCGGGACATGCTGAAGCGGTCCGCATAAAATGACCGCCAGCTCTTCTTTTAGCGGACGGTTCCCGTGCTCTTCTACTTCTACCGCCCCGCCAAATGGCAGTAAAAAAATCCGCCGAATCCGCCAGTGATAATAACAAGCAGCCGCTGCATGTCCAAGCTCATGGACACAGACGATAATGAGCAGACAAAGCAGCGGCTTAATTTGACCTGATAGCATGGCAAATGCCATGACTATCCAAAGGAGCGGGTGAACATGGACCTTTGTCAGCATGAGCAGCCATCTATTCAAAGGTCATCACCTGAATGGGATCAATAAACTGTTCATTTTGCTTAATGGCAAAGTAATATGTCCCCTTGCCTTGTTCATCAAGCGCAATTTGACCAATTTTTTCCCCTTTATCGACAAAATCGTATAAAGCCACATCAGCTTCTTTTAGTTGGCCGTACCAGCTGTAGCTGTTATCTGCATGCTGCACCACGACGGTGAGCCCTGTATCACTTTTCTTTTTCACTTCTACGACATAGCCTTCTTTCATACTATCGATGGCTTCAGCAGATGTTTCAACTTTCACTCCGGCACCATTTTGCGTAAAGGATTCCTGCACTTTTCCAGAGGCAGGGACAGCCAGCTCTTGATTGGCTTGTACGTCCTTTTGCCCTTCTTTTCTATCGGTTAAAAAGGCAAGTGGGTTTCCGACAGTTTTCTCAAACCACCGGTTGGCGGCGGCAAATTGGAAATCTTGTTCAAACGTTTGACTGATCATCGGCTTCAGCTGCTGAAAAGGCCCCGCCTGCCCTTTAAATGAAATAGCGGCAATCAGTACAAGAGAGGCAGAAAGTAAACATTTAAGCACAAATGTATTTGAATGAAATAACGGATGGCGAAATTTTTTCGACTGATGAGAATTTGACTCGTAGGAAGCCGAGCCAGAATGCTTTTCTTCTTCTGTCAACATGACCCATGGTGGAATATCATCTTTCTTCTTGAAAGCTGCCTTCTTAGGGGCAGCAGCTGGCTGCTTCATTTTACGGCGCTGCGCTATTTTCTTTCGATACTCGTCCACTCTTTTCATAAGATCACCCTTTACATACAAACAGTTTGTACATTTTATGTGGCGACATCATATGATATGCAACAAAAAGACCGATTCTCATCGAATCGGTCTCATCTCAAGTAAATCATTATGCTCTTACACCGAAAAATGCTTTCAGCTTTGCAAACATCCCTTTGTTTTCTTCTTCAAAGGATTGAAGAGGAACAGATTCACCTAGTACGCGGCGAGCAATATTGCGATACGCAATGGAAACTTTATTTTTAGCATCCATGACAATCGGTTCACCATTGTTTGAAGCCTTAATGACATCATCATCATCGGCTACAATGCCGAGAAGATCAATTGATAAATGATGGACAACTTCATCCACATCCATCGAATCGCCATTTTTCGCCATGTGTGTACGAATGCGGTTCACAATCAAACGAGGCGGTTCAATATCCTCTTGTTCCAGCAAGCCGATAATTCGGTCTGCATCTCTCACAGCTGAGATTTCAGGTGTCGTGACCACAATCGCTTTGTCAGCACCTGATACAGCATTTTTAAAGCCTTGCTCAATTCCAGCAGGGCAATCAATGACAACATAATCAAAGTCTTGTTTCAATGATTGAATTAATTCTTTGATCTGCTCCGGCTCTACCGCCGTTTTATCGCTTGTTTGAGCAGCAGGTAAAAGATACAAAAGATCCTCGAACCGCTTATCCTTCACAAGCGCTTGGTGAATCTTGCATCTTCCTTCTACTACATCGACTAGATCATAAATAATGCGGTTCTCAAGCCCCATCACGACATCTAAATTCCGAAGGCCGATGTCGGTATCAACTAGACACACTTTTTTTCCTTGAATTGCTAGTGCTGTGCCTAAGTTTGCAGATGTTGTTGTTTTGCCAACGCCGCCTTTTCCTGAGGTAATCACAATAGCCTCGCCCAATTTCACATTCCTCCCTCAAGCCTTGTCAGATTAGGTCTTATATGAGCCAATTGCTGCAGGCGTTCAATGATCATATTGCCATCTATATCTAAATAAGCACATTCCATTTCATTTCCATCTTCTTTTTGATCCGGTGCACGGTTAAACACCTGTGCGATGCGAAGCTGGGTTGGAATCATATGAGATGCTGCAATCACAGCTTGCTTGTTTCCATTACATCCAGCATGCGCTACACCTTTTAACGCACCGAGCACAAAAATATTCCCCCCTGCACGAATGGTTCCGCCAGGGTTGACATCTCCTATTAATAAGAGATCCCCTTCGACATAAAGCACCTGTCCAGAGCGTACAATTTTTGCTACAGAAGTAATCTCAGCCTCTGCTTTTAAACGTCTCGCCTCTTCAGTTGACATGACGTCACTTTCAATAGAGTGAATGACAAGATGTTCATTTTCAGACACCGCTTCAGTTAAACGCGCCTCTTGATCCTCTGTTAAATATCGAAAACCAAGTTTAATATGCACATTGACTTTATGTCCTTCTCTTCCGTCTGTATATTGCTCAAGTAAAAGAACCTCTCGCAAGCCAGAAAGAAGGTCTTCAAACGAACAGTCATCATTTAACTGTAATGTTAATCCGTTTTTTGTACCTTTTATTGTCACATACTGCTGTTTTTGAGTTTTCAAGATGCTCACCTCAACAACATACTCATTTCGCCGTAATTGGACAAACTCCTGCTTTTATTCGTCGATCAGTCCTTGTTTCACATTGATGAAAAAGAGCCTAAGCGGCACAACAAGTATGAGAGACGCAGCAGTATTTAAAAGAATCGTTGGAATAAAGCGTTCGATGACATACGTATTAAAAGGCATAATATTTGGTTGAATCGTCGCTTGAACACCGTACACATAAAACTCCATCACTGCAACAGCAATCATCGATAGAAAGACAACGACTAACATATTCGTTTGGAGGACTTTGAAGGCTTTTGCTAACAAATAGCAGAGCGCACCAAAGCCAAACATATGAACACCAAGAATACCTGTATACGAAATATCATATAAAAGTCCAAAGATAAATCCATAAATCACACCATATTTTTGATTCACAAAAGCTGTCATAAATACAAGTGCGAGTAAGATGAAATGAGGTGCTAAAATTTGATTGTCTGAAACAAATGGGAGCTTCACTAAATCGACAAAAATACTGTCAAATACGAAAATAAACAACATGACGAAAGCAAGAAGGACACGTTTCACGAGCCTTCCTCCTTCGTTAATTGAGATGCATCTGCCGTACTTGTGCTGCGATTCACAACAATCACGCGGTCTAAATTATTGAGTTCAGCAGCTGGTTCTACATAAATAATTTTTGTCAGTCCGTAATGGTCCGGCTCAATTTCGCTTACCTTCCCAATCGTCAAGCCCTGCGGGAATACGCCCCCTGCTCCAGATGTTTCAACAAGATCTCCTTTTTTGACATCCCCATCAGCATCGGATTTTAAAATGTTCATTGTCAGCATTTTTTTCTTGCTGTCATAACCGTTAATAATTCCATTGAGTTCTTCTTTGCCCTTTTTCGCAAAAATTTTCGTTGAAATTCTATTATTTTGATCTGTAGAGCTTAGCAACCTTACAGTCGACGTAAAATTGTTGAGCTTATCACTTTCAATTTTCCCAATTAACGCACCACTCTCATTGGTGACCGCCATATCTTTTTCAACGCCTTGTTTTTTCCCTTTATCAATCATGACAAAACTATCCCAAAGGGATGGGTTTCTCGCAATGACTGTTGAAAGAATGGGCGTGTAGTCACGAATAGAGTTCACATATCCGAGCTGCTTGCGAAGCTTTTTGTTCTCATCTTCTAGTTCTTGAAGTTTCGCCTCATATTGGGTTTGTCCATCAAGTTTTTTTCGAAGACGCTCGTTTTCATCATATGTGTTCTTTAAATCTTGTACGTTCCCATAAATACCGGCAATAAATTGTGATGGTTTATGAAAGACACCTTGAAAAAAGCCTGTCGTATCCCCCACTAATTTTTCCGGCCATGAAGCACCTCTGCCGCTTTTCACTGAAAAACCAATCATGGCCACCAGTACGATGACACAGACAAGGAGCAACATTAATCTTTTATTCATAAAAAACTGCGGCATGTCTTACACCTCTTTATTTACGCCCAATTATCGATTATCTTTAGATTTTCCTTTGAACAAGTGAATATGTTCTAGTGCTTTCCCTGTTCCGATCGCCACACAGTCAAGCGGATCTTCAGCAATAATGACCGGCATTTTTGTTTCATCACTAATGACTTTGTCAAGATTACGTAGCAATGCACCGCCGCCTGTTAACACAATTCCACGGTCCATAATATCTGCTGCTAGCTCAGGTGGCGTTTTTTCAAGTGTCATTTTGACCGCATCGACAATTGTTTCCACCGTATCGCGAAGCGCTTTTGCAATTTCTTCTGCCGTAATAGAGATCGTTTTTGGCAGACCTGTTAAAAGGTCACGGCCGCGAATGTCCATCTCATCATGTACGTCAGGCTGCGCAGAACCGATTTCCATTTTAATCGCTTCTGACGTGCGATCACCAATCATAAGATTATACGTTTTACGAATGTAGCTGCTGATCGCATCATCCATCTCGTCTCCTGCAACACGGATCGATTGAGATGTCACAATACCGCCAAGTGAAATAATGGCTACTTCTGTTGTACCGCCGCCAATATCTACAACCATGCTTCCAGTTGGCTCCCATACAGGAAGGTTAGCACCGATCGCCGCAGCAAATGGCTCTTCAATAGGGTATGCGTCACGAGCACCAGCTTGTCTTGTTGCATCAATGACTGCACGCTCTTCTACTGCTGTAATACCAGATGGTACACACACCATCACGTACGGTTTACGAGCAAAAAGCCCTTTACCTTTTAATGCTTGATTAATGTAATATTTCATCATTGTTGCTGTCGTCTCGTAGTCTGCAATGACTCCGTCTTTCATTGGGCGCAGTGCCACAACATTACCAGGTGTACGGCCGATCATGTTTCTAGCGTCATTTCCAACCGCCACTATAGACTTCGTATCAGTTTCCAAAGCTACGACCGAAGGTTCTCTCACAACAATGCCTTTTCCTTTAATAAAAACAAGCGTATTCGCTGTTCCAAGATCTATTCCAAGGTCTTTTGTACCAATTCCAAACATATGTATGTATCTTCCTTTCTTAAACCAAAATTCCCTTTAGGGAAAAACTCATAAACTCTATTATATCGTAAAACATTGAAAAAAAAAGTGTTACAAATACCCTTTTTCCTTCAAACTCACAAATTTTTGATCACCGATCACTAGATGATCAAGCAGCTGTATTCCAATCAGCTTCCCACATTCAAAAAGTCGCTGTGTGACTTCAATATCTTCCCTGCTGGGCGTCGGATCTCCAGATGGATGGTTGTGCACACATATAAATGAAGCGGCCGAACGTTTAAAGGCCTCTTTAAAAATTTCGCGCGGGTGAACAATCGATGAATTTAGACTTCCGATAAACACAGTATGTTTATGAAGAACTTGATTTTTGGTATTGAGATAAAGACAAACGAAATTCTCCTGCGTCAAAAATCGCATATCTTCCATCACAAAATTCGCACCATCTTCCGGCGTGCGGATCACATAACGATTGTCCGTCGTTTGATGGTGTAATCTAGTGCCGAGTTCTAAAGCAGCTAAAAGAGAGATCGCCTTCGCTTTTCCAACTCCTCGAATCTTTGACAATTCTTCAATCGAAGCTTCCTTCACAGAACGAAGACCACCAAATGTTTGTAAAAGTCTTGCGGACACTTGAAGAACTGATTCCTTTTTTGTGCCTGTTCTCAAAAGAATCGCGACAAGTTCATGGTTTGATAAGCTGCTTGGGCCATATTTGACAAATCGTTCGCGCGGCTTTTCATCATGAGGAAAATGCTTCAGCAGTATAGGGAAATGATTCAAGATCTACACTCCTTTTTTGATTCCTTCCCGTCATCAAAAAGGGGTGATACCAAATGTTTCAAGCACTCTGACTGTTTTAGCAATAGGGAGTCCTACAACGGAAAAATAATCACCGTCTATTTTTTGTACAAACAGGGCACCTTTTCCTTGAATGCCGTAGCTTCCAGCTTTATCAAGAGGCTCACCGGTTTCAATATAGCGGTCTATTTCATCATGTGTAAGCGGCCAAAATGTCACGTCTGTCTGTTCATAAAATGTTTCTTTTCTATTCTCTGATTGAATCGTGACACCAGTCAAGACTTGATGTGTCTTACCTGACAATAATTGAAGCATTGAGGCTGCATCTTCCTTGTCTTTTGGCTTTCCAAGACATTTGCCATCAATTGCAACAATTGTATCTGCACCAATGATCACAGCTTTGGGATGTATTTTTTGAATATCATTTGCTTTTTGTTCTGCCAACCATTGGACGTTCTCAGCAGGAGAAAGGTTTCGATTTATTTCTTCTTTTAAATCACTTGCTTGAATGTCATAAGAAAACCCTGCTAAATCAAGCAATTCTTTTCTTCTAGGTGATTGAGATGCGAGTATTAACTGGTTCATGTTTGTTCATCCTTTCAGGGTTTAGCCTAAGAAGTAAGATACCCATTCATCCTATCAAATGAACATCTTACCGACAATTAACGAAAATGCCATTTTCATGTTCCTCCATCATTATGTTGGAAGCAAAAGAAAAAAACTAGTCATTTTTTTGACTAGTTTGGCTGTTAAAAACATGATTTTACGTATTTAGTTGATCTAATAGCGCTTGCTGAGATTTCCAGCCATTTTCAGCAGATGGGTCATTTAAAAGCTTTACAGCTTTCAGCAAACTGCTTTTAGCTGGTGCGTCGGTTGTTTTGGCATTTTCAAGCTCAGAAATCAACTGAGTGACTTCTTTTTGATCCACATCATCTCCTGCAATCATCTTAGAGGATAAGACAGATGCCTTCTCTATTAAACCTGTCAGCTCATCCGGCACTTGAAACGAGAGCTCTTTTCCTCCCCATGCTTCAAAGTGCTGGTCGATCAATTTTTTCCCAACGGCACTTGTCATGCCTTGTTCTGTGGCAAGTCCGGCAATCACATAATATCCATCATCCATTGATACCTTTTTACCTGCATATCCAGCCTCTTTTAAACTGTCAACTAAGTCATCTGCTCCTTTTTCAGAAGAAAACTTTCCAGCCTGCACCACAAAGGTTGAAAAATGACCTGATGCACTTTTTTCACCTTCATTGTCCTTTGACGTATTTGCAAGATCAGCCGATGGTGCATCTCCCCCAGCTTTCGCCGAAGGTCCGCTTCCAGATGCTGAGACGCTGATATGATCGCCTCCTGATGGATTGGCAGACCCATCTTTACTTAAACTTAGTGCAAATACACCGAGGCCTGTCCCTAGAACGACTGCAAACACAATCGTTGTCATCACTCGTTTGAAGGGACCGCGATTTTTACTGAACTTCTGTTCAAAAGAACCTTTTTTCTTTTGATAAGGTGTGACGACCTTTGGATCCGAATGATAAATGTGATCAGCCGCATCGTCCCATTGAAAATCTTCTTCTTTCGGTTTAGACGGTTCTTCCCCGGAAGCGGCTGTCTCCTGTTCCGACTGCCTCTTTTCCTCCCAGTTCGAAAACATCACTTGATCCTCTTGCTGTTTTTGAGGCTGATGCTCTTCTCCATGCAGCATTTCTTCCTTGCCATTAATATTGACCTTTAACCCTTGTTTTTTTGCCTGCCTTTTTTTCACTGTCATTCCCCGCTTTCTGACATTGTTTGTAAGAAAGACCTTTCTGTCCAATGAAATAGCGCGAATGTAACCCGTCCTTCTTTCTGTTTCACACTTTAACATAGCCAATAAAAAAAAGAACAAGACTTTTGTCGGCAGGTTCAAAAAGTGTTCGCCAATTTTCTCATCCAAAAAAATCGCGAATTGGGCTTAACAAATCACCACAAAAAAGATAAAGCCAGAAAGAACAAGCGATGGCAGGAACAAAAGGAAAGGGTTCATTTGCCTTGTAAGAAAACACCTTTGCGTAAACCATTCCCGTGACAGACGAAAGAAAAAGAATGATCAGAAACGGCTTAAATCCGAAGCAAAATGCAAGCACACCAAATAGTTTGACATCCGCTCCCCCCATACTATTTGGCTTGAAATGTTCTAAACTATAAAACAAAAGAAAACAAATAAGAAGAGATGCCGCTGCTTCCCACCAAATAAAAAGCGGTTCTAGCGTGCGGTATATGGCGAAAAGAGGAAAAAAGAAGAGAAAGAGCTCGTTGGGTACTCTCATATAAAAAAGATCGCTCACGACAGCAATCACGAATAAACTACATAGACTCACAAGAAAAAGGCCCTCAAAAGAGAAACCAGCATGTCTATAAACGAGGAAAAAAAGGCCACCTGTCAACAGCTCAACCAGTGGATAAAGCAAAGAGAGCCGGGTTCCACAATGCTTACATGACCCTTTCAATACAATATAAGAAACAAGCGGGAGCATGTCGTGAAAAGAAAGCGGCTCTTTACAAGCTCCGCAGTGTGAACGAGGAAAAAGAATAGACCGCTTCATTGGAAGCCTCTCACCAACTAGATGAAAAAATGACCCCATGACCATGCCTGTGAAAAACATAAAAAAATCAATCAAATTAGGTGACTCCTTCCGTAAATAGAATAGACCGGATTGTACCATAGCGATTCACCTTTGATCACCTTGCGAAAAAGTGATTTTCCCCCTCTCCTACATATCAAAAGAAAAAAGACGCACACTGCATAGAAGCAATGTGCGTCTTTTCCTTACTGTAAAATACGACTTCGTACATCTGAGATAAAATAAAGGGAACCTGTCACCAGAATCATTGCTGAAGGGTCATCTCTTTTCTTCTGAATGAACTCAAGCACTGCACGAGGGTCTTCATCAAACGATTTTGCTTCTAAATGACTGCAATCATAAAGCTTTTCCGCTGACTCAGCCCTTGGAAAGTCAAAGGAAACAAAATGAATCGATGAACTAATCCTTTCAAGTTTTTCGATCATTTGTTTGTAAGGTTTATCTTTTAACGCACTAAAACATACATGAACCTTTTTACTGGAAAAATGAGCTTGTACAGTTTCGATTAAACGGTCCATTCCTTCTTCGTTATGAGCACCATCTAAATAAACAAGAGGCTCATCTTGGATTTTTTCAAATCTTCCAGCCCACACCGCTTGCCGAATTCCTTCATACACTTGCTCATCTAGCACATGGATATATCCTTCTTGCTCCAGCCATTCGATCAGTAGAACGGCAAGGGAGGCGTTCTGCCTTTGATGCGTTCCGATTAACCCTGTCTCTAGCTGCGAGTACTCCCTTTTTGGGGTAGTGAATGTGAAGCGTTCACCTGTTTCTGTCGGCTGCTGGTCCTTAAAGGTACAAGTATCATATAACGAGATAAACGGCGCATTCTTTTCTTCGGCTTTGTGTTGTATCACAGTAAGAGCATCCGCTTGATGAACGGCCGTGATCATCGGAATCCCAGTTTTAATAATGCCAGCTTTTTCTGCTGCAATCTGATCAAGTGTGTCGCCTAAAATGGCCATATGATCGTGACCAATCGACGTAATTGCTGTTAAGATGGGCGCTGCCACATTTGTAGAATCAAGTCTTCCGCCAAGCCCTGTTTCCAAGAGGACAAAGTCTACTTGGTGCACATGGGCAAAATAAGCAAACGCACAGGCTGTAATGATCTCAAACTCTGTTGCTGCACCAAGCTCTGTATCATCTAATTCATCAACTAAAGGCTTGATTTCGTTCACCAAACTCAGCCACTCTTCGTCCAAAATCGGCTCCCCATTAACACTAATTCGTTCATTGAACGTTAAAATAAATGGTGAGGTGAAGGTTCCAACTGAATAGCCCGCTGACTGTAAAATGGATCGAGTAAATGCAATCGTTGATCCTTTTCCATTTGTTCCAGCTACATGCACCGCTTTTATTTTTTGTTCAGGATGGTCTAGTCTGTCCATCAGCCATTTCATTCGTTCAAGTCCCGGTTTGACACCGAAGGCGAGTCTGCTATGAATCCATTCAATGGCTTCATGATAGGTTGTAAACAATGTCATCTCTCATTTCATACGAAATTTTCAAAAAAGACGACTCCAATTTATTAGGAGCCGTCTTTTCACTCTTATGCTTTCAGCTCTTCAATACGCTTTTGAACAGCTTCGCGTTTTGCGACATAATCACGTTCTTTCGCACGCTCTTCTTCTACGACGCTTTCAGGCGCTTTTTTCATAAAGCCTTCATTCCCAAGTTTTTTCTGTACGCGCTCAACTTCTTTTGTCAGCTTATCAAGCTCTTTTTGCAGACGGGCAATTTCTTCGTCTAAATTGATTAAGCCTTCAAGCGGCAGAATGAGTTCTGCTCCAGAAATAACTGCTGTCATCGCTTTATCACTAGCAGGGACATCTGTGCCAATTTCAAGAACACTTGGATTCGTGAAGCGCTCAATATATGAACGATTTTTCTCTAAACGTTCCTGAACATCAGACGTAGATGCTTTAATGTAAAGCTCAACTTGTTTGCTCATTGGTGTGTTGACTTCACTGCGAATGTTACGAACAGAACGAATCAGTTCAACAAGCAGTTTCATATCAGCAGAAGCCTGTTCGTTTGAAAGCTCAGGCTTCACTTCAGGCCATTTCGCAACCGTAATAGACTCACCTTCGTGAGGCAGATGCTGCCAGATTTCTTCTGTTAAGAACGGCATAAACGGATGTAGAAGTCTCATCGTTTGATCTAATACATACGCAAGGATCGAACGAGTCGTTTTCTTCGCCGCTTCATCTTCTCCATAAAGCGGAAGTTTCGCCATTTCAATGTACCAATCACAGAAATCATCCCAAATGAAGTTGTATAAATGTCTGCCCACTTCACCAAATTCATACTTATCAGCAAGCTGTGTGACACTTTCAATTGTTTCATTTAAGCGTGTTAAAATCCATTGATCAGCAACTGATTTTTCTCCTGTCAAATCAAGCTCATCATACGTTAAACCATCCATATTCATGAGAGCAAAACGGGATGCGTTCCAAATTTTGTTCGCAAAGTTCCAAGTGGATTCAACCTTTTCAAAGCTAAAACGTAAATCTTGACCTGGAGAGCTTCCAGTCGCTAAGAAATATCTCAATGAATCCGCTCCGTACTTGTCGATAACCTCCATTGGATCAATTCCGTTGCCAAGTGACTTACTCATTTTACGCCCTTGTTCATCGCGGATAAGACCGTGAATGAGGACATCTTTAAATGGTTTTTCTCCTGTGAATTCAAGACCTTGGAAGATCATACGAGAGACCCAGAAGAAGATGATGTCATAGCCTGTTACAAGCAGATTGGTTGGGTAGTAGCGCTTGAAGTCTTCACTTTCTGCATCTGGCCAGCCCATTGTAGAGAAAGGCCAAAGCGCTGAACTAAACCATGTATCAAGTACATCGTTATCTTGCTCCCAGTTTTCAATATCTTCTGGCGCATCAAGTCCCACGTATACTTCCTTCGTTTCTTTATGATACCAAGCCGGAATGCGGTGTCCCCACCATAGCTGACGAGAAATACACCAGTCACGGATATTTTCCATCCAGTGTAAATACGTCTTTTCAAATCGGTCTGGAACAAATTGAACTTGCTCATCACCTTTTTGCAGATTGATGGCTTCATCTGCGAGCGGCTGCATTTTCACAAACCATTGTGTTGATAAATATGGCTCCACTACAGCGCCACTGCGCTCACTGTGACCAACTGAATGCATGTGGTCCTCAATTTTGAACAAAATGCCTTCTTCTTGAAGATCTTTCACAAGCTGTTTACGACATTCGAAGCGGTCCATTCCTTTGTATTGAAGTGCGTTTCCATTCATTGTGCCATCTTCATTCATCACAAGAATGCGCTCTAGGTTATGACGGTTTCCAAGCTCGAAGTCATTCGGGTCATGAGCCGGCGTAATTTTTACAGCTCCTGATCCAAATTCCATATCGACATAGTCATCCCCGACGATTGGAATCTCTCGGCCTGTAATTGGTAAAACAACTGTTTTCCCAATCAAATGCTGATAGCGTTCATCTTCAGGATGTACAGCGACTGCCGTATCTCCCAGCATCGTTTCAGGTCTTGTTGTCGCAATTTCAATCGAACCTGATCCATCTGCAAGCGGATATCTCAAGTGATAAAACGCACCTTGCACATCTTTGTAGATGACTTCAATATCAGAAAGGGCCGTTTTTGTTGCTGGGTCCCAGTTAATGATGTATTCTCCGCGATAGATCAATCCTTTTTCATACAATTGAACAAACACTTGGCGGACCGCTTTATTCAAGCCTTCATCTAATGTGAAACGCTCACGCGAATAGTCTAGACCTAGACCCATTTTCGCCCACTGGCTGCGAATAAAATCGGCATACTCTTCTTTCCATTTCCACGTTTCTTCTACAAATTTTTCACGTCCGAGATCATAGCGGCTCACACCTTCTTCGCGAAGCTTCGCCTCTACCTTGGCTTGTGTTGCAATACCCGCATGGTCCATTCCTGGCAGCCATAAAACATCATAGCCCTGCATCCGTTTCATACGAGTCACGATGTCTTGAAGGGTTGAATCCCAAGCATGCCCTAAGTGTAATTTTCCTGTCACGTTTGGTGGAGGAATGACGACTGTATATGGATCTTTCGTTTTGTCATTTTGTGCTTCGAAGAATTTCCCTTCAAGCCAGTACGTATAGCGGTCTTTTTCAATCGCATTTGGATCGTACTTTGTTGGCATTTCTTGATTATTTGTTTCCATTTGTGTTACCTCCACATTTTTTCGGCTGATGAAACATAAAAAAGCCTTCTCATCCTTATAAAAGGACGAAAAAGCTTTTTCGCGGTACCACCTTTTTTCACGAAACACTTAGACGTGTCCCGTACTCTCTAAAGGATAACGGGGATCTCCCGAATTTCTCTACTACATGTTTCAAGAAATTAAGCTCACAGGCGACCTTCCAAACAAGTGCATCCTAGAAAACCTTTCAGCTATTGGTTTCCCTCTCTTTAGGGTCTTGCTCGTACTCTTCCTGATCCACGCTTACGATATATCACGTTCATCAGCTTATACTCATCTTTTATTAATATTACTAAATGCCTTTTGTTTTCGTCAATCATCTTTTCCGCTTTTCTTCTTCTTTATACAAATTGGGCAGGCACCCTTTGCTTTATTGCCCATATGATAATAACAAAATAAAGAAGGAGGGCGTTTTATTTTGAAAAAGATCAATCCTTACACACTCCCCCCATGGCTTAGACAAATTCGGGCAGTTGCCTCCCAAGTCGTTCTCCCGATTGCCATATTTCAAGGCTTTCGCACGATCATTTTTCCCACAACATTTGACGTCCTCATCTTAGGAATTCTCATATTTCTCGCCTGTGCCTTTCATCTTGATTGGTTTTAAGAGAGCTGAAAGCTGCAGGCTCACTCTTATGTAACGATTACCCCATATTAGACATTTGACAGCAAACAACCTCGTCACTCTTCTGATGACGAGGCATTTTGTTCTTCTTCAAGGCGTCTAGCTTGCTCAATTTCGTGTATTCTCATGACGGTCGGCTCAGAATTTTTCATTTGCCAATACGCCCTTAACAGCTCCTGACAACTTTCCATCTCATCCTGTCCGCCTGCTTCATAGGCTTTCACCGTATCAAACAAACCCTGCGGATAAGCGAGGTAGCTCAAGAACAAATGAATCTCTTCCTCACGAAGTTTATTTCCCTTTTGATACGTATAAAACAAAGATGTGCATTCAGGACAAGGAGTAGGGTAGGTTTTGAATGTACGATAGTAAAAGGTCAAAAGGTCATAAATGGGGGCAGCCTTTTTGGACCGCTCAAAATTGGTGAAATGTCCTGTACCTACATCATTGTACAAAAAGTGATGGATCGACAATTGTCCATGGTTTAACACAATACGTGTCGTCTCTTGGTCTTTCATTTCCTCATGCCAATCCTCTAAACGTTCAAGTGCAAATTCACTTGCAGACATCGCTTCTGAAAAATACATAGCAGCAGCCAGCTCAAATGGCGACATATACCATGTTTGTTCTGCCCGCTCGATAAATCGTTCATACATGTCTTTCTCTGTTTCCCATTTGCTTTTCATTTGGGTGTAGTGAGCCTCTATTTCCTGCTCAGTAATGTCCATCATGACTTCTGTTCGTTTATGAAGTCTTGCAATCTCTTGAAATAAATATTCATGTTTATCGTCCTGCTCTTCTCTCTTTTCATTCGTCAGCCATGGCATGAGGTAATACGTGTACTGGCTTTCTCGATGATTAGAGAAAAAGGAACCGCTCTTCGTGCGATAAATCGGCACAAAGGAGCGATAGCCTTTTGATTCTAGTTCAAGCATTTGCTCTGTAAATTGCATTTGTCGATGGGGTTTTACTCGCTTTAGTGCAAATACGCCCTGCTTTGTATACACTCTAACGACAGCTGGACTGACAGGTTCGATATATTCAGCCTCAAGCCCATATTCGTATAGGACAGATTGGATTTCATCCACGTTCTCTCACCACATTTTCTCGGTCCATCATCTCATACTATGCATTGCTTTTTTGATATTCAGGAATATAAAGAATCTGCCCTTCTTCAAGCTCTGCATCCACCGACAATGAATTCGTTCGAAGGAGCTGCTGCACATTCAACTGATATCGCTCACAAATACGATCGACCGTATCTTCTTGCTGAACTATACATATTTTCATGCGAGAAAAATCTTCCTCCTCCTGCTTAGCGAACAGCTTCGTTAAATAAAGAGAATTCTCACTGCCAGACGCTTCTCTCTGGTCATGTTCAAACTCCTCAGCTTCTTGAGCTGATTCATACACCTTTGGTGCTTCACGTTCATATAATCGTTCGAACTGATAGCTGTCATCCCGCTCTTCCTGCGTCTGTTCCATCTGATAAGCAGGTGATTCAAAGGCTGGATAAGCTGGCGGCTCTTCTTCTTCCTTGCTCTCTGCTTCAGGGTCTTTCCTCACTTCCACCTCAAAGAACGTATCATCCCGCTCCTCTTCTTCTAACAGCTTAGGCGGGTCAAAGAATGGCGGCTCTTGAACTTGAGCTTCTGGGAAGGAACGATACCCAAGCGCCACGGCTTCTTCTTCCTCATATTCCTCCTCTTCTTCTGCTTCTTCCACCATCACCGTCTCGATGTCTATTTCATCCTCTTCTTGTTCAGTTCGCGCTTCATGTTGCAAAACGGCCTGCTGTTCTGCATTTTCTTCATGCTCTTCACGTGGCAGCATTTCTTGCTCTTCATATTCAGACTGCGCCTGATATTCATAAGTGACATCGCCATATTCCTCTTCAGCACGATGGACAAATTCATATGGCTCTTCTACAAGCGGTTCAGGCGTTCCTTCATCTAACAGACCTTCAATGGCCAAATCAGCCTGAATCGTGAGCAAACGGCTTTCTGTCAGCTGGTAATCAAATGCATCAATAAACACAAATACATCATTTAAATGACTAATTTTGTTCTTGGGGATCGTGATATCCACCGGAAATTGATGCAGCAGCTCAGCCGTTCCGTCCTCTCTTACCTTCACCTCATCAGCCTGCCTGTATGATGCATAGGAACTGGATTCACCCATTAGCTCCTCTTGATTTATGTTGTATTCTCCTGTTAGCTCGAGTGAACCTCTAATGGAAACATAATCATTCACTTCTTGAACGAGAATGTCAGGATCGAGAGAAATTGACAGCAGCTCACTGACTTCCTGTCCGTTTTTGAAATAAATGGACTCTTCTACCGAAAACTGTAATCGATTGTTTTGAGACAAGTCGGTGTCCTCCTTTCATCTAATCCTTCAAAATAAAATTAGATGTCAATACAGGTGTATGAAAGAGGCGGTGAAAATATGATTGGTTTTATGCAAAGCAAAAAGCCGATATGTCTCCATATCGGCTCAGCGTGTAGACAAACCCTCGCATTCGATGTCAGTCCTGCGCGCTGGTGCTCACGAATGTCAAATTCGCTCCGCTCCAGTACTCGTCCTTCCTAGACTGCAAAGGTTTTCTTTCACGCTGAAAAAAAGACAAAGGGCTAAAATAAAGTTCATTTTAACCCTTTGTCAACGATCTAAGCCGATATGTCTCCATATCGGCTTTTGGTTACTGAGCTAATTTTTGAAATACCTTTTCAACTGTCTCAATCGTATACTCGATGTCTTCATCCGTATGAGCAGTTGATAGGAACAGCCCTTCGAATTGTGAAGGTGGAAGGAAGATGCCGTGATCAGCCATTTCCTTGTAGAATTCAGCGAATAAAGCGAGGTCAGCTGTTTTCGCTGTATCGTAATTGACGACTTGTTCGTTTGTAAAGAAGAATCCAATCATGGAACCTGCACGGTTAAATGTTAGTGGAATCCCATGTGCTTTCGCCGCTTTTGAAATGCCTTCTTCCAAACGATCTCCTTTGCGTCTAAACTCTTCATAAGACTCAGGTGTCAGCTGTTTTAATGTTTCAAGACCTGCTGTCATCGCAAGCGGGTTACCGGATAACGTTCCTGCTTGATATATCGGGCCGCTTGGCGCAATTTGTCTCATAATGTCCGCTCTACCGCCATAAGCACCAACTGGCAGGCCGCCTCCGATGACTTTACCAAGACATGTCAGATCAGGCGTAATGCCAAAATAGCCTTGGGCACAATGATAATCCACACGGAAGCCTGTCATGACCTCATCAAAAATGAGTAAAGAGCCATATTGCTCGGTGATGTCTCTCAATCCTTGCAAGAAACCTTCTTGCGGAGGGACAACCCCCATATTTCCTGCAACTGGTTCTACAATGACACCTGCAATGTCGTCTCCAAATTCTTCAAAAGCGACTTTGATGCTTTCTAAATCATTGTATGGAACGGTGATCGTATTGCTTGCTGTACCTTCAGGGACACCAGGGCTATCCGGAAGTCCAAGCGTTGCCACACCCGAACCAGCTTTAATAAGCAAAGAATCACCGTGGCCATGATAACAGCCTTCAAATTTCACAATTTTGTTTCTGCCTGTAAAACCACGTGCTAGACGAAGCGCACTCATCGTCGCCTCTGTTCCAGAGCTGACCATACGAATGACCTCAATAGAAGGAACTCGTTCTGATACAAGCTTAGCTAATTCATTTTCAACTAAAGTAGAAGCACCGAAGCTTGTACCATGTTCAGCTACTCGTTGAATACTTTCAACCACACGGTCATTTGTATGCCCTAAAATAAGCGGTCCCCACGATAAGACATAATCAATATATTCATTTCCGTCAATATCGTATATTTTTGCGCCTTTGCCTCGTTCCATAAAAATCGGGTCTGTATTGACTGATTTAAATGCGCGCACAGGGCTGTTCACACCACCCGGCATTAACTGCTGCGCTTCTTTAAATGCTTGCTTTGACTTTTCATAGCTACGTCCCATTTCAACGTCCTCCTGTCTATCCGTTCTTTATTCTGAGAGCCATTTCGCTGCATCTTTTGCATGATACGTAATGATTAATTCTGCGCCTGCACGTTTCATGCTAGTCAGCATTTCAAGAACAAGCTCTTTTTCAGAAATCCACCCATTTTGAGCTGCTGCTTTGACCATTGCATACTCTCCGCTCACATTGTACGCAACAACAGGAAGTGTAAATTCATTTTTCACATCACGCATGATATCTAAGTATGAAAGTGACGGCTTCACGATCAGGAAGTCAGCGCCTTCTTCTACATCAGACTGCGCTTCTCTCAGTGCTTCTAAGCGGTTTGCAGGGTCCATTTGATACGTTTTACGATCTCCAAACTGCGGTGTGCTATGCGCCGCATCACGAAACGGACCGTAAAAAGCACTTGCATATTTCACAGCATATGACATCACAGGCACATGAACAAAGCCGGCCTCATCAAGCGCCTCACGAATTGCGATAACAAAGCCATCCATCATGTTTGATGGAGCAATGATATCTGCACCTGCACGAGCCTGACTGACAGCAGTTTTCGCTAAGAGCTGAAGAGATTCATCATTTAAAACTTCTCCATCTTCAACGATTCCGCAATGTCCGTGATCTGTATATTGGCATAAGCAAGTATCAGCAATGACCACAAGCTCTGGGAAATGCTTTTTGATTTCAAGCGTTGCTCTTTGAACAATCCCATGATCGTGATAAGCTTCACTGCCTACATGGTCTTTATGGTCTGGTACCCCAAAAACAATGATAGATTTAATCCCAAGGTCAACAAGCTCTTGGACTTCTTCTTTCACAAGATCAACTGAAATGTGATAGACACCCGGCATTGAAGGGACTTCTTTCCGGACATTCTCTCCCTCTACAAAAAAGATGGGATAAATGAAATCAGAGGGTCTTAAAAATGTTTCTCTCACCAATTCTCTCATTCCTGCGCTTGTACGCAATCTGCGGTGTCTGTTAAATTTCATCATTGGTTCAACTTCCTTTCAGATAAACGGCACATCAAATCAAGCATCCCGTCTATCGTATAAGTATCTGGGGTTTCAGAAGAAATCCCGTATTGAAGCAGTGCCTCTTGTGTAAGAGGACCGATGCTCACAAAACATGTGTCTGATGCAGCTAATCTATCGATATCAGCCTCCATGGCGTGCATAAAAGAATGAACAGTGGAGGAGCTTGTAAATGTAATAAAATCAAATGATTGCTCCATCATTGCCGACTTGAGTGCGATAATTCCGTCCTCATCCTTCACTGTTTCATATATAATCCACTCTTTTACGTCAATGCCAAGCGGAACGAGGGTATTCTTCACCACATCTCGTGACAAGTGGCCTTTTGCTACAAAGACACATTCTTCTGGGTGTACATGATCAATTAAAGCATCTGCCAGTTCTTCTGCTATAAATCGCTCTGGAACCACATCCACTTTTAAGCCGTGCTGCATCAGATAGGCAGATGTTTTTTCACCTACGGCCGCCACTTTCAAGTGGGATAAGCTTTGATGTAATTGATGCTTCTCTATATAACTGAGAAAAAAAGACGCACCATTTACACTTGTAAACACAAGCCAATGGCTTGCTTCTAAATCTTCTAAAAATGCCTTCGCTTTTTCTTTTGTCAGCGTTGGTTCAAACCTGATAAGAGAGGTTAAAACAGCATGGCCGTTCAGCGCTTCAATTTTCTGCTGAAACGCACCCGCTTGACGTTCATTTCGAGTGACAAGCACCGTCTGTCCGTAAAGCGATTTGGCTATCGTCATTGGGAAGACAGATCCTTTTTCACCTTGTCGATCAAATCCTTTGCTCCCTTATCAGCCATCTGCTTCGCACATGCTGTTCCGATTGCCTCAGGGTCAGTACCTGTTACGGTTTCTCGAATAATCGTATGCCCATCCGCAGATGCCACAAGACCTGTCAATTCAATTTCATCACGCTCATTCATCGTTGCGTAACCAGCGATCGGCACTTGACAGCTTCCATCCATTTTCTTAAGGAAGGCTCTTTCAGCAAGGACCGTTTTCTTTGTATACTCATTTGTGAATTGAGCTAACAGCTGCAAGAGCTCTTCGTCATCTCCGCGGCATTCTATCGACAATGCGCCCTGCCCCACAGCAGGAAGGCAAGTATCAGGAGATAAAAATTCCGACACGACTTCTTGACTCCAACCCATTCTAGACAATCCGGCAGCCGCTAGAATAATCGCATCATACTCTTCATTTTTCAGTTTTTCGAGTCTCGTATCAATGTTTCCGCGGATCCATTTAATCTCAAGATCTGGTCTCTCCTGAAGAAGCTGAGCACTGCGCCGTAAGCTGCTCGTTCCCACAACCGCTCCCTTTGGTAGTTCATGAAGACGAAGATGATCCTTTGAAATCAATGCATCCCGCACATCTTCACGCTCAGGAATACAGCCGATGACTAAACCTTCCGGAAGAGAGGCCGGCATATCTTTCATGCTGTGTACCGCCATATCAATGTCATGGTTCAGCATTGCCTGTTCAATCTCTTTAACAAACAGACCTTTTCCGCCAACCTTTGATAAGGTCACATCTAAAATTTGATCACCCTTTGTCACAATCTCTTTAATTTCAAAAGAATAAGAAGGGTTTAGTTCAGACAACTTTTGAATGACCCATTTTGTTTGTGTAATCGCAAGTTTGCTTCGTCTAGAACCTACTTTAATTGTACGCATTACGTCTTCCTCCCGACAATGCCCTTAAGACTCATCATTATTGAAACCAATGAAAGGTTGATAAGCTACCAAGCAGAAAATAATTGATCATCAGCACAAGAAATGAAGCGACATTCCATCGCGCCACGATTTTGCCCTGCATATTTCTCACCAGTCTAATGTATAAGTAAAAGCCGTATAAAAACAGCATAATAAACGAACCGAGCACCTTTGCATCTGTCCAGTACAACGTATCATACGAAATATATGCCCATATAATGCCAAGAATTAAACTAAGCAAGAGCATCGGCACGCCAATAATATTTAAGACATACGCCATGTGATCAAGCTTTGATAAGTCTTCAATTCTCAAAAGCCATTTTCCCCACTTTTTCTTTTTCAGCAAACGATATTGAAATAGATAGAGGAGTGAAAAAGCAAATGAAAGTGAAAAAGCGCCGTATGATAAAATGGCCATCGTAATATGAATGACGAGCAGCTCACTCGTCAGCTTTCCCGTCAGTTCGGCAGAATGAAGATCGGATGGTGTAAAGGTGTGAATCGCCATCATGGAAAAACCAATCACATTTGTAAAAAACACAATAAATTCAACACGTAATACTTTTGTCAAAACAAGTGACAATGTCACAAGCACCCACGTATAAAAATATAACCCCTCTGCTACATTCAACACAGGGAATCGGTCTGTTTCCATCATAATATAAAACATGTAGACTGTTTGCAGCAGCCAGACAATAGAAAGCAACCAGAAAGCCATTTTTCCAGCCTTCCGGTTGTGTTGAAGAAAATCTATGAAATAGAACAAGACACTGAGTGCATAGATCAAGATCGTCGCTTCACCTAGTCTCGCTACAATGGATTCCATCATCGCCTAATCACTCACTGGCAACTGTAGCAAGGCCTTGTGCCATATTTGTTTTAAACAGCTGAAATGCCCCTTGCTCCACCTGCATCGGCTCTGCCTTTTGCTCTTCATCTTCAACCTGTAAATCAAAGATTTCTTTAAAGAGTAAAAGTTTTTCCTCTGCATTCGGCTCCCCGGCAATTTCTTTGGCCTTTAAGATAGGATCTTTCAGCATTTGATTGATGATGCTTTTCGTATGTTTATTTAACAGCTTCATTTCACGATTTGTGAGGTTTGGAAGCTTTCGTTCGATGCTTTGCATCGTATCCGCTTGAATCGAGAGTGCTTTTTCTCTTAAAGCAGAAATCACAGGAACCACTCCGAGCGTATTAAGCCATTGCTTAAATTCCACAATTTCAGCTTCGATGAGAAGCTCCACCTCTTCAGCTACTGCACGTCGCTCTTTCAGGTTGGCTGCCACAATACCCTCAAGATCATCAATGTCATACAAAAAAGCACCTTCTACTTCAGAAATAGCTGGATCTAAATCACGTGGTACTGCAATATCCACCATGAATAGAGGTCTGCCTTTTCTCTGTTTGTTCGCTTTTTCGACCATTTCTTTTGTGATCACAAATTGTTTAGCCCCAGTAGAGCTAATTAAAATATCCGCTTCAGATAAAGTTTTTTCTAATTGATTCAAGCTCTTAGGCTCTCCTGAAAAACGGCCGGCCAGTTCTTTGGCCTTTTCGAACGTTCGATTGATGACTGTTACCTGGCCAATCCCTTGACCTTGAAGGTTTTGAGCCGCCAGCTCGCCCATTTTACCCGCACCAAGAATAAGGACATGTTTATCAGAAAGACGTCCAAAGATTTTTTTGGCAAGTTCCACTGCCGCATAGCTGACAGATACAGCATTAGACGCAATATCTGTTTCCGCATGAGAGCGCTTCGCAACTGTTACCGACTGCTTAAACAAATAATTGAAAACGGTACCAATGGTCTTCTCCTCTTGAGCGACTTTAAAGCTTGAGCGCACTTGACCGAGTATTTGTGTTTCACCAATGACCATAGAATCAAGTCCACAGGCAACTCGGAATAAATGCTCAACCGCTCCATCATTTTCATAAAACTTCAAATATGGAGAGACATCTTCTTTTTCTAAACCGAACCAATCTGCTAAAAATCTTTTTATATAAAACCGACCAGTATGAAGCTGATCTACAACTGCGTAGATCTCTGTTCGATTACATGTTGAGATGACGATATTCTCTAGAATGCTTTTTTCTTCTTTAAGCTTGGACATCGCTGTTCCGAGCTCGCTCGGTTCAAAGCTCAGCTGTTCCCGTATCTCAACAGGGGCTGTTTTATAATCTAAACCCACAACAAGAATATGCATAACTTCAGCTTGCACCCCCAACGCCCTGTCTAATTTATAATAATTACAATATAGAATTTATTATTTATAATGATTATAACATATATTCATTTTTAACTGGATAAAAATTGTGAACAGATTTCAAAAATGTTGTGATATAGTAGAAAAATGTTCGACATCGAATGCCATATCATCACTTCAAGCAATTTATCAGATTTGGCGCGTGCGGACAAATGATCTGCTTATAAGAAGGTGACATCTTTGAAGAAGAAATCTATTTTGCTGCCGCTCACTTTGCTGGCTGTAGCGCTATATGCCATTCTCTCAGGAGATCAATTTGACATTTGGAAAGATCAGGAGAAATGGTATACACTTGTACTGCTTTTTGGCCTTGCTTTCTTATATCAAGGAAAGAAGGAACAGGAAACCTCTCATGTGTTTATCGGTATGCTCATGACAGGCCTTGCGCTACACTTTATCCTTCAGCCGAAATTAGAACACTGGCCAGATACATTTACGATGATTGTGTTCATCGTCGGCCTTGCACTTTTGATGAAGTCATCACAGAAAAAGGAATATCGAATAGAAAGTATTGTTCTCATTGCACTCGGTCTATTCCTTTATTTCTTTCAACAAATTACGAAGCAACTTAGCACACTTTCGATCCCTACTTCCGGTTTTGAATTGTACTGGCCATATGTATTGATTGCCGTCAGTCTCCTCTTATTATTTTTAAAAAGGAAATAACTTATACAATAAAAAGGCATCTGCACATAGCAGATGCCTTTTTTTAGCTGTTAATCTTCGCAAGGATCGCATTCCAGGCTTCATCTTTTCCCTTTTTTGTTTCAGAAGAGAAAAGGATTAATTCATCTGATGGATCGATGTCGAGTGTCTGTTTGACGACTTTCGCATGCTTTTCCCATTTGCCTTTTGGAATTTTATCGGCCTTTGTCGCAATAATGATCACAGGAACTCCATAGTATTTAAGGAATTCATACATGTTCACATCATCTGCGGATGGTTTATGACGCAGATCCACAATTTGGACGACTGCTTTTAACTCTTCACGCATTGTAATATACGTTTCGATCATTCTCCCCCATGCTTCGCGCTCTGTTTTTGATACTTTCGCAAAGCCATAACCGGGGACGTCCACAAAATGAAGCATATCATTAATAATGTAAAAATTAAGCGTCTGGGTCTTTCCTGGTTTAGAAGACGTACGCGCTAAATTTTTCCGATTAATCAATGAGTTAATGAACGAGGACTTTCCAACATTTGATCGTCCAGCAAGTGCGATCTCAGGCAGTCCCCCGCTCGGGTACTGCTCTGGTTTCACCGCACTAATGACGATATCTGATTTTGTTACTTTCATCTTCCCTCTCCTACTAACGCTTTCTCAAGCACCTCATCTAAATGTGAAACCGGAATAAAAGTTAATCCTTCTCTCACACTTTCAGGAATATCATCAATATCCTTCTCATTGTCCTTTGGAAGAATAATCGTTTTCAGTCCTGCACGATGTGCGCCTAATGCTTTTTCTTTTAATCCGCCAATCGGAAGCACTCTTCCTCTTAACGTAATTTCTCCTGTCATGCCAACCTCTTTTGAAACAGGACGTCCTGTGAGTGCTGATACAAGAGCCGTCGCAATGGTAATACCAGCTGATGGCCCGTCCTTTGGAACCGCACCCTCTGGAACATGGATATGAATATCGTGCTTTTCATTAAATTGAGGATCAATGTTCAGTTCATCTGCTTTTGAACGAATATAACTGAATGCCGCCTGCGCAGATTCTCTCATGACATCACCGAGCTTACCTGTTAGCAAAAGCTTGCCTTTACCCGGCGAGAGTGAGACCTCGATGGACAAGGTGTCTCCGCCAACTGTGGTATATGCAAGGCCTGTGACAACGCCGACCTGATCGGTCGTTTCCGCCTGACCATAACGGTAAAGTCTTTTTCCGAGGAATTCAGATAAGTTCTTTTCCGTCACTGTGATGCGTTTGCGGTCTTCAGCCACAATTGCTCTTGCCGCTTTTCGGCAAATCGCCGCAAGCTGACGCTCTAATCCGCGGACTCCTGCTTCTCTCGTGTAATAGCGAATCATATCGTAAATCGCTGCTTCACGAAGCTGCAAGTTCCCTTTCTTTAATCCGTGCTCCTTTAGCTGCTTCGGCAGAAGGTGATCTTTCACAATTTCTGCTTTTTCAACTTCCGTATACCCTGCAATCGTGATAATCTCCATTCTATCACGAAGTGGACCTGGAATGGTTGCTAAATTGTTGGCAGTTGCGATAAATAACACTTGAGACAAATCAAATGTCTCTTCAATATAGTGATCGCTAAAGTTATGATTTTGCTCTGGATCTAACACTTCAAGCATCGCAGAAGACGGATCTCCTCTAAAGTCAGAAGACATTTTATCAATTTCATCTAAAAGAAAGACCGGATTCATCGTGCCCGCCTTGCTCATCCCGCGAATGATACGGCCAGGCATCGCACCTACATAGGTTCTTCGATGACCACGGATCTCAGATTCATCACGTACACCGCCAAGAGAGATACGGATAAACTTTCGATCGAGTGATTTGGCAATGGATTTAGCAAGTGACGTCTTCCCTACCCCAGGAGGTCCTGCCAAGCAAAGAATCGGTCCCTTTAATGAATTTGTTAGTTTTTGAACAGCAAGATATTCGAGTACCCGCTCTTTTACTTTTTCAAGCCCGTGGTGCTCGTCATCTAAAATTTCGCTTGCAAGCTTTAAATCTAGACGATCTTCTGTATATGTGCCCCACGGCAGATTGATCAGCCAATCAATATAATTGCGAATGACAGAACTCTCAGCAGAGCTTGAAGGGATTTTTTCGTAACGGTTCAGTTCTTTTAAAGCCGTTTCACGAACGGAATCTGGCATGCCGGACTCTTCAATTTTAGCCATAAGCGTACTGACTTCGCCTGTTTTCCCCTCTTTGTCTCCAAGCTCTTTTTGAATAGCTTTCATTTGTTCGCGCAAATAATATTCTTTTTGCGTTCGCTCCATTGAACGTTTGACACGCTGGCCAATTTTCTTTTCAATCTCTAGCACTTCTTTTTCATTGTGAATGAGACTGATGACCCGGTTCAACCGTTTTTTGACATCGACTGTTTCCAGCACTTCTTGCTTGTCTTTTAATTTCAAAGGCAGGTGGGAAGCGACGATATCCGCCATTCTTCCAGGTTCTTCAATATCCGTCACCGTTGCATATGTTTCAGCTGAGATTTTTTTTGAAATTTTTATGTACTGATCAAAGTGATCTAACAAAGTGCGCATGAGTGCTTCTGCTTCTGCGTCCTTTAATTCTTCTTCTGTCAACTCTTTAATATCAACTGACGTATAGTCTTCTAGCTCCATGTAGGATTCGATCTGCGCTCGATTTAAGCCTTCGACGAGCACACGGATCGTTCCATTTGGCAGCTTCAGCATTTGTTTAATTTTTGTGTAGGTGCCGACTTTGAAAATTTCCTCTTCACCTGGTTCATCTATTGAAATTTCCCGCTGTGTTGCTAGAAAAATCATATGATCGTTCATCATGGCCTGTTCTAATGCTTGAACAGACTTTTCGCGCCCAACGTCCAAATGCAAGACCATTGTTGGATAAACAAGCAAGCCTCGCAGTGGAAGGAGCGGAACATTCTTTTTGATTTCATCTGCCATGTTGATAGACACCTCCGTCACTAGTATGAATCATTATAATATACCTGTTTCAGTCTTGTACAATGTAAAAGACTTGAGAAATGATGATCTTACCGTAGTATACCCTTTCTTTTTATCTTGAAAAAGAAAAAAAGATCTATTTCACTAAAAAATCCCCATATGAGATGGGGATTAAACAGATTTCCTTTTCATTTCTTCTTCTAGTCCATCTTTCTTCTCATCTGGCGGATTCACCAAACACTGATCCAGCACTTCTTGGAAGTGCTTCACAGGCACAATCGTCACCCCTTCAATCTCTTTTAAGATCGACTGCTGATTGTCATAAGGGATGATCACTGTTTTGACACCTGCTTGTTTGGCTGCCTTGATTTTTGGTATGACACCGCCGATCGGCTTCACCTGACCTTGTAATCCAATCTCACCGGTCATCGCCGTTAAATGATCAATCGGGATTTGATGAATGGCTGAGAAAATGGCTGTGGCCATCGCAATTCCAGCAGACGGCCCATCAATCGGGGCACCAGCCGGAAAATTAATGTGGATATCATATTCATTTGTTCGTATGCCTAAGTTTCGAAGCACGGTTAATACATTTTCAACTGAGCCCTTCGCCATACTTTTCCGTCTGATCGATTTAGACTGATTGCCGATGCTTTCTTCTTCCGCAATACCAGTAATATTGATACTGCCTTTTTCAAGCGCTTTACAAATGTTCACTTCAATTTCAAGCAGAGCCCCGCTGTTCGGTCCATACACGGCAAGACCATTTACTACTCCTACCTTTGGCTTTTCCGGTACTTTTTGTTCATATCTTGGTGTCAGCTGGCTTGAATGAATGACCCATTCTACATCGGCGATCGTAATATCTTTTCGGTTTTCAGTGACAGCCATACCTGCGGCGATCTGTACCATGTTGACCGCTTCACGTCCATTTTTCACATAAGATGTTAACAGGTTCAGTCCTTCGTCACTTAATTCCTTCTGTATTTTCTCGACTGCTTTAGCTGCAACAATTTTCAGCTCATGCTGATCCAAATCCTTGAAGAAAATCTCCAAACATCTTGATCGAATAGCCGGCGGAATTTCGTCTGGTGTTCTTGTCGTGGCGCCAATCAGTCGAAAATCAGCGGGTAACCCATTTTGAAAAATATCATGGATGTGATTCGGGATTTGCGTATTTTCTTCACTGTAATAAGCACTGTCTAAAAACACTTTTCGATCTTCTAGCACTTTGAGCATTTTGTTCATTTGAATCGGATGAAGTTCTCCAATTTCATCGATAAAGAGAACGCCGCCATGAGCATGTGTGACGGCTCCTTGTTTCGGCTGCGGAATGCCTGCCTGTCCCATGGCCCCTGCTCCTTGATAAATGGGATCATGTACGGAACCAATTAAGGGGTCTGCGATGCCTCGTTCATCAAATCTTGCCGTTGTGGCATCAAGTTCAACAAATACTGCATCTTTTTTAAATGGTGAATCAGCGTGACGCTTCGCCTCTTCCATCACTAGACGAGCAGCAGCTGTTTTTCCAACACCAGGCGGTCCATAGACGATGACATGTTGCGGGTTCGGTCCACACAGGGCAGCTTTAAGTGCACGTATACCGTCTTCCTGCCCTACAATATCTTGAAACCCCTTTGGCCGGACTCTCTCTGATAAAGGTTCACTCAGTTTAATGGATCGCATCTTTCTGAGTGCTTCCATTTCTTTCTTTGATTCTTTATCGATCGTCACCTTTTGTGTGCGCTGATTTTTCAGTAAGTTCCAAAAGTACAACCCGATGACGATACCAAAGAACAGTTGTATGAATAATACGATTCCTGTCCAGCTCAATCGGTGCTCCCTCCTTCATCTATCGTTATGTATTGGTTTCTGTCTGCTAGTATTTCCTAGAGCTGGACGGAATAAACACAACTTCCACGATAAATAAAAAACTCCTGAATCAAAAGATTCAGGAGTCATTCAAATGGGCTTATGCCGATGTTTTTGTATCTTTATTCACGACTGTACCGTCTTTTAAGACAAGACGTGGCGGCTCACCATCAGCAACCGTTTCACCAGTAATGACACATTTCTCAATATCATCACGAGATGGAAGATCAAACATCACATCAAGCATGATGCCTTCAATGATGGAGCGAAGACCACGTGCTCCTGTTTTACGCTCAATTGCTTTTTTCGCAATTTCGCTAAGAGCATCTTCTTCAAACTCAAGCTCAACATCATCAAGCTCAAGCATTTTTGTATATTGCTTAACGAGCGCATTTTTAGGCTTCGTCAAGATTTCTACAAGTGCTTTTTCATCTAACGGCTCTAGGCTTGCAATAACCGGAAGACGACCGATGAATTCTGGGATTAAACCGAAGCGAAGTAAGTCTTCTGGCAGAACTTTTGATAGAAGGACTTCTTTTTCAAGATCTTCAATTTTATTTTCCGCACCGAATCCAATCACTTTTTGACCTAGGCGGCGTTTGATGATTTGCTCAATGCCGTCAAAGGCTCCACCACAAATGAAGAGGATATTTGTTGTATCAATTTGAATGAATTCTTGATGAGGATGCTTACGTCCACCTTGAGGCGGTACACTAGCGACCGTTCCTTCAAGAATTTTCAAAAGGGCTTGCTGTACACCTTCCCCAGATACATCACGAGTGATAGAAGGGTTTTCTGATTTTCTTGCTACTTTATCGATCTCATCAATGTAGATAATGCCTTTTTCAGCTTTTTCTACATCATAATCTGCTGCTTGGATCAGCTTTAGTAAAATATTCTCTACGTCTTCCCCAACGTAACCTGCTTCCGTTAAAGACGTCGCATCTGCAATCGCAAATGGAACATTTAAAATACGTGCAAGCGTTTGAGCAAGTAATGTTTTACCGCTTCCTGTTGGCCCAATCATAGAAATGTTACTTTTCGAAAGCTCAACATCATCAATCTTACTGTTGGAATTAATCCGCTTGTAATGGTTATAAACCGCTACAGCTAAGGATTTCTTCGCATTCTCTTGTCCGATGACATATTCATCAAGAATTTCCCGGATTTCATGAGGTTTCGGAACATCCTTGAATTCAACTTCTTCCTCAGTACCGAGCTCTTCTTCAACTATTTCCGTGCAAAGCTCGATACATTCATCACATATATATACGCCAGGTCCTGCGACCAGTTTACGCACTTGATCTTGCGTTTTTCCGCAAAACGAGCATTTTAATTGACCTTTTTCCTCGTTGAATTTAAACATTCTTTCACCCCTTATTCTTCTTCACTTGCCTGTAGCTAACAGTCAGCTACCCTTCTGGGTCCAGTATGTATGCATTTTACCATACTTTCCTAAAAGACGGTAATGATGTGTTTGTAACACTGCACATTGAGATATGTATGACAGAAAGATGCGACTTACACTATCGTTTCCAAAAGAAGCGATGATAAGTCAAAAATTGTACAAAACAAGGCACGAGTCACTCGCGCCCTGTTTTATTATTATGCACCATATTAACGGTTTTCTACAAGAAAATCAATTGCTTTACGAACTTTTAAATCTTCTTTCATTGCTTCAGTAGAACCGATCGCTTGTTTGATATTTTCAACTGGCATGTTGTATGCTTCAGCCATTTTTGAAAGTTCTTCTTCCACTTCTTCATCAGACACTTGTAGGTCTTCTGCAGCAGCAATTGCTTCAAGAGTAAGATTAGATTTTACGCGTTTAGCAGCATCTTCTTTCATTTGCTCTTTTAGCGCATCTTCATCTTGTCCAGAGAACTGGAAGTAAAGCTCAAGGTTCATCCCTTGCATTTGAAGACGTTGTTCGAATTCTTTCATCATGCGGTCTAGCTCAGTGTCAACCATCGCTTGAGGAACGTCAACTTCCGCATTTTCAGAAGCTTTTGCTACTAGCTCTTCACGAAGTTTGCCTTCTGCTTCGTTTTCTTTTGCTTCTTCAAGACGTTTCTTCGTTTTTTCAGTTAATTCTGCAATCGTTTCTACTTCTTCATCAACATCTTTAGCGAACTCATCGTCAAGTGCTGGAAGTTCTTTTGCTTTGATTTCATGAATTTTCACTTTGAATACAGCTGGTTTACCTGCAAGGTCTTCAGCATGATATTCTTCTGGGAATGTCACTTCAACGTCTTTTTCTGCACCTGCTTCAAGACCAACCAATTGCTCTTCGAAACCAGGGATGAATGAACCAGAACCTACTTCAAGAGAGTAGTTCTCAGCTTTTCCGCCTTCGAATGCTTCTCCATCAACGAATCCTTCGAAATCTAGAACAACTGTATCGCCGTTTTCGATTGCGCCTTCTTCTTTGACAACAAGCTCAGCTTGACGGTTTTGCATAGCTTTTAACTCTTCTTGGACATCTTCATCAGATACAGATGTGTCGTCTTTTTCTACGTTAAGACCTTTGTAGTCACCAAGTTTTACTTCTGGCTTCACTGTTACTTTTGCAGTGAAGATTAAGCTTTCGCCTTTTTCGATTTTCTCAACATCGATTTCAGGGCGGTCAACCGGCTCGATACCAGCTTCGTCGATTGCTTTCGGATATTCAACTGGAAGAAGAATATCTAGTGCATCTTGATAAAGAGATTCTACTCCAAAACGCTGCTCGAAAAGACCACGTGGTACTTTCCCTTTACGGAATCCAGGGATTGATACTTGCTTAACTACTTTCTTAAATGCATCATCAAGTGCTTTGTTAAATGTTTCAGCGTCAACTTCTACTGTTAAGACACCTTCGTTACCTTCTTGTTTTTCCCATTTTACTGACATGTGTGTTTCCCTCCAAAAATCTATTCAGATTGTGCGTTGTTACATTCTAAAGCATCATAAAGACTTCGTCCAATCAAAAACCACGCACTCCGCTAAAGAAGCGGTCTTATGTATACAACATTTGACTTGATTATACATAACGTCTTTCAACCGTTGGAATCTTACAACCGCACGATATATGCACAAATACAACCATTATATTATAACATAACAAGTCCGTCTTTCAACTAAATCGACAAATTACAAATAAGAAATTTCTTCAATATCTTTCAGCATTGTACAAGCTTCTCTCAGCTCTCGTTCGTTAAAATCATACAATAAATGCAATTCTTCGAGGTCAATCTCGATTCCATGCATTTCATAGCCGACTTTATGAAGTGCCGCAGCCCAAAGATTCGGATCCGTATATTTTGGAAGAAATGGATATAGCACAAATAAGTGCCGGCGCCATAACTCTTCAACCCCTTGGTAAAGGGTTGGGTTCTCATTGCCGAGTGTGTCATCGAGCTTTCGAAGGACTTGCTGAAGCAGTGGCATTTGCTCTGGCTTGACAGCCTCAGAAGGAACAAGCGTTAAAGAATCACCGAACTTCGTCACATGAACCGGCTTTGCCACATCATGATCTGACAGAAGTTGCAGGATCAATGATTTGACCAAAGGGTTTCCATCAGGCTTTTGTAGGATCGTATTTAATAGACCCATATGCGGCGTGATGTTTCGGTCTTTCAGCGAATGGATGAACTGCACCTGCTCTTCTGGCCGCTCGAGCATTTCATCTATATTGATTTCTCCGCTGCCTTCCTCGTCTTCGTCTAAAATCTCTTCTGGTGATTCAATCATCTTTCTGCTAAATTCAAGCAGCTTATAAAAATGCTCCGCGCTTTCTGCTGGAAGGTGATTTTCTTCAAGGACAGCCTCAATTGTTTGTTTGACTTCCTCGTACTCTTTCAGCTGAATTAAGATGGTCATATACACTTGAAGCACAGTGAAATAGTGTCCATATCCTTCATGTAGCATCTTTTCACATACTCGCTTTGCATCCTGCAGCTCACCAAGCTCTAGAAAACAAATCGCCATACCGAGATGAATATCGGATTCTTCATCGTCATCATACGATTTCGCTTCTGAAAATAAGTGAAGCGCCTCTTGATACTGTTTATCTTTTAATGCTGCCATTCCTTTTTCAATCAGTCTTTCTTTCAGACCAGGAAACAAAATGACATTATCTTTCTTCTTGTCATGTTTCATGCTTACGTTCCTTTCGGGCGCATATTTTTTATCAGTTTACCAACGAAGGTTAGTAAACACAAGTAACGAGAGGTTTTCATGCAAAAAAGAAGCCGTCACACCACGGGGACGGCTTCTCGTTGTTTATGCACGCAGCCAGCTGCTACGTTTCTCTTCAAATGCCTGAATCTCATCTTCTAGTAACAATGTTAATGAAATCTCATCATAGCCATTCAGGAGCATTTCTCTCCAGTGTGGATCTACATCGAAAGGAGTAACATTCCCTTCATGGTCTTGAATCTGTTGTTTTTCCAGATCAACTGTCATTTCATATCCTTTGTTTTCATATGATGCAGCAAACGTTTTCCACACATCATAATCAAGGCGGATTGGAAGCATCCCATTTTTAAAACAGTTTTGATGAAAAATATCGGCGAAAGATGGGGCAATGACAATTTTGAAGCCATAATCATCAAGTGCCCAAGGCGCATGTTCCCTTGATGATCCGCAGCCAAAGTTTTCGCCTGCGATCAAAATAGAGGCTCCTTCATAAATCGGCTGATTGAGTTCAAAATCTGGATTCGGACTGCCATCTGCTAAATATCGCCAGTCAAAAAAGGCAAATCGGCCATATCCTGTTCGTTCGATTCTTTTCAAAAACTGTTTCGGAATGATTTGATCTGTATCTACATTAATACGGTTAAGCACAGCGGCTTTTCCTTTATGAGTGACTAAAGGCTCCATCTATGACACAACTCCTTACACGACTGTTTTCTCTTGATTAAACTTCCTGACATCGACAAATCGGCCATGTATGGCAGCCATTGCAGCCATTGCCGGGCTGACTAGATGCGTTCTTGCACCCTTCCCTTGACGTCCCTCAAAGTTACGGTTTGATGTAGATGCACAGCGTTCACCTTCTGGGACCACATCGTTATTCATACTGAGGCACATACTACAGCCAGATTCTCTCCATTCAAATCCTGCTTCTAGGAAAATTTCATGAAGACCTTCTTCTTCTGCTTGCAGTTTGACACTTTGTGAGCCAGGAACCACAATCGCTCTGACATGATCAGCTACTTTTTGTCCTTCAATCATAGAAGCGGCTTGGCGTAAATCAGTCATTCTTGAGTTCGTACATGAGCCAATAAACACATGCTCAATCGTAATATCTTCAATACGCTGATGCGGGTGAACCCCCATGTATTCATAAGCACGCTTTGCTTCTTTTTGGTCATCTTCTTGTGCAAAATCTTCAGGTCCTGGAATTGCTGCATCCACAGGGAGCACCATTCCTGGGTTAATTCCCCACGTGACCATTGGTGAAATATGATTTCCATCTAAAACAATGGTTTTATCATAGGTCGCACCCGGATCTGTTCTTAGTTCTTTCCATTCTTTGATCGCTGCTTCGAAATCTTCACCCTGCGGTGCGTATTTGCGTCCGCGGCAATATTCAAAGGTCACTTCATCAGGTGCGATCAACCCTGCTCTTGCGCCTGCTTCAATTGACATATTACAAACGGTCATCCGCTCATCCATTGACATGTTTCTGAATACTTCCCCAGTGTATTCAATGACATAACCTGAACCGAACTTCACGCCATGTGCGCCAATGACTGCTAAAATGACATCTTTGGCTGTTACCCCTTTTTGAAGCGTTCCGTCTACTCTAATTTCTAGTGTCCTCGGACGCTGCTGCCAAAGTGTTTGTGTGGAAAGCACATGCTCAACCTCACTTGTGCCAATCCCAAAGGCAAGTGCACCAAATGCGCCATGAGTAGATGTATGACTATCTCCACACACGATTGTTTTCCCCGGAAGTGTTAAACCAAGCTCTGGTCCAACGACATGAACGATTCCTTGGTCTACACTGTGAAGGTCAGCTAGACGGACCCCGAATTCAGCACAGTTGCGCTCTAGAGCACTGACTTGCTTCTTCGCAATCTCATCTTTGATCACAAATCGATTCACAGTCGGAATGTTGTGATCCATCGTCGCAAATGTGTTTTGTGGTCTTCGCACCTTGCGCCCTTTTTGTCTTAATCCTTCAAATGCTTGAGGTGACGTCACCTCATGCACCAAGTGCAGATCAATATATAAAAGGTCTGGTTTTCCCTCGCCATTTTTGACAACATGCTGATCCCATATTTTTTCGATGATTGTTCGAGGCATAACCCTTTTTCCTCCCTCTACCTAATTCAACAAGATTTCTATTTATACAATTGATTTCGTACGTTGTTTGAGTGCATCTACAACGGCTTTCGTGATATCATCAGTCGTTTCATACGTTCCCTCTTTTGATGCTAGGTCCTTTGTTCGTTTGCCAGAGGCAAGAACGGCTTCCACAGCTGCTTCAATTGCAGCCGCTTCTTCTTCTAAAGCAAAGGATGTTCTAAGCAAGCTGGCTGCTGACAATATAGTAGCCAGAGGGTTTGCGACATTTTGCCCCGCAATATCGGGTGCTGAACCATGAATCGGCTCATATAAATGAAGGCCGGTGCTTGATAAACTAGCAGATGGCAGCATGCCGAGTGAGCCAGTAATCATAGATGCTTCGTCACTTAAAATGTCACCAAACATATTCTCTGTCACGATGACATCAAATTGAGCGGGCTTATAAATAAGCTGCATCGCGGCATTATCGACGAGCATGTGCTCATATGCGACATCTGGATATTGGGATGCAACTTCTTCTACCGCATCCCGCCATAATTTACTCGAAGCGAGAACATTCGCTTTATCCACAGACGTTACTTTTTTCCGTCTCGTTAACGCCATGTCGAACGCTTCTTTTAATACACGAACAATCTCTTCCTTTGTATAAAGAAGTGTATCAACCGCAGCTTCTTTTCCTTCATCATCCGTGTAGCGCTCACTTGGTTCGCCAAAGTAGAGGCCTCCAGTTAATTCACGAACGATGACAAAATCTACTCCGCTAATGTGATCTTGTTTTAACGGTGAAGCCTCACTCAAGCTATCAAATACTTTGACAGGGCGGATGTTCGCAAATAAGTCCATCTGCTTGCGAATGGAGAGCAAGCCTTTTTCTGGGCGAAGCTCTGGTGGGTTTTGATCCCACTTTGGTCCGCCAACGGCTCCTAATAAAATCGCATCTGCGCTTTTGCACACTTCTACTGTTTCTTTAGGGAGCGGATTGTTTTTTTCATCTATCGCTATACCGCCAATGAGAGCTGTTTCGAATTCAAATTCGTGTTGAAATTGATCCGCTGTCTCTTTCAGAACAGCGACGGCTGATGTGACGACTTCCGGTCCGATTCCATCGCCGGGCAAAAGTGCAATTTTCTTTTTCATGAGTCCCTTCCTCCTTTCTTATGAGATGGCGTGATGTTTCTCAATTTCTATTAGGTTTGATTTAAAGATTAAATGTCTATTCACTGCATTGACGTAAGCTTTAGCCGATGCTTCCAGCACATCTTGCGCTACACCGCGTCCTGCTGTTTCTTTTCCTTCTATTGAAACAGTGACATATACTTCCGCTAGTGCGTCTCTGCCTTTTCCATTGGATTGAATACGATAATCTAGCAAATGAATTCTTTCCTCCATACAGCGCTCAAGCGTGTTGTACACAGCTTCTACACTGCCTGCACCTGTAGCTGCTTCTTGAATGACTTCCTGCGTTTCTTGATTTTTAAGAGAGACTGTTGCTGTCGGCATTTGCTCTGTCCCATAATGAACTTGAAGACTTTCAAATTCATAGCCGATTTTACGGTCTGCTACTTTTTCTTCTAATATAATAGAGATTAAATCATCATCTGTGATTTCTTTCTTCTTCTCTGTTAAGTTCTTAAACGTTTCGAAGAACTTATTGATTTCTTCTTCAGTCAATTTAAAGCCGAGTGTTTTTAAGCGGTCTTTAAACGCGTGTCTTCCGGAGTGTTTACCAAGGACAAGCACATCTGTTGTGACGCCTACAAGCTCTGGAGAGATAATTTCATAGGTTGTTTTTTCTTTGAGGAATCCATCTTGGTGAATACCTGATTCATGGGCAAATGCATTGTTTCCAACGACTGCTTTATTACGCGGTACAATCATACCTGAGTATTTGCTCACTACATCACTTGTGCGCTTAATTTCATTCAACTGAATGGTTGATTCGACTTGGTAAAAGTCTTTGCGAATATGAAGGGCAACTGCAATTTCTTCTAAAGCAGCATTTCCTGCGCGCTCTCCAATACCGTTGACAGCTGTTTCAATTTGATCTGCTCCATTTTCAATGGCAGCAAGTGAGTTCGCTACAGCCATTCCTAAATCATCATGACAGTGTGCTGACAAGATGACTTGATCGATATTTGGAACGTGTTCCTTCATATATTTAAAGATATTTCCGTACTCTTTTGGTGCTAGGTATCCAACAGTGTCAGGTAAGTTAATGACACTTGCACCTGCGTCGATCACTTTTTCTACAATTTCTGCTAGGAAAGAAAGATCTGTCCGGCATGCATCTTCTGCTGACCACTGAACAACTGGGAAGCGCTCTTTCGCGTATTTCACCATTGAAACAGCTTGTTCAACCACTTCTTCACGTGTTTTCTTTAGTTTATGCTTGAGGTGAATGTCAGAAGTCGCAATAAAGACGTGTATTCTTGGTTGAGCTCCATCTTTTAATGCGTCCCATGCAGCATCAATGTCACCTTTCACACATCGTGCAAGTCCTGCAACTGAACAGTTCTTAATCGTTCTTGCAATTTCTTGTACGCCTAAGAAATCCCCTCGGGATGAAGCGGGAAAACCCGCTTCAATGATATTAACCCCAAGGCGCTCAAGCTGCTTAGCAATGATTAGCTTTTCTTGTGCATTTAAGTTCACTCCTGGTGATTGCTCTCCATCTCGAAGTGTTGTGTCAAAAAAATTAATTTTTCGCACCGACGCTCACCGCTTCCTTTTTCTTTCCTTGTTTAACGAAAGGCATCATTTCACGAAGCTTTCTTCCGACGATTTCAATTTGGTGCTCATTTTCATTTGCATTGATCGCATTGAAACGTGGACGATTCACTTGGTTTTCAACAATCCATTCTTTCGCGAATGTTCCGTTTTGGATGTCAGTCAAGACTGCTTTCATTGATTGTTTTACTTTTGCATCAACAACGCGTGGTCCTGATACGAAGTCACCCCACTGCGCTGTATCAGAGATTGAATATCTCATACCTTCTAATCCTTCTTCATACATAAGGTCAACGATCAATTTCAGTTCATGCAGACACTCGAAGTATGCAAGCTCCGGCTGATAACCAGCTTCTGTTAATGTTTCAAAACCTGCTTTTACTAATGAAGTAAGACCTCCACAAAGAACTGCCTGCTCACCGAATAGATCCGTTTCTGTTTCTTCTTTAAATGTTGTTTCAAGAACGCCCGCTCTTGCTCCACCGATTGCTTTTGCATAAGCAAGTGCTTTGTCTTTCGCTTGACCTGATACATCTTGATAGATAGCAAATAGTGCAGGTACACCAGCGCCTTGCTCATATGTTCTTCTTACAAGATGTCCTGGACCTTTTGGAGCCACAAGATACACATCTACGTCACTTGGAGGAACAATTTGATGGAAGTGAACGTTGAATCCGTGTGCGAATACAAGTGAATTCCCTGCTTCTAATTGATCTTTGATTTCTTCATCATATACTTTCTTTTGCTGCTCATCTGGAAGTAATACCATGACGACATCTGCTTGTGCTGCTGCTTCTTTTACTGTGAATACTTGATGACCGTCTTCTTGTGCTTTTGTATAAGATCCGCCTTTTCTTACGCCGACAATGACATCTACGCCGCTCTCTTTTAAGTTCAATGCATGTGCATGACCTTGTGATCCGTAACCAATGATAGCTACCTTTTGACCGTTTAATACGTTTTCTTGAATATCACCGTTATAATATACTTTTACCATTTGACTCTCTCCTTTTGTTTAGACAATTGAAATTGTTTTATTTGTTTGCGGCTTTTGCTGATTATCTCTCGCAAAGGCCGTGGTGCCAGTTCTGGCGACTTCTTTAATGCCGTATGGCTTAAGTAATTCAATGAGTGCTTCAATTTTTGAAGACTCACCTGTCACCTGAATGACGACACTTTCTCTGCTCACATCTACAATAGAAGCTCTAAACGGTTCAATGACACCCGTGATCTCCATTCTAGATGCTGGTGCAGATACGACTTTTATCAAAGCCAGCTCTCGCTGAACGATTGATTGGTTTGTAATGTCTGTTACTTTCAGAACATCGATTTGTTTGTTCAGCTGTTTTGTCAGCTGTTCGATGTCTTTCTCCTGGTCTACATGGACGACGAACGTGATGCGTGATACATCTTGAATCTCAGAATGGCCGACCGTAATGCTTTCAATGTTGTAGTGTCTTTTCGTAAAAAGGCCTGTGATTCTGTTCAGTACGCCTGATCGATTTAATACAGTCAACACAATAATTCTTTTCAAGGTTTCACCCCCACCATCTCATGAAGTCCTTTCCCCGGTGCTACCATCGGGAATACTTTCTCATCTCTCGCTACATTGACATCGATGAAAACAGGCTCTCTAGACGTTAATGCTTCTTCTAGCTTTTCTTGCGCCTCTTCGTCTGATGAGATTCTGATCCCTTTAATGCCATAAGCTTCAGATAATTTCACGAAGTCTGGCTGCTCTGAAAATTTAGAATGTGAGTAGCGTTCTTCGTAAAAAATTTCTTGCCATTGTCTTACCATTCCAAGACTGTGATTATTGAGAACAATCACTTTCACCGGAAGGTTCAGCTCACGGATAACGGCAAGTTCTTGCAGGGTCATTTGGAAACCTCCGTCTCCTAAAATCGCCACAACCGTTGCCTCTTGATCAGCTAGCTGCGCGCCAATCGCTGCCGGTAAACCAAATCCCATTGTGCCAAGCCCACCAGATGTCACCCATTTATCGGCATTTTCAAATGGATAGAACTGTGCAGCCCACATTTGATGCTGCCCAACATCGGTTGCCACAATGGCTTCACCTTTTGTAAATTGATGAATGTATTCGATCAGCTTTTGAGGCTTAAAGCCTTCAGCTTCGTTTTCGACATACCAGAGTGGATATTCTTCCTTCCACTGATTTAGCTGGCTCTTCCACTCGTCTGATTCACCTTGTTTCCCGTCCTGCTTGATCAGTTCTTGAAGCACTAGCTTACTGTCACCAACAACTGGGATATGGGTGTGAATGTTTTTACCAATTTCCGCTGGGTCGATGTCAATGTGAGCCACCTTCGCATGCTTTGCAAAATGATTGAGGTTGCCGGTTACCCTGTCATCAAATCTCGCTCCGATTGAAATGAGTAAGTCACATTGATGTAGTGCCATGTTCGCTGCATATGTGCCGTGCATACCCGCCATTCCTAGGAAAAGAGCATGCTTTGCTGGGAATCCGCCAAGTCCAAGCAATGTATGAGCGACAGGGATTTGTTGCTGCTCTACATATTGCCTTAATTCTTCCGACGCTTTGCCGTGAAGAACGCCAGCTCCTGCAAGAATAACTGGTTTCTTTGCTCTGCTTACAGCTTCTACTAACTTGCGAATTTGCAAATAATTCGGCTCAATTTTCGGCTGATAACCTGGCAAATCGATTGGCTGATCGTATTCAAATGTCCCTTCAATGCCAGCGACATCTTTTGGAATATCAATCAAGACTGGACCAGGTCTGCCGGTTGTTGCGATGTGAAATGCCTCTTTAATGACACCCGGTAACTCTTCTGGACGTCTCACTTGATAGCTGTGTTTTGTGATTGGCATTGTGATACCAAGTACATCTGCTTCTTGAAAAGCATCTGATCCAATGACTGAGGTTGCCACCTGTCCAGTAAAGATAACCATAGGTAGTGAATCAATCATCGCATCTGCAATTCCAGTGACTAGGTTTGTTGCCCCCGGTCCTGATGTGGCAATGACAACGCCTGGTTTACCAGATACTCTTGCGTATCCCTCCGCTGCGTGAATCGCTCCTTGCTCATGTCTTGGCAGGACATGAAATAAACCAGAATCGTAAATTTTATCGTAGATCGGTAAAACGGCTCCGCCAGGATAACCAAAAATGACTTCTACTTTTTCTCTTTTGAGTGCTTCAATTAACATGAGTGCACCGTTCATCGTTTGTGGTGCATTTGATTTTTCCGTCTCCATTTGTACATTTGTCCCCATTTGATTTCCTCCTCTTTGTCTTGCTTCAGTCAAGTCCTTTCACCCTTTTCCATTCAAGATAGAGATATGAGACCATATAAAAAAGCCTTCTCACCCCACAATGACACTACTTTTCACTAGGTCAAAGGGGCGAAAAAGCTTTGTTTTTCGCGGTACCACCCTTGTTCACGGCAAATCATGCTGCCGTCTCATGGACATCTTTCATCCATTTTGGTAACGAGTGATGCAATGTCACTCGGTCTGCCCTACTATCATTTCAAGCAGACACTCAGAGGTGAGTTCACTTTAGAAAGTAACACCGGTTTCCAGCTAGCACCGGCTCTCTGTAGATACTGACTCTAAAGCTACTAGTCCTCTTCAACGTTTATCGATATCTATTTAGCTTGCGTGAATGTTCTCATCGGTAAAGACTACTTTTTCTCCTTCTTCAACGACTCGCTTGCGGAATTGTTCAAGAAGTTTGTTTGTGTGGAACCCTGGTTTTCCTTCGCCAATGATACGGCCGTCAACTTTTACAACAGCGATGACTTCGGCAGCGGTTCCTGTCAGGAAGACTTCTTCAGCTGTATACACATCATGCCTTGTGAAAGGTTCTTCTTTCACTTCGTAGCCTAAGTCTTCTGCGATTTCCATGATGGCATTTCTTGTGATGCCTTCAAGTGCGCCGATATAACCTGGCGGTGTATAAAGCTTGCCTTTTTTATAAATAAACACGTTGTCCGCTGAACCTTCAGCCACATACCCTTGATCGTTCAGCATGAGCGCTTCACTGACACCGGCCATATGGGCTTCAATTCGGACAAGAATGTTATTCAAATAGTTTAATGATTTCACTTTCGGACTCAATACGTCAGGACGATTTCGCCTTGTCGGTACTGTCACAATATCAATACCTGTTTCATATAGGTGCTTTGGAAAGATGGCCAGCGGTTCTACAATGATCACTGTGTTGGCTCTCCCGCAGTTGTTTGGATCTAAGCCAAGATCACCGGCTCCTCTTGAGACAACAAGGCGGATATAGGCATCTTTTAGGCCGTTCCTTTCAACTGTATGAATCATTTTTTCAGTGAGCTCCTCAAGTGAATATGGAATGTTCAGCATAATGGATCTAGCGGAATCATACAGGCGATCTAAGTGTTCTTTCATTCGAAAGATATTTCCGTTATATACACGTATTCCTTCGAACACACCGTCACCATATAAGAAGCCATGATCATAAACTGAAATTTTCGCATCCTCTTTTTTCACGAGTTCATCGTTTAAAAAGATCCACTGTTCCTTTTGGTCTTCCATCTTCAGTGAGCACCCTCTCTTTCAAACAAAAAGTAGTTGAATTTTCAGACACTTTATATTGAAGTGTCTCACGCTTGCTCTTTCGTGTTTGTTTGCTTTTGTTGAACCCATCTTACGCCGCTTTCCATACAGTGTCAACAGCATTTTTAAAATTATTAGACAATTTAGACTAATCAAAATAAAATGTATACGCTTACACCTTTGCTAGACAAGGAATGAAAAAACTTAAAATTTTTTGTATTTTTTCTTCAATTTATTTACTCTACATGAACGGTTTTCTTTTGAACAAGCTTTTGTGATATTTTTTCACACGGTTTTTGAAGAATATTGTGAGATTTTATTGCGTTTGTTTTTTCCTTCAGCATGCCTTTCTAAAGCGTTTTCCTATGAATTTGTGATAGAATGAGAGCATCTAATAGAAGGAGGGCAATACATGGCTAACATCAGAGGTTATATCGGAACGTATACAAAAGGAGACAGCAAAGGAATCTATTCTTTTACTTTAAATACGGACAAGCAGCAGATTGAACAAGTAGAAGTGGCTGCAGAACTTGAAAATCCTACATATTTAACTGTCTCAGATTCTCAAAAGTTTGTGTATGCTGTTGTGAAAGAAGGAGCACAGGGCGGTCTTGCTGCGTATCAAATTGATGCCGACACCGGCGCACTTCGTTTCATCAACCAAGAGCTTGCCGATGGGGCTTCTCCTTGTCACGTCAGCGTGGACAGCCAAACAAAAACGGCGTTTACAGCAAACTATCATAAAGGAACAGCAGAGATGTATGAAATTGATGCTGAAAACGGCTCAGTGATCCGCACGCTGTCACAGGCGCAGCATGAAGGCACTGGACCAAACGAAGACCGTCAAGAAAAACCGCACACTCACTTTATGGGTTTGACACCTGATGAACAATTTGCAGTGGCTGTTGACCTTGGCACAGACGGTATTTATACGTATAAGAAAGAAAACGGCAAACTTGAGCTTGCCCATACATTTGAAACAAAACCAGGCAGCGGCCCTCGTCATATCACATTCCACCCAACGAAACCTGTGGCATATGTCATGACAGAGCTCAGCTCAGAGGTCATTGTACTTCGTTACTTTGAAGATGGTCATTTCGAAGAGATCCAAACGATCGCAACCATTCCTAATGACTTCACAGAGAATAATCAAGGCAGCGCCATTCATGTGTCTTCTGACGGTCAATTTGTGTATGCAGGAAATCGTGGACATGACAGCATTGCCATTTTCAAAGCAGATCATGACGGCAAACTAAGCCTCGTTGAAATTACTTCATCTGAAGGAAATTGGCCTAGAGACTTTGTCCTTGATCCAACAGAAGAATTTCTCGTTGGTTCAAACCAAGAATCTAGCAACCTTGTGTTATACAAACGTGACAAAGAAACCGGTCGACTCACTGTCTTACAATCAGACATCACCGTTCCGCATCCGGTTTGCGTGAAATTTTTAGGATAATGAAAAAAGCCTCCGTTTAGGAGGCTTTTCTTTAAGCAGACGGCATACCGCCATCTTCAAGCTTTTGATCAATGAAAGACGTATCGCTTTTTTCACCGAACCATTTTCCCAGTCTGTCTTTCGCTTTTCCTTTGACATCGTCATCAATGTACATTGCCACTTGAAGCAGAGCAAATGTGATGGCGCCTAGATCATCTGTGTAGCCGATCCCCACCAATGTATCAGGGATCAGATCAATCGGAAGGATAAAGTACCCTAGCGCCCCAATGATGAGGGTTTTCGCTTTAACCGGTACTTCGGGTTTTTGCAATGTATAATAAAGTAATAACACAGCATAGACAAGAGAAACTCCAGCTTTTTGTGCCGTCTTTTTTAACTTTTCCCAAAAGGCATGATCATTAAAATGCTTCTTTGAACGCTTTAATAGTTCTTTTTTCTCAGAACGATTCATCGTATCGCCTCCATATTCAGCATAGCCCTTCCACCTTATTTATACAAGAAATCCACTCATTCGACAAACAAAAAGCAGCAGAAAGCTGCTGCAATCTACTGCAATCTACTGCTCTTTGTAAAACTTTTCGATCGCCTTATCGATGTATACCCATCCTTTATACGACACATGTATCGTGTCCTTAAAGAAATATGGGTCATACTCATGCGAAGTCAAATCTGCGACTTCATACCCATTATCTCGAATTTGACGATTGATTTTTTGATAATAATCTGTACGTCCCTCTTTCGGAAAACCAGTGTAATCATACCATTTTCCGTTGACGGGAATCGTCACAAATAAAGGCTTCGCCCCTGCCTGTTTTAAAATATCCAGCATGATCTGGAAATCTTTATATTCAGGTGATGCTGCATAAGAATTGTCGCGACGAGAATCCTTCATCTTTTTCATGATCGGCTTCAGCTTACGATCAAACAGTCTCTGATCAATATAAAACGGGTTGTCCCCTGCTTTTTCGGATCCTAAGACACTCGCTTCTTTTTCAAGCTCAGTCCATGTTTTCCCTTTCACTGAAGGAGACGGACGAAGCTTGCGCTCATGCCCAGATCCGATTGTATAGTACATGTCTTTCTTTTGAAGCATGCCATAATACATTTTTGCAATAGGAGAAATCGCGCCATAAGCGAATTTGTTCCCAGAAAGCTCTGCTTTAAAAAGCTCTGTGATGACCATGTCGTTCTTTACTGCCTTAAACTTCATGATTCTTTTGATGAGCTTTTTTTTCACAGCTGGATCAATTTCTTTATTATAAGCAAGATCAAGCGCCTGAAGCGCTGAATAGTTAGGAGCAAAGTGATTCTCGTCTGATCCCCCTTTGACAAACCACTGCGGGGACACGATAAACACAAGCTTTTTCCCTTTTAATTCATCCATATGCGCTGCAAAGTTCATGGCATGAATTAATGATTGCGATCCACCTTTTCCAACAAGATAAGGTGTAAACCCTTGAGGATTCTCATGAAAGAAATTCGAAGGGTGATATGGATCAAAACGGGAAAGTTCAGAAGATCCATAGATCGGCAAATAAGTTGGATCTTTTAGCATTTCATCTTGTAAATAAAGCCCTTGGAACATCCCTGGATCTAATTCTGTGGCTGACTTTTGTAATTTGTCTTTTGGGATCAGATGTGAGAGCCATGTATTTGGTACAAGAAGAACACCAATGAATAGAACAGCCGCTAAAATAAGCGGCCCAAAAAAACGCTTTTTCATTACTTCATCTCTGCCAGCTGCTCAGCAATGTGATTCGGTGTATCCCACACATCACGATCAAATTCTGTAATCGGAACCATAATTCCTAGCTGACTTTCAATTGCCATGAGCAATTCAACTGTACCAAATGAATCAAGAAGACCTTCTTCAAAAATCGCAATCTCTGGATTTTCTTTCACAACGTCATCCTGACAAACCTCTGCAATAATACCGAATACTTGATTTTTAAATTCCATAATTTTCTACTCCCTTATCCATTAATGATGAAATGGTTTTCCTGAAAAAATATAAAAACCGAAACAAATGACGTGGAATGTAATAATGATCGACACAACCATTGTGACCTTATTATCCGGCCACCACTTGTGCTTTTTATTCCACTTCTCAAATAAATTGTAACCGGACATCACAACTGCATGGTATAGTCCGTAAATAATGTATTGAAGGGCGAGACCATGCCAAGCACCCATCAATAGAAAGAGGACAAAGTACCCAATATTTGATACAGCCATCCGGTTCTTGATCCACTTCTTCTTTGTCATAAAGAACACAAATCTCATAAACACATAATCTCTGAACCAGAAGGATAGCGACATGTGCCAGCGATTCCAGAAGTCTTTAATATTACGGCTGATAAACGGTTTATTAAAGTTTTCTGGTGATTTAATACCCATGATATAACTCACACCTACAGCAAATGCTGTATATCCAGCAAAGTCAAAGAACAAATACATACTGTACGCATACATATACGTTAACTGTTGAACAAAGTGACTGCTGCTAATGTGATGAATATTCATGAGAATATATGTGTGAATGAGATAACCAATAATGAACTTATATAAGAACCCGATAAAAATTTTATGAATCCCTGCATATAAAAGATCACTGTACACTTCTTTTTCAGGCGGTGTATCCATATCCTTTTCAAACCGGCGGTAACGGTCAATTGGACCTGACGAAATCGTCGGGAAAAAGACGATGAAATAGACCAAACGGTGAATCGGGATTTTCTTTTTAATCAAGCCGTCTCTTGTCTCGATAATTAACTGAACACCTTTAAATGTTAAGTACGAGATCCCCAAAAAGCTCAGCCAGTTCATTGGCGGCGGTTGATGCGGCTGATGAGTTAAAAAGAACGGTAAAATCTTTGATAGTACAAGCGGCAAAATCGATGCCACCACTGCCATATAGAAGACAGACGCACGGTTCGCCTTCAGCCGGTACGCAAGGTATAGGCGGATGATCAAGACTTGCCACACTGTAAACAAGAACAGCAACAAAGCGCCATGTGCATCCTTTGAGAAAATAAGCGCGAGTGCCACAACCGTTGCAAACATGTTGTAGCCCTGCATTCTTTTGCCGCGTAGACCAAGAATCATCGTCGGCAAAAGAAGAATACCAATTAGAATGAAGAAAAAGAATGAACTAAACGGGATCATAGAAGAACCTCTTTCGCGATTCTTTTACGGTCAACCTTCCCGTTTGGCGTCATGTACAGCTGCTCAAGATAAACAAACTTTCTTGGAATCATGTACGCAGGAAGTGAATCCGCCATTTCTTTCTTAATCGCACTTGTCAGCTGATATTCTTTTTCAAAGGAATGCGCTGCTGGAACAATGGCTGCAATCAAGTACTCCACATGACCGTTTGGCTGGAATGGCACAATCACACAAGCATTGACATACATTGTCTCGCTCACATGATATTCAATTTCTTCAAGCTCCATCCGGTATCCATGTAGCTTAATTTGATAGTCCAGACGACCGTGGCACGTAATCAAACCATCCTGCGCCACACCTGCATCACCTGTGCGGTAAGCAGGGCGTCCTTCATGTTCAAAAAACACTTTATCCGTTAAGGCTTGTTCACCTAAGTAGCCTCTCGTGACGCTTGGCCCCACGATGACAATTTCCCCTTTTTCCCCATCAGGGAGTGTCTTGCCTTCTTCATCTAAAATGACGATATCTGTATCCGGTTTGGCATAACCGACTGGTAAAGAATCGTGCTGATCAAGAATCTCCTGCGTGACTTCAATCGATGTAATCGCAACAGTTGCTTCAGTTGGACCATACGTATTAAAAACCTGCGCCTTAGGAAAACGCTCAAGAAGCGCACTTGCTACAGAGACAGGAAGCGCCTCACCGCAGAAAAGGAAAACGTTTAGCTTTGGTAAAAGCTCACCTGTAAAGGATGGGTCCATTAAGCACATTTGCACAAAGGAAGGTGTTGATATCCACACTTCAACGTCAGATTGACCAAGTGCTGCAAACATATCCTTCGGCTTATTCACAAGATCTTTCACTAAACAGTACAGCGTGCCGCCTGATTGAAGCGCTGGATACAAATCCATCACTGATAAGTCAAAAGAAAATGGTGCTTGATTTAAGAACGTGCGCCCCTCACCAATTGGGAAATCGCGGCACATCCATCCTGTAAAGCTTTCTAAATTGCTGGCTGTTACCTGAACGCCTTTCGGTTTCCCGGTACTGCCAGACGTATAAATAATGTAGAAAACATCATCTTGTTGAACCCACTGCGTGGATGGCGGTGCTTCTTTTTCAAGCGATAACAGCGATGCCGCACTCTTTACTTCAATGTGTTCTTCTACATCTAATACATTCTGCTCATTTGCACATATCAATAGACTGGCTTTTGAGCTTTCAATGATTGAGACGATGCGCTCGACAGGTATTGAGATGTCGACCGGAATATAAGGTCTGCCTGATTTCACAGTGCCTAAGAAAGAAATCAGCATCTCTGGCTCCATATGACCGTAGACAATGACAGGTGCACTGTCAGTTGCGACTGCATCGATCGCACCAGCCATTTGGTCTGATAGACGCCAAAGCTCATCATATGTGATCGAAGCATGTTGAGAAACAAATGCTGGCTGTGTCGGTTTCGTTTGTTGGTATTCATGAATCGTGTGTAATAGTTTCATAGTTTAATCTCCAATTAAAAATCGTTGTAAATGAATGATCCCGTATTTGCTGTATGGAATCCGTAAATAAAAAACAATAATAGCAAAATAAGTAAGTAAAAGCTTGTATATCCTATCCATTTTACAGACTTATTTTCTGATAGCTTTTTGAATAGCATATTGATAACCTCTTTTCTTTTGACACTTATAAAGACGCATGGACCATCAAAAGAGTTTCATATCAAAACATAAAAATTTTAAGAATTGATGAAAAAAAGATGTCCAAAGTATGAACGTGTCTTCGGGCAAACCTGTCTTATTGTAACAAAAATTTAATATAATTGAAATGAAATGGAAGCTTAAATTTACCTTAAAATTGCTGAAAGCTGTCGAACTAACGCAAAAGCCACCTAGTTGGACTAGATGGCTTTGATGTTACTTTACTTTTTATATTTATTCACTTCGAACATGAGAATGTTGTTGAATACCACATAGTCCTTTTTACTTTCAAAAGGACCTTTGTTGTTGTCATGCTCGTCAATTTCATAAAACCCTGGACCTTCGCCGGCATCACGTTTTTTGCCAGGATGGAAAGGTCAAATTACTTCAGCAGTGTGTTGACCAATCTAGTATTTAGAGCTTTAGCACTCACTACTTTTTTCCTATTCATTACATTTTTTTATATTGTTAGAATAAACATACTTATTTGAGAAGGGAGTGAACCTTTCTGGGCAAGATACTTGATGCAAAAGCACTAACCAGTGCCATGGATACAAGGGCAAAACACTATCAGGAACTCCGCGAACAAATGATAGATTTAAAAAAGGCATTACAAGGTGTTGCCAACCTCGGTGACGACTTCACTGGAAAAGGTGCCGATAACATTAAAAGCTTCTACAAAGAACTCGCCGGAAATGTGGACATGTTTATTAGCTTCATTGATAAACAAAAAGCCTTTCATGAAGGTGTTTCTGGGACACTTGATGATACAAATTTTGGCGGCGACACCTTTGTAGAAGAACACTTTTTAGA